>CAYUUY010000039.1:0-7686 GCA_964448035.1 uncultured Candidatus Saccharibacteria bacterium
AATTATTATCTCTTAAATAAAAAACCGCCAAGCGAAAATGATTCGCCTCGCGGCTGAGGGTTGTTGACAATACGCTTTGGCTCTGGCGGCTAATTGATTATAAAGAGCAATACAGCTCTCGATGCAATAAGTCTTTGGATTCCTCATCCAAAGGGCAACAATCACCAAGAAGAATAAACGCTATTACCTTAGTTTCTGACAGATAAAGCTGTGAAAGAGCTGTTTTGATTGGATGCTGATGGAACAGATTATCATAAGGCGGATTACTCACATCTAATATCGAACCAATAATCTCAGCCAGCACTAATGCAGCTAGTCGGCCATAACGATGCTTGAACTCAACGTCCTTAATCGGCTGATATTCGGCAGCTACCTCTTTAGAACGAAGATGTTCTGGCGCGTCTGAGAAAACCAGCCTACCAACATACTCAGACAAATTCTTGTCAAGCAGATTTTCTACCCGCTGGCGCTCTTCTTTGTAGTACCTAAGCGCAGTTACCTGATGTTCATAGCTTTGAGGGTCTTGTCCTTGTTCTGTAGGATTGATTAGCTGCATTCTGACCAAGCGTTTGCCACCCCTAAGTTCAGCAATAGCATTATCAAAGTCCAACATTTCAGCAGCTATCTTTACGCGAAAATCTGCTGCATTTTCCTCAAGCGCCGTATGCCTGAACATAATAGGTTTGGCATAATCATCTATTTGAACATAACAAATAAGCTCTTGAAAAATACCATATGGGAAAACCGGATCACTCATTATCTGAATCTTGGAGCTAGTACGCCAGGCAACCATTGCCAGCAGTTTTTTGGCTGACTCAACCGCTTGCACACGTCTTGCCTGATACTCCTCCTCTGCTGTTCGTCTCATGTTCGGAACCTCCTTCTTGTTGTCTTGGCATTGATTACTTAATCAGTCCAGCGCGGCGCAGTACCAAACCTGAATTAAAGAAAAAACGAAAAGCTGTCAAAAGCTGATACCAAAATCGCGATTGCGGATGAATATCTTGACGCGGAATTCCAACAACTCGCGGATTTTGGTTTAAACCCAGGTAACGGGCAATAATCTTGGCAGAAATCTGAACTCGGATTTGGCGTACTGCATCACAAACAATAATCACCTGGTCAAATGAGTCAACATGACCAATAAGCTCTAATGCTCGCGCAATATTTTGCTCAGTATTCAAAGATTCCTTTTCGCAAAAAATTCGTAGTCCATCCATTTTATTAAAATAGTATTTTGAAACTAGATGTTTAACAATTTCCTCAGATTCAGAACCAAAACCCTTCAAGGTTTCACCACCGCAAAAGATAGCATCAACTCTGTCAACACAAGGGTCTTCCAGTTCCGCAGCTTTTTCAAACAACAAATTGGCTACACCTTCCAAATATCCTTGATAACCAGCAAGCTCTGCTAAAGTTCGGTTATGCAAATATCCATAACAGCACACTACAATATGGGTTGCCCGCATTTCATCTACCTACTTTCTGAGCACTGGGTTTAGTGTTTTTTGATGTTAAGGTGCTTGTTGACTAGTTGTAGCATTAAACAGCAATAAATAGTGAAGTTGTTTTGATAATAGTATTCTATCTTGAAAATCTCAAAAAATCAAGGGAAAATTTTAAAGCAATTTTTTTCAATCAAAAAACCCTGCTTCTTTTGCAGGGCTGAATAAATAACAAAAAATTTCTAACAAGATCGAGAAACGGGACGGACGGGATTTGAACCCGCGATCTCCTGCGTGACAGGCAGGTGCGTTAAACCACTACGCTACCGCCCCATACAAAAAATTATACCTTATTTGCTGTAATTTTTCAATTTTTATCGCTCGCGAGTTTATTTAATAAATTTCCAGACTTTTGTTTTTGCTTTTTGTTCTTCAAGCCACTTGGTATAAGTTTTAGAAATCCAACCTTCTTTTTCATTAATTTTTAGAATATGCCACCCGCATTTACTTTTTAAAAGTTCCACATCACCAACTGCCATATTAAGCATTGCCTCGTCAAATTCTGGACTATTTTTACTGCAAACCACAACTTGTCCAGTTGCTATCCAGCCCAAATCGCCTTTTTTGTCTTTAGTATTTTTATCCTGACTATATTTTTTTGCATTACCATCAAAACTCTCTGGCTTTTCTTTAATTGCTTTTAAAATTCGCTCGGCATTAGCTTTAATTTTTGAATCTCCTTTAGCTGATGCATCTTTAAAAAAAATATGTTGTGCCTTAACTTTTAATGGTAAATCTGACATCATTTTACTAATTAAAAGTTGCTTACCGATCATTTCTTTAAATTGATATTTACTAATTCCGTAAACATCTTTCAAAGTTTTAACAACTTGGTCTTCGCCCCCATTTGTTTCTATTAATTTATCGTATTGCTCATTAACCTCCTCGTCAGAAACAGAAATACCATATTTCGAAGCTTCATTTTTCAAAATATGCTGTTCAATTAGTTGGTTCATTACTAAATTTTTGATACTTTCAATATCTTCAATTTTTGTTCCTTCTGATTCGTGAAAATTCTCAACCAGATTATATTCTTGGCGGAATTCATAAACAGTAATCCAGCTTGAGCCTGAAACAGCAGCTGGGTAAGGAATGTATTTAACCAACTTGTTTGTAAAACCATCTTGCCAATTAAAACGATAAATTCCAATTCCAAAAACAATGATAATAACTAAAAAAATTCCTAAAATTCCGCTTGCTGTCCAAACAACAAGCTGACGCCTAACAGCTTTAGTTTTATTTTGTTGGCTAACATATTTATAAGTATGCAAAAAATAATTTTTTGTTCTGTAATATAAACCTTTAAAAAAATTTTTAATTTTGGAAAATATATTTTTAATTTTCTGCCAAAAACTTAGATTATTTTTATTATTGGAATCTGGTTTTTCTGGCTCAAGCTTTGTTTGCATATTAATTATTTCACCTTCTTGATTCATAAAACTCCTTGTTTATAAATTCATTATATCATACGATCCCAATTCAAGCGAAAAATTATCATCAAAAAAATAATTAAAAAAACAATTAAATATTCAATAATTCTTGCTTTATTAAGCTGATTCTTAGCTCGAGATAAAATTAATCCCAAAAGAATATAAAAAGTTAAAACCAAAATTAAACTTCTGGAAGTTGGGCTAGTTGACCAAAAAGCAAGCACCAAAAAAACTTCGAGAATCGACAATCCTAAAAGAGCGGCAAAAGGCAAAATAATTTTTTCATAAATATTAATCGACCAGAAAAAATAATAAAATAATATTAAGCTAATTAACAAAACAAGTAACATGCTAATCCAAAGAGGCATTGCATAAGCAAAATAGAAATTATAAATTACCCAAAAGCATAGAAAAGCAGTTAAGACTAATAAAAAATTTAACCAATTTTGGACAGGTAATTTTTTTGATTCTGCTGTATCTTCAATCGGAATTTTACGATAAATTGCATAAAAAATCCAAATTGAAAAAACGCTGGCAAAAATAATTGTTTGTTTAAAAACTATTGTAGGTTCAATAAAAAGAAAAAAGGTGGTTGCCAAAATAAGCAAAAATGGCAAAATCGTTTTTTTAGCTTTTAGCTCTCGGCGATAAAAAAAATCCGGACCTAAAATCCATAAAAATGCTAGCACAAAAACAATTGAAATCGGTAAAGCAATTGCGGCAAAAAATTGAGTTCGAAAATAAATTGCTTCAAAAAAAATTAATAGAGCAATACATGTAGTTAATGCTTTAATTCTGGTTACTAATGTCATTTTTTATTGGCTTAAATAGTCTTCGCCAATAATCAAAATAATATCTGCTTTGCTTGTTTTAGTCAAGTTTTTGATTGTTGTTGCGCTAAATTTATTTTTTAACGCTTTGAAAGTCTCTGGTTTTTTACCCACAGCATTATCATAAATTAAACTTTTTTGGGTTGTTCCATCATAAGTATTAGTTGCAGTAATGTTATACCCTAAATTTTTTAATTCTGTGGAAACTCGGTAAGCAACACCTGTTTGGTTAGTACCATTTTGAATTTCAATAGTTGCTGTTTCATTTTCAATAGCCCCAATTTCAAAAATATTTTGCGCAATATATTGTATTGCCGAATATTCATCAACGCCAAGTTTAGGTTTTAAAACATACATACCGTTTATTGTATCATCTTCTAAAACTCCGTTTTCAGAATTATCTAAGACTTTGTTTGCAATATTATTAGTGTCAATATTTTTTCCAAGTTCCATCATCCTCTTAATTTCTGAAACGCTTAAATCTGTTTTCATACTATCACCAACAATTTTGCTTAAATCGTAAATTTTTTTAACATCAAACATTGATAATTTTTCTGCTTTATCTTTTAAAGCTACCAGAACCTGCTGCTGTCTTTTTGCTCTATCAAAATCTGAAGTTGTTTTTCTGCTTCGTACATACTTCAAAGCCATAGCGCCATCAAAATGATGCCAACCTGCATCAACTTGAAAAACCTGATATTTGTAATCTTCGGTTGGATAATATGGATCATACAAATCGTCTTCAACATTAATATCAACCCCACCGAATTTATCTACTATTTTTTCAAAACCTTGAAAATCTATTTTTACAAAATAATGAATTGGTAAATCAATTAAATTAGAGATTGTCTTTTTTGTCAAATCAGCTCCTGATTGATTTTTAGCATCAACACTACTTGAATCAGCTTCTGATTCTCCAATTGACCAAGTAGCATTAATTTTTGTATAACCATTGTCAGGAATTTGAATATAAAAATCGCGAGGAATAGAAAGAAAAGCCACTTTATTATTTTTTGTATCCAGGCTCATTACAATAATTGTATCAGTTAGTGATGCGCCTTGATGCGCGCCACCAGCCATACCAAGCAATAAAAAATTAACCCTGCCTTCAGATTCACCTTCAAGTTGGATATTGTCTTTTTTAAAAAGAGAAAAAATATTTGAATCTTTGTCTGCAAAAATATTAAAAATATTACCAATAATAGATATTAAAAACCAAGCAAGTAACAAGATCAAAATTGCGATTATTACCCAAAAAGTTAATTTCTTTTTGGATATTGGTTTTTTCTTTTCTAAATGCATGCCCCTCCTGAAGTGTAAAAAAATATATCAGCAGAATCTGCTGTAATTTTATTGTAACATTTATTTTTATTTTGCAAAAGTTTTTTTTGGTCTAGTAATATTTGGTTCATGTGAATATTTTGGCAAAATAATTTTTGAAAACTTTTTTTGTTCAATTTTATTTTGGATTAAGCCAAAAATTTTTTGTTTGTTCAGCATATTCTTTAAAGAAATTGAAATCAAATTAATTTTTTGCGACATTTTAATTGCGTTTGCAAAGGCTGCGCCGGCTCGGGTTCCTGAAAAAGAAGCTAATTTTCCTGATTGATTTTTAGGTCCAACATTTATTGCAAGAAAGAAAATTTTTTGAATTTCTAAGTTGCTTAAATTTAAAAAATTTTGAATTGCTGGTAAAAAAGAATCCTGATTATTTTTTAAATTAATTTTTTTAACATAAATTATTTTGCTCCTATTAGCTAGCATTAAAAATATTTTTCTGTTTGTTGTGGTATCAATAAATAAAATCATTGAATCTTAATTTCTCGTTTATTTTTTGAAAAATGATAAAAATAAATTTTTTGAGATTTAAATTTTGAAATTTTTTTTGATATTTTTTCTGGCCATTCTATAATAACTAAATTTTGTTTATCTTGTATATATTCTTTAATTTGCTGAATTAGATCTTGATCAAGAATATTTATACGATATAAATCAATATGAATTAATTTTCGAAAATTTTTATTATTAATTTTATACTCTTTGATTAATACAAAAGTTGGGCTGGTAATAGTGCTTTTAATTTTAAAAAATTTTGCAATCCCTTTTACAAAAATTGTTTTCCCACTGCCAAGATTACCATACAAGAGCAAAATATTTTTCTGGTTTTTTTTGATAAATTCTTGCGCAAAAATTTTTGTTTCTTTTTCAGAATTCGTAATTTTTTTCATGTTTAAAATTTAAAATCTGTATTAATATTAAAGCAAAAAAACTTGAAAAGATCAATATTAATCCATACCAAGATAATGAAGAAAAAGTATTTTTTTCAGAAGTTTGGCTTTTTAATACTAAATTTGTTTTTCTGTAATCTTTCCCCAAAACAAAAGGCGGTGAATTAATTTTTACTGTTTTAATATTGATTTTTGTAATAATTATTCTAGTTTTTGGTGGCGGAATATTTAATTTTAAAATTTTAATATCTTCAAATTTTCTAGGCATTAACCGAAATTCATTTTTAAAATAATCTATGATTCCAATAACAATAACCTCTGAACCAATAAAATATTTTGGTTTTTTGTATTTTATTTTTGAATGAAAATAAACTCTTATTTTGGAATTGCTATTATTTAAAAAATATTTACTGCCTTGCTTAACAATATTTCCTTGAGATTTGACTAACTGATTTTGATAATTTGAAAAATTTTGATTTGAAATTTCTTTTTGGATCAAAACTGTTTTTCCTATAATATTAATGTCGCTTTTTTTACTGCAACGAACAATTTTTTGATTATGGTAAGTACTTATATATCCACGAACTTGAACAATTGTTCCAACTGCGAATTGAGGCAAATTTTCATAACAATATATTTTTAATCCAAAATAATTATCTTGAATAAAAAAATAATGATTTGAAAAAATACCTGGCGAGACATTTATAATTCCAGCAACTAAAACTTTGGTTTTAAGCGGCAATTTTTTTGCTTTCGAAAGTGAAACCCATAAATAATCTTTGTAAATGTCAATTTTAGGAATTTGCCAAAACCATTTTTTTGTTTTTTCATTATATTCATAAACCGCGTTTTCAGGTGCTGAAAAATGCCAGCTAATTGAATTAATCAAATTTTGGTATTTATCATATAAAAATAAAGTTTCTGGAGTTGAATTATTAATTGAGGAAAGCCCAAAAATTTTAATTTCTTGGTTTGCAGCAATAATTTGATTAACTGAAAAACTAGTGCCAGCTTGATCTTTGATTTTCCATCCAGAAAGATTAATTAAATTTGGATTTAAATTTTTTATTTTTACCCATTCGTTCCCAGAATCTTTTCCTGCTGGATTTGGACAAATCTCTGTAAAAATTATTGTGTTGGATAAATCAGGTGGCGGCGGGGAGTTGACTGCTTTTGGAGTTGCCAAATTAGAAGTATTTAATATTAAATTTTTTGCCTCAGTTGCTGTGTGCCAAGATTCTTTCAAGGTGCCATCAGATGATTTTTCATTTCTTTCCATCGAAGCTTTGGCACCAGTTTCGTTACTGCCAAAAAATGGCTTTTCTCCTTTAACTCCAACAATATCGATGATTTGATTTAGATGATTTCGCAATTCAAAATAACCATTATTATTATTTAAAGAAATTGATTTAGTAATATAATCAATTTTGTTTGGTTCTGAAAAATTTAAAATTGTTTTTTCACCAAAATCATAATTAGAAATTAAAAAATAATCATGCGCTAGAATTTTAAAATTTTGATTGATATGTAAAGAATTATTTGAAGTCACAGCATTCGTGATTGACCAATCAAAAAGATTTATATCTTGGTCGGTTGTATTATAAAGCTCTATCCACTCATCACTTAGACTTGGCGTAAAAGAACCATCATCATCATTAATCTCAAAACCCCCATAGCCCTCATTATCCCCCTA
>CAYUUY010000040.1:0-7442 GCA_964448035.1 uncultured Candidatus Saccharibacteria bacterium
AACTGGTTATTATATGATGTGTTTTCACAATTCAAAACATAATTTGTATATTATACGAAATATTGGTATATTTGAATCGTATAAACTATCCTAATTATAATATTTTTCAAAGCTGTATGCAAACAGAATTACAAAAAACTGAGCGAGAATTAAAAATTAGAAATTATAGCCTTAAAACAATAAAAAGTTATGCTTATGGTTTACGGGAGTATTTTATTTTTAAGAGGTGCAGTTATTCAAAACTTAATCAGGAGAACATTAAAAATTTTTTGCTTTATTGCGAAAGAAAACAAATTTCATCTCAGAGCCGAAATTTGTTTTTGAATGCGATCAAGTTTTATTATCGAAACGTCGTAAAAAATTCAGAAAAAATTGAGATTCAATCGGCAAAAAAGCCAAAAAGTTTGCCGATTGTCTTGTCACGAAACGAAATAAACAAAATTTTAGAATCTTCAAAAAACACAAAGCACAAGCTTCTATTGTCATTTGCTTATGGCGCAGGACTGCGAGTAAGCGAGGTTATTGGGCTAAAAGTACAAGATTTAGATTTCGAAGAATTGACTGTTCACATTAAAAAAGCTAAAGGTCAGAAAGATAGAATTAGTGTAATACCAAAAAGTTTGGTTAATAATTTAAAAAATCTAATTGTTGGAAAAGAAAATAACGATTTTGTCTTTGCAAGTGAGCGAGGCGGCAAGCTAACAACACGCACAGCACAAAAAGTTTTTGAAAACGCTTTGCGCAAATCAGGTACTAAAAAACCAGCAACCTTCCACTCTCTCCGACACTCATTCGCAACGCACCTATTAGAAAATGGGGTCGATATTCGTTATGTTCAGGAACTTTTAGGGCATGCCAATATTCGAACAACCCAGCTTTATACCCAAGTCACAAACCCAAAACTCAAAAATATCAAAAGTCCTTTATAGGTTTTAACTATTTTTTCCGATATTTGCCAATAATATGAACTTTGTAATTATTTAAAAAACCAATATTTAAAATTTTTTCGATAAAACAAGAAATTTTTTAGCTTATACTTATATGTATTTATTCTTTATTTTTTAAAACTTCAATCAATTTTTTATTAAATAAACTAACGCCATTTTTATTCAAATGATCAGCATCGTAAAAGTGCAATGAATCATTTAATTTCATAATTTCATTAAAATTATAATACTCTGCATAATCACTCATCAGCTTATCAAAATAAATATTATTTGAATAACTATTATAATTGGCTCTTGGTATTGGTGCATATATTAATATTATTTTGATATTTTTTTTCTTTAATTCAGAAATAATTTCTGAAAAAGATTCAAGTTGCACTTGTTTTAAATCAATAGTTTTTTTTTCAAATTCTCGTGGTTTAAAATAACCTATTTTCTTTTCAACAAAACCACCGGAGACATATGTATCTCTACCTTTTTTTGTTGACTCAGTAAATTTTTTATTTAAGCCCAAACAGTCACGAATAAAACCATATATAAAAGTATTGTAAGTTTTTATATTGTTTATTTTAAAAGCCATTTTTAATGAAAGCAAATCGTTTTTATCATTTGCTATAATATCAACAGATGATTCAACCCCATCAACCATAAAAGAATGAGGATAAACTTCATATACTACAACTTTAGGATTCAGTTGATCCAAATACCTATTTAATAATATTTTTGTTTGAATAGGCGTTTGATTGCTTGATCCTAAATTAAAACTTTCAAAATTGTATTCAGAAAATATTCTAGTATCAAACCCTCGATATGCATGCGACGAACCTAAAAAAAGAATATCAATATTTTTCTTGTTTTTCACTTCATCAAGCCTAGAATATAAATGACCATAGGAGCCAATCGTATAATTAATGTTTGGTTTAAATATTGATGGCATGCAAGAACCCCAAAAAAATAAAAAAATAATGTAAAATAATCCTGAAAAAATAATAAATACAAATATTTTTGAAATAAATTTTTTCATATAAAATAAGTTAAAATTGAAAATAAATAAAAGGCGATTCAGCTGAAGGCATAAATATTCCAATTAAAAAAATTATAAACGAGTAAAACAACCACCTAAACGGTCTTCTCCATTTCTGCCCAAAAGATTCCATGGCATATTCTTTTTCCCTACCTTGCCATTCAATTATAATAAAAAATGCAATGAGAATAATTATTACTAATGCTTTATCTGTTTTAATAAATTTTGGAATTGTAAAAAACGAAAATGAAAAAATTCTAAAAAGATAATTTAAGGCAGCCTTAATATTTTCAGCTCTAAAAAATATCCAAGAAATAATTATCAAAATAAAAGTAACAGACATTGATAAAAATTCTTTCACTGTCGGCAAATATTTTTCTTGAGCTACTATTTCTAAATTATCTCTATTTTTGTTAGTTAATAACAATGGCAAAAAATAAACAGCATTTAAAGCGCCCCAAATAATAAATGTCCAATTAGCGCCATGCCAAAAACCACTGATAATAAAAATTATAAAAGTATTTCTTATTTTCATTAAAATATTGCCTCGGCTACCTCCAAGAGGAATATAAAGATAATCTCTAAACCAAGTTGATAATGAGATATGCCAACGCCTCCAAAACTCTGCAATATCTCTAGAAAAATAAGGAAATGCAAAATTTTTCATTAAGTGAATACCAAATAATCGAGATGTCCCAATCGCAATATCTGAATAACCAGAAAAATCTCCATATATTTGAAAAGCAAAAAAGAATGCGCCCAAAATAAGTGCGCTGCTATTCATGTTTGTTGAGTTGTTAAATATTTGATTAGCAAACTCAGCACAATTATCGGCTATAACTATTTTTTTAAAAAATCCCCAAAGAATTTGTCGCATTCCATCGACTGCTTTTGAATAATTAAATATGTTTTTTGTAAAATTGGGGCAATAAATTTGTTGCTCGTTCAATTGGCCCTGCAACTAGCTGAGGGAAAAAACTCACAAAAGCAGAAAACGCAATAAAATCATTAGCTGGTTTTAGTTTTCTTTTATAAACATCAATGGTATAGCTTAAAGTTTGAAAAGTATAAAAGCTAATTCCGACCGGCAATATAATATTCAAAGAATTTCCTTTAATATTTGCTCCGAAGAAAGAAAAAGCGGTTATAAAATTATCAAGAAAAAAATTATAATATTTAAAAAATCCCAAAAGACCAAGATTTGTGATAATACTTATCCATAATAAAAATTTACGTTTAGATTGTTTTTTTTCGCTTTTTAGCTTTAACCCAATGGTATAATCAACAACCGTGCTAAAAAATATTAAAAATAAGAATTTCCAATCCCACCAGCCATAAAAAATATAACTTGCTGTTACAACTAGCAAGTTTTGAAGTCTTAAATTTTTGTTTGTCACAAACCAATAAAGAATAAAAACTATTGGCAAAAAAATTGCAAAATCAATCGAGTTAAAAAGCATTATTTATATTATAAATTTTTAATGATAATTATTTATTATAATCGATTTTAAATTATAATATTATTTTAAATTATTTGCTATTTTGATATTAGTTGATTCATTAATATATCATAAATTATTATATATTTTTTATAAAAAGATAACAATTTCGCATTAAATATTTTTTTCTATTTTCAAAAATATGTTTCATCTTTTTTTATTTCCATTTTTACTATATAATCTATATTAACATGAAATCATATTACTTATTTATTCTTGGTTGTCAAATGAATTATGCAGACGCAGACAGAATAAGAACAATCTTAAATTTTTGTGGCTTAAAAGAAACAGATGAAAAATCTGCTGATTTAATAATAACTTTAGCCTGTTCAGTGCGTCAAAAACCAATTCAAAGAATTTGGGGGAAAATTAAAAATTGGAAAGAAAATAATAAAAAGATTTGGATTACTGGCTGTGTTTTACCAGACGATAGAAAAAAATTTGTAAAAAAAGCTGATCGAGTTTTTAGGATTGAAGAAATGGGGGAAATTAGCCAATGGTTGGAAAAATGTCATTCGTGCAAAAATAGAAATATATATAATCAAAAACTATCTTGGATTCCCGGATCAAGCCTAAAAATGACAGCTCCAAATTCCCAAATCAATTCCGAAAATAATAAAAACGAAAAAAAACAAAATTATCTTGAAATCAAACCAACAATTTTTAAAAATGAATTCTCCCATCACTCATTTCCCAATACTCAATACTTATTACCTATTATGACTGGATGCAATAATTTTTGTTCTTATTGCGCAGTACCATATTGTCGGGGTAGAGAAATTTCAAGATCTGAAAAAAATATTTTGGAAGAAGTTAAACAAGCAATAAAAAAAGGTCACAAAAGAATTTTGCTTCTTGGACAAAATGTTAATTCATATCAAAAACCGAATAAAAAAATAAAAAATAAAAATGACAAACCAGAATTAAAAAATTTAGAAAAAAATGATTTTATAAATTTGCTAAAAAAAATAGATAGCTTGAAAGGGGATTTTAGTTTTAACTTTTTGTCATCTCATCCAAAAGATGTCTCAAATGATTTGATAAAAGTTTTATCAGAACTAAAAAAATGGGAAAAAGAATTCCATTTGCCAATTCAGTCAGGAAGCAATAAAATTCTTAAAAAAATGAATCGTAAATATTCGGTGAATAAATATTTAAAAATTATTTACGCACTTAGAAAAAATATAAAAAATATTTCGATTACAACCGACGTGATTGTTGGCTTCCCTACTGAAACAAAAAAAGATTTTCAAAAAACGCTTGATGCTCTAAAAATTATAAAACCAAATAAAATTTTTGTTTCCCAATACTCCCCTCGCCCAAACACTGCTGCTTGGGAAATAAAAAATGATGTTTCAGAAAAAGAGAAAAAAAGACGCTGGCAAATTATAAATCAAAAATATAATAAATAATCTATTCCTCTTTTTTCGAACTTGAAAGCTGAGCGAATAAAGAAAAAATTATTCCAAAAATAATCCACAAAAAAAGTGCTAAAAACACAGCAGCATAAGGACTTTCAGAATAGTAATTTGCATACATTGCAGCAAAAAGAATAAAAATTATTCCTAAAACCAGCCCGATTAAAGCGCCTTTTAAAACTGAATTCATTTATTTCCTTTCATTAATTTTAAATAAAAGCTCATTTTCAAAAACTTCTGGTCTTATATTCTCAATTTTTTGTTCTCCTCTTTTCCGAACAGCCAAAGAATCACCAGAAATTTCTTTATCTCCGTAAACAATAATATAAGGAATTTTTTCTTTTTCCGCTTTTCTAATACGATTTCCAACTGTTTCATTTTCTTTATCACAAAACGCTTGAATATTTTTTGCTTTTAAAATCTCTACATATTTTTCGGCTTTTGAGTGATGAGTTTTGCCAACAGGAATAATCCGAACTTGCTCTGGAGCTAACCAAAGAGGAAAAGCACCAGCAGTATTTTCGATTAAGATTCCAAGAAATCTTTCAACTGAACCATAAATAACCCTGTGGATCATTACTACCTGTTCTTTTTTTCCTTTTTGATTAATAAAATTCATATCAAATTTTTCTGGAAGCGAAAAATCAAGCTGAATTGTGCCACATTGCCAAGTCCTACCAATTGCATCTTTTAAATGAAAATCAAACTTTGGACCATAAAAAGCGCCATCTCCCTCGTTAATTTTATGCTTAACGTTTTTTTCTTTTAAAATTTCTCTCATAATTGATTCTGATTTTTCCCAAACCTCATCTGAGCCAATTGATTTTTCAGGTCTTGTTGAAAGTTCTATATGATCAATTTCAAGCCCAAATTTTTCATAAACTTCAAAACACAAATCAATTACTTTTTTCATTTCCTCTTTAACTTGGTCTGGAGCGCAATAAATATGCGCGTCGTCTTGGGTAAATTGGCGAACACGCATTAATCCATGAACTTCACCAGAGCTTTCATAACGATGAACCAATCCAATCTCACCAAATTTAAGAGGTAAATCTTTGTAAGAATGAATTGAATTATTATAAACCAAAATTCCGCCGATACAATTCATTGGTTTAACTGAATATTTTGTATCTTTACAATCTGGACTTTGCGCAACATACATTTTTTCTTTGTAATTTTCCATATGTCCGCTTTTTTCCCAAACTTCACTTGAAAGTAAAATTGGCGTATTAATTTCTTGATAATCTTCTCGCTTATGTACCTCGCGCCAATATTCAAGTAGCTTTTGAATAATATGCCATCCTTTATAATGCCAAAAAGCAAAACCTGGCCCTTGCTTGTGGAACGAGAACAGATCTAATTCTTTACCAATTTTTCTATGATCGCGTTTTTCTGCTTCTTCAAGCATTTTTAAATATTTTTTAAGATCTTTCTCACTTTTAAAAATAGTACCATAAATCCTGGTTAATTGATTATTTTCTTCGCTTCCGCGCCAATAAGCGCCAGCTAATGATAAAAGCTTAAAAGCTTTTGGATTAATTTTTTTAGTTGATTCAACATGTGGACCTTTGCACAAATCTTCAAATTTTCCAGTTTTGTAAAAACTTGGTTTTTCTTTTTCTAACAATTCTTCAACAATCTCGATTTTATAATTTTGGCCAGAAAGCTTTAATTTTTCAATTGCCTCAGCTTCTGAAAATTCTTGTTTTTCAAATTTTAAATCTTGAGCAATAATTTCTTTCATTTTCTTTTCAATTTTTGGAAAATCTTTTTCAGAAATTTTTTCTTTTCCAAAATCAAAATCATAATAAAATCCCTCTTCGGTTGCTGGTCCAATTCCAAGCTTAGTGTTTGGATAAAGCTCTAAAATTGCAGCAGCTAAAACATGCGAAGTCGAATGCCGTAAGGTTTCTAAATTTTGATTGTTCTCAACTTTCTGATTCATATCTATATTTTAACATAAAAAATACCTAATAATTAAATAATAAAAATTAACAATTGTTATTAACAATAATTTATTATGCCATCCAAAAAATTTTACAAGACAAAATAAATTGTTCGATGTTCAATTTCGACAAAATGGAATGACCTGCCATTTGAAACTCTATTCTAAAAACATAAGATGACCTAAATTAAAGGATGGTGGAGACGGCGGGATTCGAACCCACGTCCAAAAAGAAAATCAATTTCCATCTACAAGCTTAGCCAAAATTAATTTTCTTTGGCTAATTAGCTAAAAATTCTGGCGAAAAACTAATCAGCCGCAACACTAAATTTTTCTTAGAAATAGTTGCAAGCGCAAGTCAACTATTTCGCACCCAGCGTATGACGCCTTTTTAAAACTGCTAGGAAGTTTTAAAGACGCTACTATCTTTAAGCGATAGCAGGAGCAAAATTAACTTTTTTGCCTTTTGTTTTTTCTTTAGATTGATAAAGCTGTCTAAAGAACCAGCTGCTTGCAAAAACCAATCTGTCTTCCTGTCGATACCATGCGTCCCCGTGACTATTACTATATCATAAATTTATAAAAAATCAAGCTGCAAGTTTTACTCAA
>CAYUUY010000041.1:0-7371 GCA_964448035.1 uncultured Candidatus Saccharibacteria bacterium
CAAAATTCTCTCATAAATTTATGAAAGAAGCAAGAAAATTTATTTTTAGTCTTAAATTATGCTAAATGACTTGGTCCGCCATAATATCGAGGATTTTCTGGATCAGTTGGAGAGCCTTCTCTAATTGGTTCCTGAGCACTTATTTGGTTATATATTTCTGTTTTTATTCGATGCTTTGTTTCAAAATCTTCTTGAGTCAAGTCGTCATAAACTTCTTCAACCTTTGCGCCTGCAAATAATTCTTTAGGAAGAATTTTCCAATATAGCCCAGCATTTCTAAGCGGTCTAAAAATTTCTTTTATATCTGCGTCAGTCCAAATTGTGATTGGTTTTTCTTTTGATTTTTCTTCAAGCTGACTAACTAATTCTTGATTAACTTCTCCGTTTTGTAATAATGTTCCTTCTACATCAACAAAAATACCTTTTAATTCTTGACCTTCAAATCTTGAAGCTATTTGCGTTTCTTCGGCTTCAACTTTTTGCGCAAGTTCTTCAAAAGGTAAACTCCCATAAAGTTTTTGGGCTCGCTCTATCCAACCGCCTTGTTCTTTATTACCATTTTGTACATGGTATAAATCATGTTTTAATATTTTTATTTCATCTTGTATTCTTGGCATATCAACTAAAGCAATTGCGATTTCATCTTTTGGTCTGTTGCATTTTTCGATTTCCTTTGCTGCTTCTTTAATTTCAGCAAGGCTTGCAATGCTGATCATTGATACATTCGGATATCCCATTGCTGCTTGATATTTTGGATTGTCAGCAAGGAATTTTGGACCAGCAATTGTATGCATTAAAATTGGTTTTCCTTCAGGCGCCATTTCTAAAACTAAATCAAGGCCAGGAAAATCAGATTTTGTTTTATTGTCAGCGTTTTCGATTTGAACTAGAGTGGTATTTGAATCATAATCGTTTAGGGCTCTTTCAAGTACGGGTTGTAATTGTCCACCTGCAATAATTTTCATTTTTCCTCCGTAGAATAATTATTTTAATTTATATTCATAAACCATATAATCAATTACAACAGGATTTCCTGGTTCAATTGGAACTTGGTCTTTATGCAACAAGCTTGTTTCATAGCCTTGTTCTTGGGCAAATTGTTCTAGTTCGTCAACTTTGGCAAATCCACCTGTTCCAAGTAGAATACTTCCATTAGGCTTAAGATGTTTTTTTGATTCTTGAATAAATTTTTTAGTTGCTTTATGATCTTCATCAAAACCAGCAAGAAGCAAAACATCATTTTCAGGTGCAGGTACAGGATTCCAAGGATGATTCCAGAAAATGAAATCGAATTTTTCGTCTTCGCCTATACCTTCAAAAAGATTCCCACTTCTGACATCTATTTGCACATTGTTTAATCGCGCATTTTCTTTGGTATTTTCAACTGCTTTCGGATTAATATCAGTTGAAGTGGTTTCTGCGCCATTTAAAGAGCAAAATACGCTTACTGCTCCAGTTCCAGAACCCATTTCTAAAAATTTGGATTGACCTACAATTTTTGGGATGCGATCGGCAAAATATTCAGTATCAGTAAAATATTTAGGCGAAAATACTCCTGGATAAACAATTATTTCTCTGCCCAGCATAGAAACTTTATAAGGTTTTGTTTCTTGGCGGATGCGATTGTAAACTTCCATAGTGGCGTTAGCATTTTCTGTTTGTTCGGTTAGTGCATTTGGATCTAATTCTTGATCATTGTTTGAATTAGATGGGTTTTGATTGCGGGTAGATTTTGGAATTTCCATAATTTTCCTTTCAATTTGATTTTATTGTTATTTTTTCGTTTGATTAAAGTTTAAAAAAATAGAGTAATATAAACAAAAAAACTGGTTTTTAAGCCTAAAAATTAATTTTTCTCTAGTGGTCGGTTTGCAAGATTTGCTTCAATCCCGAGATATTTTTTTCTAATTTCAAGTGCTTGTTGTAAAAAACCAAAAATTTCTGAAGCTGACATTTCTATTTTTCCTGTTTCTGGATTAACTAAATTATAAACAGGATAATTATTGAGCAAACCATAATGTTTTTTATTATGATCAAAAACTTGTACTCTTAAATCTTTAGCAATTCGCGTACCAGGAAAAGGGACAACGCAATGAGCTTCGACATCATCTAATAATCTTTTTTCTAATAATTCTTCCATAAATGCTAGCGATCGGTTTTCTTCTTCTTTTGTTGCTCCTGGATGACCGAATAACCAAAAACCGCCAGTTTCAATACCAGCATCTTTAATATTTTCTAGGGCTGGTTTAACCCATTCAACTTTATAGCCTTTTGCCATTTGATTTAAGATTTGTTGCGAACCACTTTCAATGCCTACATAAAGTCTGTCAACCCCGGCTTGCTTCATTTTTGTTAATTTTTCTTGGTTTTGCTCAGGATTTCTAAAGTGGGTAACTCGTGTTTGGGCAATAAACCGTGTTGTTGGATATTTGGTTTTAATTTTTTCTAAAGATTTGATAATTGATTCAAAACCTTGTTCAGATGCTAAAATATCATCATCGAGAATGCCAATAATTTCCACCCCGTTTTTTGCTAAAAATTCTAATTCTTGTTCAAAATTGTTAATTGAATTTTCTGAAAGCTCTCGACTCCAGTAGTTTGGACTTGTGCAAAAAGCACAATTTCCCTTACATCCTCTAATAAACATTGCTGTTTGGTTAAATTTTTCTAAACCTTCAGGAGAGTCAATCGAAGAATAGTCTAAAGGAGGAATTTGATATAAATTCATTCTTTCTCTGGGCGAATTTTGCACTATTTTTCCGCGCTCGTTAACATAACTAATTCCCTTAATTTTTGCTAGGTCTGGATTAGGCTTTTGTAGTTCTTGCGTGAGCTTAACCATTGTTTCTTCTCCTTCAAAACGAACTACAATATCTATTCCTGTTTTAGCGCTGGGATCCAAAAGCTCAAGGTCACTAAAGGTTGCATGATTGCCACCAACAACAACTTTTTTGTCCGGGAATTTACTTTTTGTGTGACTAGTCATTTCTAAGACAATAGGTTCGGTGAAAGTGTACATTAATCCAAAGGCAATAATTTTTGGGTCTGCATCATGTACTTTTTGATCAATGATATTATACATTTTTTGAGTCATTTCAGCTTGCGATAAATCTTGGATCTCAGGATAAATATAAGAATCTAAAGGAATAACACTAGAAGTAAGTTCGTGTTGTTGCATATAGCTAGAAATTGAAAGCATACCTCTTGGTAAATCCATATTTTGACCAGAATCTTTGATCATAGAGTATGCTAGTTCTTGATCGCTATGGTACGGAGCATCGAAAAAAAGCACATCTTTGTGTTGGGGGTTAGCTTCTTGTTCTGGGTTAGATTTCTGTTCTTCTTGAAAATTAGCTAAATTTTTGTTTTGTTCTTCCAAATTATTTTTTAAGGTTTCCATTCTTCTTTTTTCTTTATTTTATCTTTTTTTCTCCGCTCAGGGAAGACTCAGGAAGAGTAGGGTATAGGCATAGCCGAAGCTAAACCTGAACCTCTGCCTGAGAGGAGATTGTGTTACGAGGGAGGTGTTTCGGGGACTTTCTTGGTTCTAGGATCGCAAGTTCCTAGAACGTGGTAGATGCCTCGAGCCTCCATGTCGCTTGGCTGTCCCCGAAAGGACAATAGCGACCCGACAAGTTAAACTTGCCGGTTCGAACCGATACGCTCGGTCCAAAATGAATGGCCGAATAGCCTTCTTGGTGCCACCAGTGGGCACTGACACCAGCTTGCATGTTTTCTGCGATCTCGGTTGTAACCGAGGTGTCAGCAGAAAACCACGCGAGCTGGCCGTCACCCAAGGGGATATAAATTCCCTGGCAGCTGGTGAGCGAAATATCGCCCACTTTTCTCTGGAACATTACAAACGGTTCCAGATAAAGCTGCCCTTGGTGGGGCCACCAAGAAGCGTAGCCCCCTACGAAGACACCGGTGCCAACCGGCCACAGCCTACCGAGCTCGTAGCTCGGAGCAAGGCCGTCAACACCAAAGCCCCAAAGCTCAAACTCCGGCAAAACAACACCGTATGTCTGAGTTGAGGCTGCGCCTTCATTCCCGTCAATCCGGGAAATCAGGAGCGTGTCTCCGTGCGCTGCTATAGTAGCCAGCGCAGCGGCGGCGATGATGATTTTTTTCATCATCATCCCTCCCTTAATAAGATATGGGTTATTCGGATTCTTTAGACATTGTTCCTTGAACTAGGCACGTTTTCTGCTTTATACCTTCCTAAGAATTACCCTTATTCTTTGGAGGATTTCAGCAGCGCGCTTTCGCCTTGGAATTAAGTCTAAAGGCCTTATTTGCCCAATCGCCCTCAAGGGCGCCTAATGTGCTCACTCTCTCGAGTGTGTTTCTATTATAGCATTACAAAGCGCAAATGTCAAGCGTTATCAGACAAAACGCAAAATTTCTTCAGCTTCGTATTGACATTATTAGCCTTATTTGATACAATAATGTCAAGTAATATTTTACATAAATAAAATCCTTTGATATTAAAATAATCTTTAAAACTATGAGAACAATAAATTTAGAACATCTTAAAATTTTAGAAAATATTGGTTTAAGCTCTGCTGAAGCAAGGGTTTATTTATCTTGTCTTATTCTTGGTCCAAGCTCAGTAATCCAAATTAGCCAAAAAGCTAATTTTACGCGCCAAATGATATATACACTTATCCCAAGTCTTAAAGAAAAAGGGCTGATTAAAGAAACCAAAATCGGAGAAAAAACTTATTATGAGGCTACAAATCCTGATTTTTTAAAAGATTTATTATTAAAAACAGGTTCAAAAATTGAAAAACTTATTCCTGAACTTAAATCTAGCCAGGCTACAGCTTCAGCAATCCCGCTTATAACTGTTTACGAAAACCCAATTGCAATGCGCGAATGGTATAAAAATTTTATGAAACAAGCTAAAAAGAAAGATGAACTTTTGGTTTGGTCTGCAGGCCGAGACTGGTATAATTTAGATTTAAAATTTTATCGCAAATGGATTAGGTTTAAGGATAAACTCGGAATGAAAAATTTAATTTTAACTTCAGATATTACTGAAAATAAAAAAAAGTTTTGGAAGCAAGCAATTTTTCATAATGCAAAATTTAAATATCTTAAAAAATGGTGGAATACAAAAACTGAAAAATGGATTTGGAGAGATCAAGTTTGTTATCTAACAATGAGAGAAAACGCGACGAATATGATTGTAATCAAATCAAAAGATTTAGCAACTCTTGAGCGTTTTGATTTTTATAAAATTTGGAAATCGATAAAATAACTTAGATCACAAAAAGAAGGAAATTGTCATACTGCCAACGATTAGGAGAGTGAGTATGGCAATTATAATTTTTTTAATTGTAGATTTTGTTGATTGTTTCATGGGAAATAATAGTCAATAGTTAATAGATATTAGTTATTAGTTGATTTTGTGCGTTTGATTATAGAATATAATAATTTCAATACTTCGTTAGACATTGCAGCAATTTTATCGAAATCTTTTTTCTTAATATATTTAAGGCTTTTTGCGATTAGCATTTGATTTTGAATTTCAGAATTTGAGCCAACTGATATTATAGAATTTAATTTTATCCTTTTTGTAAAATTTGCTAAACCCTTCAGCTATATTTGAACTTATCGACACGGCTGCTCTGCGAATTTGTTGGGTAAGACCAAAACATTCTGTTTTAGGAAAATTTTCTGATATTTTATATATTTCAATTACGAGCTGATGAGCTTTTTGCCAAACGATCAGTTTGGTGAATGAGCGTATTTTCATAATTTTCTATTATCTTTTAGCTATTGGCTAATAACTAGTATTTATTATTTTCTTTTTCCAATCAAGGCTAAGCTAATAGCTAGTCCTGTCATTAAAGTGCAAAGCCAGATAAGAGCATAAAATTTTTCCTCTGTTGAAGAAAGCAAAGCAACAACGCCAAAAAGCGCAGTTAAAATATAAATAAAAATTACAGTTGCCCGCTCAGAAAACCCAACATCTAATAATCTGTGATGTAAATGTGACCGATCAGCTAGAAAAGGCGAGTGTCCGGCTGCAATTCTTCTGCCAGCAACCCACAAGCCATCAAGTATTGGAAAGCCTAAAACTAAAAAAGCTGTTGCGACTTTTCCGCCTGAAACAATTGCAGTTACAGCAAGCAAAAAACCAAGCATCATGCTGCCCGAGTCACCCATAAAAATTTTTGCGGGCGACCAATTTTGGAATAAAAATCCAAAAGCTGAACCAGCGCAAATAACAGCAAAAATTGCAGTGTTAATTTGGTTTACATCACTTCGTAAACTCAAAACAAAAAGAGTGATAAAAGCGATTATTGAAACCCCAGCTGCTAAGCCATCAAGCCCGTCCAAAAAATTCATTACATTTATCATCCCAACAATCCAAATTATGGCAAGCAAATCGCCCCAAACACTAATATTGTGAGGGGTATTCCAAAAATCGATGGAAATTGTCAGACTGTCGAGATTGATTCCTAGTCCAAAAGGATTTCGTAAATATTCAATCCCGATTCCAGAAGAAAGCACCACGCAAGCAGCAATTATTTGCCAAAAAAGTTTATACCAAGCAGGAAGTGGTTTTTTGTCATCTATTGCGCCAATTACTAATAGTATTAAAGCGCCAACCAAAACTGAAAGTAATCGCTTGTCAATAAAGCCAAGCCAGACAAAGCCAGAAAATTGAACTAAATGAGAATAAAAAATTAAGAAAAATAAAAGCACAATTAAAATGCTGGCATAAATTGCAATCCCGCCCCAAAGTGGGGTTGGTTGTTTGTGTTTGTGCCTGCCGCGAGGCTGGTCAATTGCGTGAAAACGGGTGGCGATTTTGCGGACTAAAAGAGTTAGCAAAAAACTAATAATTGTTGCAGCTGCGAAGACGAGAAGATAATAAAGCTTGTTCATAATCTTAGTATATAGTATTTGTTATTTAGTATGTAGTATTAATTATTTATTTTCTAAGTTTTTTTATCGCAAATAAAGATTGTCATGCTGAGCTGTAGGCGAAGCATCTAGAATCCGAAGGATTCGAATACTATTCAAGAAGATTTTTTAAATTTGGATTTAATGATTTTATTAAATTAATCTTTTTGATTCTTCTCCAGCCTTTGATTTTTTTTCAGCTTCGATTGCATCTAAGGAAGAATTAAATTCTTGAAACCAAAGTAATTTATATAATTTATATTTTTTAGCAAACGAACTTTTTATTTTTCCTGTTTTGTGTTCAAAAACTCTTCTTTTCAGATTGTTTGTAATGCCGGTATATAAAACAGAATTTGAGTGATTTGAAATAATATAGGCATGATATTTCATTGATATTTGGGATATCCGCTTTGCTAGATTCTTCGTCTCGCCTTTGGCGGACTCAGAATGACA
>CAYUUY010000042.1:0-3254 GCA_964448035.1 uncultured Candidatus Saccharibacteria bacterium
ACGCAATCTTTCTTCTATAATATGCTGACCTTTTTGCTCAACATGATCGCCTAAAATTTCCCGCAAAACTTGGTGTAAAATATGGGTGGCAGTATGAAGTTTAGTTGTCTTTTCGCTTGAATCCGCCAAACCAGATTTAAACATGCCTTTCGAAGCAGTTCTAGATTTTTCTTGATGTTTTCTCATTTCTTTCTGATAGTCGTCAACAGCATTTTTTTCTATTGGAACAACTTTTTCTTTAATAATTTCTAAGCTAAGTTCTAAAGGAAATCCATAAGTTTGGTGCAGATCAAATAAATCTTTTCCAGAAATTTTTGTTTTTGCATCTAAAATTTTTTGAGAGCCACCAAATGGTACAGAACCAAAACCACCCAAAATTCTTTTTTCAAATTTTTTCAATCCTGTTTCCAACGTCTCCCTAAATTTTTTCTCTTCATTTTCAAGACTTTGTAAATTTGGTTTTGCTTCAATAATTGGAATGATATTTTTTATCAAATCGTTTTTAATCCCTAACTCACGAGCAGTAACAATCGCTCTTCTGATAAGTCGTCTTAAAATATATCCAGCGCCAATGTTTGATGGCTCCAAACCTTCAGCAGATAAAAACGCAGCTGCGCGCAAATGATCAGCAATAATTCTAAAAGCCCGCTTGTTTTCTGAATATTTTTTACCACTAACTTTCTCGATCTCAAAAATAATTGATTCAAATAAATCAGTCTTAAAAACATCTTCTTTCTCTTGCATCATTGCTGCCAAACGCTCAATTCCCATTCCAGTATCTACACCTTTAAATCTTGATTCTTGGAATTTACCTTCTTCAAAAACATATTCATTAAAAACCAGATTCCAAACCTCAATCCCATCAACATAAAATTCAACAGTTGGACCACCAGGAGAACCTGGAGTGCCAAGCGTCCAAAAATTATCATCAAATCCCTGAGGCTTGATTTCTTTAAGCCCAGTAATATTTTCTAAAATTCTAAGCGACTCTTTGTCTTCTAGAACTTCTCTTTTTTTATTGCCCTTAAAATAAGTAGCGTGAATTCTCGATTTATCAATTCCTAAATCAGAAATTAAAAATTCCCAAGCCATTTCAATTGCTTCAGTCTTAAAATAAGAACCTTTTTTTTCTGGATATCCAAAAGAAAAATTACCAAGCATTTCAAAATAGGTAAGGTGACTTTCGTCACCAACTTCTTCAATATCAGAAGTTCGCAAACATTTTTGAACACTCACGGCTCGAGCGCTTGTAGCTTTTTCTGGATGAGAATAAAATTCTTTGAATTGTTGCATTCCTGCAGATGTAAAAAGCGTTGATTGATCTATTTCTGACTTTAAAGCAATCGGAGCAGAAGAGGCCACTTTGTGACCCCTTTGTTTAAAAAATTCAATAAATTTTTTTCTAATTTCAATTGATTTCATTTTAAGATGTTTTTCTACCTAAGAGCCAAGCATAAATTAAATCCACAAGAGTTGGGTTTCTTGGCTCAGCAGAAGAAGTATTAACAATGCTTTTGATCGAATCAACAATCGAAGGTTTTGCAACTGCTACTCCAGAAGACTTTGTAGTGTTTGGCTGTGGTGCATAAGTAACTGTTGCTGGCCCGCTAGACTGAACTTCACCTTTCCACCAATTTCCATAAAGTTGGTCATACATATTTTGAGCATTAATAACTTTATAACGATAACTATGAGTTTCAGGGTTTAACGAACCACCGTAAGTTGCATATCTATCAGCTAAACCACATCCACCATTATAAGCAATTAAAGCTAGCTCAATATTCCCATGATATTTTCCAATCAATTGGCCAATATAATAAATTCCGTAGTGCAAACTTGTTTCTGGATCATAAAGTTTGTCTGGATAAAACGAACCGCCTTCTCCGAGCTGACGAGCTATTCCTGCTCCTGTTCCTGGCATAATTTGCATCAATCCTCTAGCACCAACAGGCGAAGTTGCGTTTGGATTAAAATGACTTTCAGAATAGATTAAGCCTGCTGCCAAATTAGGATAAACATTGTATTGAGCTGAATATTTTTTAATTTTATCCTGATAATTTAAAGGGTAAGCAGAATCAGCAATAATTCCAGGAAGATAAAAATAAGCAAAAATAATTACGATCAGCGCAATTACTGTTCCAATATAAAACTTTACTCTCGACTTTTTCAACTACTCTCCTTTAGTTTTTTGGCAAAACAAGTTTTTGCCCAGTTTTCAGCGCATAAGGCGCCTCAATACCATTAATCTCAGCTAATTCTTGCCAATCGATTTTCAATTTTGTTCCAATTGCGTACAAACTCTCTCCAGCTTCAACAATATAAGTTTCACCAGATAATTCGGGTTTAGTTTCTTCTTTTGATTTTTGATCTTCTGAAGAATTATCTGCTTCAGCATCAATAATTACTGGTTGTTCATCTTGAGCACCCATTATTGCTGGTGAATCTTGTTGCTCAATTCCAGCTGCTTTTTCTTCTGAAAATTCCGTAACTGTGTCTGACCCATTTTTCATTGCTCCAAAAATAACCATTAAAACGATTATTGCTATGATAACAATAATCGTAACGAGTCCGACAACAAAAGCTTTTCTTTCATCTACACTATTAACTTGGCTTTCGGGCGCTTTGTTTCTTTGGGCAGGCTTTTCTAATTCCTGAGTGTTTTCAGCATTGTCGTAATATGTTTTAATTACAGGATCTTTTTTCATTCCCCCTGCTTATTTGATATTTTAAAGCTTATAGCCCTACAAGCTAAAATACTACAATTTTATTTTAATATATTTAAAAATATTTGGCAAAGTTTTATCTGCTGGAGGTGGGAGTCGAACCCACATGGTGTTTCCACCAACGGATTTTAAGTCCGTCGCGTCTGCCATTCCGCCACTCCAGCTTAAATGTTACTATTGCGGATAATTTGTTTTAATGAACTTTTTCCTTTGGATGTTTTGAAATATTTTTCTCTTCTTATCGCATCAGTTTTATTATCAAAAGCTTCGTAGAATATTAATTTTAACGGTAATAATCTGTTTGTTGTTCTTGTTTTACCAGCCTGATGCTGTTTGATTCTTCTTCCTAAATCAGCTGTTCTCCCAACATACAACTGACCGTTCTTTTTACTTTTTAACACATATACGTAATTCATAATGATTTTAATCAGTACCGCATTGGGTACTGATTACCCAGAACCCCACGTGGTTTTGGGTAAGTCCGTCGCGTCTGCCATTCCGCCACTCCAGCTTAAATGTTACTATTGCGGA
>CAYUUY010000042.1:3354-6875 GCA_964448035.1 uncultured Candidatus Saccharibacteria bacterium
TATTGCGGATAATTTGTTTTAATGAACTTTTTCCTTTGGATGTTTTGAAATATTTCTCTTTGATTAAATCTATTTTAAATCAAAATAACTATCATTATCTTATTTTGCATGCGGCTTTAAAACAATAATTTTTGTTTCTTCAGGCAATTTATTTTTATCAATGCTAAAAAAATCTATTGGCTCGGGATTAACTCCTTCTTCTTTTAAAAACTTTTCAACATTCTCTAAATTTTCTTCCTTTTCAGAAATTTTATAATGCATAGGAATTGCGATTTTTGGTTCTAATTGCGCAATTACTTTAGCTGCTTCCTCTGCTTCAATTGAAGCCGGACCGCCAACTGGAATAAGTAAAACATCAATCTCTCCAATTCTATCTTGTTGCTTATCTGAAAGCTGATGGCCAAGATCTCCCAAATGACAAATTTTTACTCCGTCAATATTAAAAGTAAAAATTGTATTTCTACCATGTTCAGCCCCTTTTTTATCATCGTGATAAGAAGCAATCCCTTCAATCATAATTCCAGAAACTTCATATTCTCCAGGATCAGACAAAACAAACGGTTTTTTATCTTTATGTGCAGGTTTAATCGCATCCGAATTATTATGATCGTTATGATTATGACTTATAGTAACAATATCTGCTTTTAAATCTACATTTTTAAGACCCGGGATTTCATGATAAGGATCAGTTGCAATAATTCCTTTTTTGCTTATTATTTCAAAACATGATCTACCATAAAATTTAATTTCCATTTACCCTCCAAATTAACCTTGAATCTTTTTTACTAATTCTTTAATCTGTTTTTTGTCTAAACCAATTTTTTCAAGCTCTTCTTCGTTCAAAACTAATATTTTTTCTATCTTTTTATATCCAGCTTTGTTCAATTTTTTTATAATTTCTTTTGACAATTCTAAATCTTCAAGTTCTTTCTTTTTTTCGTCTTGTCTTTTTAAACTAAGCGCAACTCGATGAGCGCTCGGATCAATTGAAATTATTTTTAAATCATATTCTTTGCCTTGTTCAATAACTTCATTTGGATCAGTAATTTTTTTATCAGTAATTTCAGAAATATGAAGTAAACCTTCAACTTTTTTAGAAAGAGCAACAAAAGCGCCAAAAGGAGTAATTCTAGTAATTGTTCCTTTAATATTTTCACCTTCTTTATAATTTGCAACTTCTTCAAGCCACGGATCTGCTTTTAAACGTTTGACGCTAAGCGAAACTCGATTATTATCTGTAGAAATAACTTCAGCTTCTATTTGATCGCCGATTTTATATTGCTTTTTTAAATTTGAAACTTTATCCCAAGAAATTTCTGAAATGTGAACTAACCCGTCAACTTCTTCATTAGTGTCTTTTGGCGAAAAACGGACAAAAATACCAAAATCAGCAATCCCGGTAATTTCTGCTTTCACTTTTTCGCCAATTTCAATTTTAGAAATTTCTTTGCTTTGCTTACCTTCAGTTGCTTTTTTTTCAGAAACAATTAATTTATTTGATTCTGGTTCTAAGCTCAATATTTTAACTGAAAAATTTTTGTTGACAAAACTACGAAGTTTTTCCAAAATTTTATTTTTATCTCCAGATTCAACTCGAGGATAATTTTCAGCAGAAAGTTGAGAAACTGGTAAAAAACCTCTAATTCCGCCAGACTCAACCATTAACCCACCTTTATTTGCTTCAATCGCTTTAACCAATACAATTTCATCATTATCCATTTTTTCTTCCAAAGTTTTCCAAACTTGTTCTCTATCTGAACGACGAAGAGAAAGAATCATATTACCTTCTTCATCTTCTAATTTCAAAATATAAGCCAAAGTTACATCGCCTTTTTTAAGCTGATCTGCTTCAGCAGACATTTCTTTAACAGGCACAATGCCAATTGTCCGACCATCAATATCAAGAATTAATCTTTTCCCTGCTTTAGCAATAATTTTGCCTTCAATTGTATCTCCCTCAACCAAAGGTTCAATATTATTGATATAATCTTTTAAACCTTTTTCTTTTTTTGTTAATGCTTTTGCCATTTATTTTTTTCTCCTCTTGGGTAAATATTTTTTTATTCTTTCTTCTTTTTCATAATCAACTAATTTTTCTTCAAATTTATAATATCGATAGTAATTTATAATTGTTAGCCAAATAAAAATTATCAGTAACAAAAACAAATAAGAAATTCTATATCCAAAATATTTCGTATTTGCATTTGAGAAAAGAACTAATATTACAAAAATTATACTGAAAATTATCAGCCCAGTTTGTATTTTACCAGCAAATTGTGAGTAAATCAAATTATTTTCGTGTTTTCTATTATAAAGAATTTTGAATAAAATCGCTGCAATTATTACCAGTAAGGCCAAGATTACCAAAAAATGAAAGTAATCTGCGACTTGCGCTCTGCTAAACCAATATTCTGAATTAAATATATTTGCTTTGAGTTGATATTTTGTAAGTCCAGCCCAGAAAGACTGAATTTCTTTGAGCATTTTTGTGATTTATTTTTCTAGAATCCTCAGGATATTAAAATTATATTTGATTTTGAAGTTTTTTGCAAGTGAAAAATATAAAAAACTTGATTTTTTTCTAATCGTAACAATAAAAATTCACTTACATGCCAATATTATAATCTTATAATCTTAAATGACACAAACTTTGACAATGTTAGTTTTTCATGTATTAATTAAAACTTATTCCAATAAGTTTTTCATTGAAAAATTTACTGCTTTGGCAACAAATACTTTTATTCTAAAAAAATGAGGCACCTCATTCAAGAAGTGCCTTTTGGCGAAAAATCGCCACAACCGCAGCCGCGGTTGAAAAAATCCTTGTACAATCCTCAACTACCTCTGCTTGGTTAGTGATATCGTCAAGGAACTGGTGCGGACGCGGAATCCTAAACTGATGACTTGCTGGAAAACTACCATCATTATGTTGTAACCCTATCAGTCTATCAGTCAACTCTTTGTCGACCATTTTGAGTCGTGCTTTCAGAAGTAACACTAAACCGATTTCTATGGGGTCATTTCCAACTTTTTCCCCGTTTATCCAGGACGACTCGTACCGAACATACCAAGGCGTGCGCCACCAGTAAGCTCGCGCATCGCCTTTTTTGAGACGATTTACAAGATAGCGGTTTGCTTTGGCTCGC
Source organism: uncultured Candidatus Saccharibacteria bacterium (assembly GCA_964448035.1). Lineage (GTDB taxonomy): Bacteria > Patescibacteriota > UBA1384 > DATEAH01 > CAYPSR01 > CAYUUY01. The sequence goes on from CAYUUY010000042.1 coordinate 6,501, forward strand.
GCCTGTTTATCTCGTAAGATGTTAGTGGCAAGGGCTGTAACGCATGGATGTGATGTAGTCCAACCACCTTCTGAGTAGCCCATCATCGCCACTGCTTCTGGATGATAGGTTGCTATTCCACCATCAACTTGTTGGTGGGAGATCACAAACTTTTCTGATTTGTCAATTAATACTCGATCGCTAAATCCTACTTTCTTTAGAAACTGCAACACCCTTAATGTAGTATCAGCATCAGGCACTGAGTTTTGGTTGTAAGACCAACCACCACAATTCCATTGCAAAGACAAAATCGCCCCAAGCGTTTCTCCGGGAACAGAGCGGAACTCAGCGAGGGTTGAACCGATACACGCCGGCGTCCACGCGAGACTTGAACCA
>CAYUUY010000043.1:0-6791 GCA_964448035.1 uncultured Candidatus Saccharibacteria bacterium
TGTTTATCCTGCAAAAGCTGCTGATGTACCAAGACCAGAAACTTATTTTTGCAAAAGTAACGCTGCGCAAAGAACTCCTCCAAGTAATGTTAAAGTAAAAATTACTAAAGTATCGTTAAACGAAAAAAACGATACTGGCTGGTATTCAGCTACAATTACTTGGCAGCTTTCAGGAACAGAAATTTTTGACAATGATTCAAAATATGTTGGAAAATATAGTTATGAGCCGGGTTATATTACAAGAAGCACCGGAGACAAAAAAACATCCGGAGACGATATAGGTGTTGGCCACGGCGTTTTTACTGTTAAAGACGCTATTCAATTAAAACCTGGTTCAACTTTAAAATACCAATTTAAAAAATTTAAACTTTGTTGGCAAGAAAATATTTATACTGGCGAACCAAGACCTGCAGAAAATTTTTACGCAGAGATTCAATCTACTCCGGTAGCAACAAAGATTGGAAGCGACGGCAAGGCAGGAGAAACTGTAGGCGAAGATGGCACTCCAATCGACAGCCCAACTTCTACTCCATTAAGTTATGATGCCTGCATGCAAGATTATTCTTTGCCTTGCGAAAGCGAAAAATGCTGTGGCTCGCAGATAGGACATATAATTGATACCAGTATATACAAAGCTGGAGCACTGCCCACAATGGCTTATGTTAAATGCTGGATATCCTGCGAAATTGATCAAGCTCTTTCTAGATGGACATCTTATGTAATTAATACAATTGTTGAAGATGCTTTAGGAATATAAATTTATGAAAAAAATATTTTTTAAAACTATAAAATATTTACCACTAGTAATTTGTTTAGGATTAATTATTTTTTTGCCGCAGATTTCTTCTGCAGCTGAGCCTTTAGCAACTTCAATTAATCAAGATTATATTAAAAAGCCTTGGACAATTGTAATGTGGCTAATTAATATAATTTCTGTTGCTTTATTAATTGCAATTGCAATTGGCACAGCACTCCGAGTTGAAAATTTATATTTTAAACGTTTGTTACCAGCTTTGATTATTGGTTTAATTTTGGCAAATTTTTCATTTTTGATTTGTAGAATAATGATCGATGTTGTTCAAATACCCACAGGCTGGATAGTAGAATATCCGGAAGGCACGCAACTAAGCCATGAAAACATTTTGGGGCTTATTGGCTTAAAAGGATTAATCTCGTCAAAAAGTATATTTACCGCTGCATTATCACTTATTGGCTTGCCTGGAGGGGGAGGAGGTCTTGGCACCTTAATTCTTGTTTTATTAATTTTACTATTACCAGTAATTTTATTTATTGTGATTCTGTGGTTTTTGCTAATGATAAGAATTTATGTAATATGGTTTTTAGTAATTATGTCGCCGCTCGCCTTTTTTTGCTTAATGATCCCAATGTTTCAAAAATTATGGCAAACTTGGTGGAGTTGGTTTGTCAAATGGCTACTTTTGGGATTTTTAATTATTTTTGTATTAAAAATAGGAATTCTTGTTACCAGTTCAACTCATAATCTTGGTTTTTCTTCAAATATTGGTCAATGGGTTATTGGAATCGTCACATTAGTATTAGCGGTTTATTATATTCCTTTTGTATTTATTGGTGGTGGAATTATGGCTGCTTGGGCAAAAGCCCCAGGAAAAATATTTAGTCATGGCGCAGCTTTATCTGGAATGGGTGTCCGGGCAGCAGCAGGAGGAAACAAAAAACACTGGCTTTCAAAAACCGGCTCTTGGTTACAATCAGCTGGCAATGCTATTAACCCAAACTTATCTGACGAAATGAAATTAATACCTGGATTAGGAGGTTCGATAAGTACAATGAATAAAGAATGGTCCGAGTCACAAAGAGAAAAAAACTTAACCCGCGGTGCGACTGGGCAAATAAATCGTGTTCTTAATCCTGAGCAAACTCAAAAAATGACTAAAAAAGATGAAATGGGAGAATGGCAACCAAAACCAACATCCGCTTTTATTAATTCTCCCGATGAACAGTTAGCTTTAATGGAAACTATCCGTCAAACTGGCGATGAATCACTTGCAGAAGCAGCATACGGCACTAATACAGAAAAAACTGATAGATTTATTGGTCAAACCAGAGCATATATTGAAAGATATAACACCACTACAGATGAAGCATCCAGGCAAGCATTGCAGACAGCTTCTACAAATGCTCTTGAAAGAGTAATGACTGATCCAAGTTCATTTGCACGTCCAGATCAACAAAGAGTAGTTAATGCTATCAGAAGGAATGTTTCCGCAGATACAATTAGACGATCGAATGAAAGAGCACAGGGCATTGAAGTTCGAAATTCACCACTTGTCCAACAGTCAGCAGATTGGGTAGCCTATCAAATTACTCAGCCAGGCGCAAATGCACAACAAATTGCTGATACTTTACGTAATGTAGATACCGTAACTGCTATGCGATCGCTAGAACAAGCTCATGCCCGCACGTCAAATCCTGGTCAGAGACAAATAGTTGAACAAATAGCACAACAAAGATTACGAACACCTGGCAGACAAGGGACTGGTGATTTAGTATCAGCAAGTATGGCAGGTGATAGAATGAAAACCGCAGGGTTAATAGGAGCATCAGCAAAAACATACAAAGGAGAAGTACGAGCGATTAAAACAAGAATGATGCAAAATCCGGGAAGCTCTGTTGAAATGGCAGACGCAGAACAATTATTACAAAGAGGAGGCTTGGGAACAGCAGTCGGACAACTATCTCAAGGTGCAGACAGGCAAAAAGAGGTATTAATTATGCTTGACACAGCAGAAGAAGCGGCAAAAATTTTGTCTAATCCAGGCGTTACTCAAAATACAACCATTAATCAGGCTATTGATGATCATGTACATGCTATCTTTAATCCATAATAATTTCTTATGCAATTTAGAGTACCACAAAACATAGATTTAGAAGACAAAGTAATCGGGCCAATGACCTTGAAGCAATTTGTATATGTTTTGGCTGGTGGAATGCTTGATTATGTTTGCTTTTTAATTTTTGACATCACTCTTTTCATTTTGCTTGCGCTTCCAATCACCCTTTTTTTCTTAGCAATGGCTTTTGCTAAAGTTCAAGATCAACCTTTCCCAAAATTTTTGCAAAATTTTATTATTTTCTTATTTATTCCCAAACAACGCGTTTGGAACAAAAAAGCCAAACCAGTAAAATTAGTTTCTAAAAAACTTGATGATAATACAGAACAAAAATTTGAGCCAAAAGATGTTAAAACAGGAGAAATTGAAAAAATTTCGCAAATACTTGATAATCGTGGCTGGAAAAAAGAAGAAAAAACTGCCAAGTTAGGAAACCGTTTAGTGTCCCAAGAAGAAGCTAAACCTGAATTAAATTTAAAATAATTATTTTCTTGAATAATTTCTAAATACATAAAGGAGATTTTTGAACACAAATAAAAAGAAAAAAGAAATTGCTTCAACCCAGCAATATGTGCCAATTGCTGATATTCGCGATGGCACAATTGTAATGAAAGACGGCTCAATGAGGTTAGTACTTTTAACAACCTCAATAAATTTTAATTTAAAAAGCCAAAATGAACAAAATGCAATTATTTACGGTTATCAAAGATTTTTAAATGCTTTAACTTTTCCAATTCAAATTGTAATGCAATCCCGTCGGTTGGATTTAACTGGATACTTAACCGAACTTAAAGAAAGAATTCCTCAAACTGAATCCGAACTTTTAAGGCTTCAGATTCAAGATTATATTGAATTTATTAATCGTTTGCTTTCTGTTGCCAATATTATGAATAAACGTTTTTATGTAGTAATTCCCTATTTCCCACCACTAATAAAGTCTGATAATTTTATTGATAAAATTAAAAACAAACTTAAAACAGATCAAACCATTGTTGATGTAACAAGTTTTAAAAAATATCAAAAAGAGCTCAGAGAACGCGCTAATGTTGTTGCTTCTGGTCTTTCTGGAATTGGAATTCGAGCAGCGCAGCTTACTACCAAAGAATTACTCGAGCTTTTTTATCAATCATATAATCCAGATTTATCAACTAAAGAAGTTGGGACTGATTAATGGCATTTTTTAAAGAAAAAAAAGAATTATCTCCTGAAGAAAAAACTTTTAACGAGGGCTTGGCAACAGCACTCGATTTAATTTCACCAGCTGCGGTTGTTGTTAATCCAAATTATTTTCAATTAAATGAATATTATTTAAAAACAATGTTCATTTATACTTATCCAAGATATTTGAACACAAATTGGCTTTCCCCTGTAATTACTTATGATATTACAATGGATCTTGGAATGTTTATTTACCCAGTTGATTCTAAAAAAGCAATGGATGATTTAAAAACTCGAATTGGGCAAATGGAATCTGCTTGGCGAATAGAACGCGAAAAAGGCATGGTTTCAGATCCAGAGCTTGAAACTGCAATGCAAGACGTAGAATCTTTGCGTTATGCTTTGCAAAAAGGTGAGCTTAAACTTTTTAAATTTTCACTTTATTTTACAATTTATTCTAAATCAATTCAGGAATTAGAAACAATGTCTAAACAGCTTGAATCTCATCTAGGTGGTCGGTTAATTTATACCAAACCTTCGTACTTACAAATGGAAGAAGGTTTTACTTCAACAATGCCGCTTGGCTCAGATGAATTAATGATTCCAAATAATTTAGATACTGGTAGTGTTTCAACAGCCTTTCCTTTTACTTCAACAGAGTTAACTAGCAATCAAGGAATTTTGTATGGACTCAATAGACACAATAATTCACTTATTTTGTTTGACCGTTATTCACTAGAAAATGCAAATATGGTTGTTTTTGGAAAATCTGGTTCTGGAAAATCTTATGCAGTAAAAGTTGAAGCTTTAAGAAGTTTAATGTGGGGCACAGATGTAATTGTAATTGACCCAGAAGATGAATATAAAAAATTGGCTGAAGCTGTTGGCGGAACTTATATTCGTCTTTCTGTTAGGTCTAACCAAAGAATCAATCCTTTTGATTTGCCAGTTTCTTTTGAACAAGAAAGCGGTGAAGATACTTTACGTGGAGCAGTAGTTTCAGCCCACGGATTAATTAATTTAATGGTTGGCGGTTTAAACGCTGAAGAAGACGCAATTCTTGACAGAGCAATACTTGAAACTTATGCTCTTAGAGATATTACTTCAGATATAAATACTCATAAAAACCCAGCTCCATTAATGAGCGATTTATACAATGTTTTAAAAAATATGCGTGGAGCTGAGAATTTGGTTTATAAGCTTTCAAAATACGTTGAAGGTACTTTTTCCGGATTATTTAATCAACCAACAAATATTGATTTAGGTAAAGGCTTTATTGATTTTTCAATTCGCGATTTAGAAGAACAGCTTAGACCAATTGGAATGTATATGGTGCTGAATTTTATTTGGACGCGAGTTAGAAGTGATTTAAGACGCAGGATGCTAATTGTTGATGAAGCTTGGTGGATGATGCAGCACGAAGACTCTGCCAGATTTTTAACTTCACTCGCTCGCCGCGCCAGAAAATATTATTTAGGAGTTTCTGTAATTAGCCAAGATGTGGAAGATTTTTTATCTAATGATTATGGAAAAGTGATTATTGCCAACTCTTCGCTTCAGCTTCTACTCAAACAATCACCAACTTCAATTAAAAAAGTTTCTGATGTTTTTGCTTTAACAGAAGGCGAGAAAATTTTGCTGCTTGAGTGTGCGATTGGCGAAGGCTTATTTTTCGCCGGGCTTAATCATGTAGCAATAAAAGTAATAGCATCATATATAGAAGATCAAATAATTACTTCGGATCCAAGACAACTTTTATCAATGGAAAATAAAAACGAATAATTATGGCTGAAGAACAAGGAGGACAAAAAAAAGGAGCCCTTGATTCACTTAAAAACACTGGTGGAGATTTGGGCAAAAAAGCCTGGCAAATTGCAGGAATGTTCCCTGGCGGTCAGGGCTGGTGCTGCGTGGCTGGTTGCGGTTGTTTTGCCTTAATTATTGTTATTTTAATTATAATGATTGCTATGAGCTTAATGGCAACAGGTATGGGCGAAGAAACGGCGATGAGCACAGAGGAAGGAGCGGTAGCTGGTGGTGGTTGCTATTTAGTAGACTCTGCATTCAGAGATACTTCAAGATACAGAACAGCAGATCAAGTTTTGATGAAATTAGGCAAGAAATATCCAAAACTGAACGGAAAAAAAACGCAAATACAAACTTTAATTGACAAAAGCGTTGCTCAAAGAGTTAACCCCGCTCTTTTAATGGGTATTTGGGCAGGAGAACAAAGTTTTGGGGCTGATTACAAAGCAATGGGTTGTGGAATATATTCAGGTAGCACAAACAGATATACTGGTTTTAATAATCAAGTAGATTGTTCTTTGCGAGCTATTAACAAAGCCATCACAAAAACTCCACCTTATTATCATAAACCAGAAGGTCAAAATATTTTTACTCGACTTTTTTACAACTATACCGAATCAATGAAACACACTTATGAAACTCGTGGCTATGTTGCCCATTCAAGTAATGCTAGAATCATAATTTTAAATCATTTAGTTCCTGATCAAGTAATGTGTTCGGATGGCACAAACGTCGCAGGTAATGTTATAGTTGGAAAAGGAAAATGTGCAATACCAGTTTCGCCTTATAAAGGTATAGGGGGCTATAAATACGGATCTAAAACCTCTTATAATAATTTTCATACAGGGTGTGATTTCACAGCATCAACTGGGACAAAGGTATTAGCGAGCATGGATGGAATAGTAACGGTATCAAAATTAATTATTTAACATTAGATAGAAAAGTAAACGAAGT
>CAYUUY010000044.1:0-6313 GCA_964448035.1 uncultured Candidatus Saccharibacteria bacterium
TAGAACTTGAAAATCTTTTGGTTTTTTACTAATACTCATACTATTTATTATACAGAATTATTGTATAAATAAAATAGGCCAAAAAAATAATGAACGAGATGATTGATTCTAAAATTGTTTGGCTAGTTTGTCTTCTTATACTCAGGCATTGCCTGAAAGCGGGAACCAGCGGAATGACGGGAATCAAAGAAACCAGAAGACACACTCAAATACGCGTGAAAGTCATCAGAAGACCAACCCAAGCGCAAGCAACGAGCCGGTTTGGTAGCCTTAGGGTCTGGGTCTGGAACAGTATCTTCTAGGAGCCAGCAAGATGTTAGTCGATCTACGTACTGATTTGTTGTTTGTTTTATATAGGCTTGGAGAGTAAGATATTCTTCTAGGGTTAGACCTTGGAGGTTGAGTTCTGGATTAGATTGCCTTTCTTGTTCTAGAATGTTTAGACATTCTTCTGCTAAGTTAGATACAGTAGCTCGATGAGCAGTGTAGATATCTTGATCTGGTTTAAAGTAAGTTAAGTAGAGTTGCTGAGGACGGGTTTTGTTGATTTGACTGTTGGTTTTAAGAAGATCTTCTCGGGCTTGACTCCCGATTAAAAAGACAATGTCTAGTTCTAATTGGTTTTGTTGCTTGTCACGCTTAGAGTATGTCTGACGATCTAGGAGATCTTCGAAGATAGAGGTGATTGCTTCTCTTGTAAGATGGCCTGGGATGATGATTGGGATATATCCTGCTTCAGTTCTAACTTCATGTTCTTCTTGGGAAGGGAGTAAGATATTACCTTGTTTTAGTTCATGTTCTAAGTTTATGAGGTTACCTGTGTTGTCTGGGTTTTCTTTAATCTGAAGGGAGGTATATACTTCTTGGTTAGTAGTAATGATTTGATCTAGGGTTTCTCTATCTAGATCAGTTCCAGGAGCTGATTCAGAAGAAGCAAGAGATTCTGGTTTTGTTTGATCTGGCTGAGAAACAGTGGTAGTAAACTCAATAGAATCTTTACGATTTTTGTCTTCGTTAGTTTCAACGACATTATTATCTTCAGGATTGAAACCGCCTGGAATAGGGTCAGCCATTTTTCTCCTCTCAATTTAAATTAATGCTATCTCCATTTAACTCTCTCTCTCTCTCTGAAAGTCAAGCTTAATTTTAAAAAGTTTTGACTAACAAAAAAGCGCTGCGCGGAGAGGGAAACCGCGCAGCGCAAATTTTTTTTAGATCCTGGAGAGTTTCAATCCCGTTATCTAAATTTTATCTAATTGCTAGAACCTTGACCAAGTCCCGTTCCCATTCTCATTCCCATACCTTTACCACCGAATCCAAAACCTGATTTTTCGCCATCATTAAATTTTTCTAAAGCTTCTGTTGGTCTGCTATTATACCAATTTTGAATTTTATCAGCTTCTGCTTGGGTGATTTTTCCATCTTCAATCGCTGACTCAAGTTTTTGTTTTCTAAATTCTTCTGGATTTTCTTTCATAAGCTTTTTCTCATCAGCTTGTTCTTGAGTTATTCTTCCGTCTTCAACGGCTTGCTCTAATCTTTCTTCAAAATTATCGCAAGTATTATTTTCGCTGTTAGTAGCAGCAAAAGCGGATGTGCCTAAAGTAATTCCTATTCCAACAGCTAGACCTAAAATAACTGCTAAAGTTTTTGACATTTTTCCTTTCGTTAATTTTAATATTTTCCGATCGGTTCACCAGTTATTACAATTAATATTAACTTTTAGTGCATTTTAAGAAATTAAATAAAAGGTTTAGGAGCTCGCGGCATTTGATTTCTTTGGCTCTCAGGTCTGGGAAAATCATTAAACCCACGAAAATTTTCAGATTGGAATTTTATTCCTCGAGCTTTAATCTGATTTTCTTTTTTCTCGCCTATAACCATGATTATTTTGCCAATTTCTAAATCTTGGTTTTTCTGTATTCTGGTTTTTTCATCAAAAATAATAATCCATTCTTTTTCACTGTGAATTTCTTGAATTGTAATTTTGTCATTTTCAATTTTTAAAATTTCTCCAATCACAACAGGGCCTCTTTCTGGCTTGAATAAACGACCTTGTTTTTGATAAATTTCTCGAATAATTTGGTTTCCAGCAATTTTTTTATTTAGCCCTGTTGTCTCTGCTAAAAAATAGCCGCTAGTAGTTAAAACTAAAATAATTACAATAATTAGAATTGAATCTAAACGATAAAGAAAATGAACTTTTTTAATCAAATAATATATTCCCAAAATTAACAAAACTAAGATACCAATCAATTCCCAAGGAAAAACTGAAAATATTTGAAAGAAAAAATTAAATCCAGAATTTTTGTAATTGCCAAAGAATGGATTATAATGAACAATTAAATATAAAGCTATTCCAAAAATTAATATTGCTGAAATAAATAACAAAATAATTCCAAAGTCTTTCAAAAAATCAAAAATTTGAAATTGCCATTTTGGCTTTGGTTTTTTATTTTTTAATTTAGTTTTAATTTTTTCGTTAAGTTTTTTGTTCATTTTCAATTATTTTTTTTAATTTATCTTTTGCTCTTTTTATTTTCGGTCCGACAGAATTGATTGAAATTTGCAAAATATCTGAAATTTCTACGTATTTTTTATCTTCAAAATAATATAGTTGTAAAACTTCTTTTTCAGATGTTTTAAGTTTTAAAAGAGCATTGTGAACTTCTTTGGCATTTTCGTTTTTAATAATTTTTAAGATTAAATCTTCAGATTCTATTTGATGATTTTCTATGTCTTCGTTGTACTCAACCTTTTTATAGCGATAATTTTTTTTAATAAAATTTACTGCTTCATTATGAGCAATTCGATAAAGCCAAGAAGAAAATTTCAATTTTGAATTAAAAGAAGCAATATTTTCATAGGCTTTAATAAAAACATCTTGAGTTGTATCTTCTGCTTCCTGAAAACTACCAATTAACCTGGCAATATAATAATGGATTTTTTCAGAATATCTTTCAACAAGCTCGCCAAACGCTTCCTTATTTTTGCTTGTTTCCAATGCTAATTGTTCATCCGTTTTCAGGCTCATTTAAATAATACAACCAAGATAATATATTTAGTGCAAATAATATAATTAAAAAAATTAAATATAAACTAACGCCTTAATAGTATTTATTGTGTAAATTAGCAGAGCGAGGTACCAGAGTCGAACTGGCATCTTCACCTTGGAAGGGTGACATTCTACCATTGAACTAACCTCGCAAGTTTTTTTATTATACCTTAAGACTGCAAAAAATTAAAGCTATTCCTGAAATTTTTCAAAACAGATTATTTGATTAAGATTTTTACGTGATTTTTTAATCGGTTTATCTGCTGGATAACCAAGTGGCAACAGGGCAATTATTTTATATGCTTCTGGCACACCAAGCAAATTTTTAACTTTTTCTTGGTCAAACGCTCCAATCCAACAAGTGCCAAGCCCTTTTTCCGCAGCAACCAAAGTAATATGATCAGTTAAAATTGCCAAGTCAACTGCGTAGCCGGGAATATCGTTTGACATTATTTTTTGAGCATTAGTAGCTACTGGCGCTAAGATTACTGGCGCTTCAGCAATAAAATTTTGACCAGAAAAATCAGCCAATTTTTGTTTTAAAATTTCTTCACGGACAATTACCACTTTCCAAGGTTGCTTGTTGTTGGCTGAAGGCGCAAAACGCGCTGCGTCAATTATTTCTTGGATTTTGTCATTTGCAATTTTTCTGTTTTGATAGTTACGAACGCTCCGTCTTTTTTTAATTAAATCAGCTATTTTCATTTTTTTCCTCTTGAATTTGATTATATGCTGAATAAGCCGCTACTGCCCCTTGACTGGCTGCAGTAATAATTTGTTTAAGCGGATAATCTGTAGTATCACCAGCTGCAAAAATTCCTTTGATATTTGTTTCTTGATTTTTATCTGTTGTAATAAATTTGTCTTTAATTTCAATTCCAAGATTTTGCGCAATTTCCGTATTTGGATCTGAGCCAATTTCAATAAACAAACCGTCGATTTCTAATTCTTGTTTGTTATCGAGCTTTATTTTTTCAAGATGCTGACTTCCTAAAACCTCGACCACATTAGCATTAAAAATTTTTTCAATTTTTTTGTTTGATTCAAGTTGTTTTACCCAAGCAGGCTCAGCGCTTAAAAAAGCTGAACCACGATGAATTAAATAAGTATTTTTTGCAAATTCTGAAAGAAGTAAAGCAGATGTTATAGCTGAATTTCCACCTCCAATAATAGCAACATTTTTATTTTTATAAAACGCAGCATCGCATGTTGCGCAATAATGAATTCCTTTGCCAGCAAATTTTTCTTCATTTTCTAAATTCAATTTTCTTCTTTTTGTTCCAGTTGCCAAGATAATTTTTTTTGACTGGTACTCGGCTTTTTCTGTTTTGACTGTGAATTGATATTGATTTTTGCTTGATAATTTTTTTACTGAAATTACTTTTTCTGATTGCAAATCAATATTTAATTCAGCAATTTGTTGTGAGATATTTTTTAAAAGTTCTATTCCTTTAATTTTTGGATAACCAAATAAATTTTCAATCACGTTTGCTTCAACTGCGCTTCCACCAGGCATTTGACCAAAAATTAAAGTTTTAAGTTGATAGCGCTGGGCATAAATTGCAGCATTAATCCCTGCTGGTCCTGCGCCGATAATAATTAAATCATATTTTTCCATTATTCCTACTTTCTAATTATTTTTTTAATTCCCATGTTTGGGTTTCTGGATTAAATTCTATTTCTTTTTTTCCTAATTTAACATAATTAAAATTTGGATCTTTATCTTCTCCCCGGAAACGATAAACATTTGTACCTTTGGAAGAAAATATTTCTGTATTTAAAATTTTTGTCCAGCCACATTTTCGTGCGTATTTTTCATCAATCATAGCATCAAAATGAACTAAAAAACCATTATCTTTAGCAATATTTGACATTATTAAAATCATTTCTTTTTCTCCAAGCAAGTCAGGATTTTCACTATATTCTGCTGGTTCTGCAATTTTATGAAGACCAGAACCAACATCAAAAAGACGGGAAGAACATACAATATCTGCCGAACCACTTTCAGTATGTTGTTTGTAATTAGCAATAGTTATCATTCCTTCAATGTTTTGGTTATTTGCTTGTAATGCTACCAAAGAAGGATCGGCTTCATATCCAACATGACCCTGATCTGCTTCTTGTGTTTTTTCTGCGCCCCAGTGTTCACTAATAAATTTTACTGCGCTGCTTCCTCCGACTTCAAAAATTCTTTTACCCTCCAAAGCATTTTTTGTTAATCGAGAAAGTTTTTTAGCGCGAGCTTTACGTATTTGCCGATGAAGAAAGTCAAAGCATCCTTTTGGGATAACGCTGATATGCCGCTTTATTTCATAATCATCTGCAAAATTAACAATAACTTCTCGCATTAAGTTTAAAAATTGTTTTGAGTTTTCAAAAGATGCTGATAAAAAAATTGGGTATATAATTTCTTGTTCGGCATAAGGACTTTCGGGCTCGTCAGAAGGATCTTCTCCTTGAAAAGCCATATACATTCTGTTGGTTAATTTTTGTCTACCGTCTTTTGTATCTTTTTCTTCTTCTGTTAAAAAAGCTAGGTGAATAAGTTTTTCTCTTAATATTATGTGTTTTTTTAATTGTTCATTATCTAAATTTGAAATGTCCTTGTCAAAACCACCAGCTTCTTCAAACTGGTATTCGATGTCTTTAACCAATTGGGAATATTTAGTTAGTTCGTCTTTACATTCTTGAAAAAAAAGTCTTCTGTCTTGAACTAACATAGGTATCATATCTTTTCGCACGCCCTTTGTTTCTAAAATAGATGTAATTTTTGCGTCATTCTCTTTGTTAAAATCTGGGTCTAAATCAATAGCTATTTCAATTAAATCTTCAGCAAACTCTTTGGATTTATCACCTTCCGAATTAATAGCCAATGAAAATACTAATTTGTTAGCCAATGTAGCGGCAGATTTATAAATTTGGCTTCTTTCTTTAGATTCCTCTTTCATCTCATCTGTCATTCTTGATTCTGCAGATTGCATATCTTCTTTGGTCGGAATATATTTTTCGCTTCCTTCTGGCATTTTACTCCTTAATAGTTATTTTTTGTCTGCCATAACCCATGAATATTGCAATATTCATGCACTAATTTTATTTTATCCTTTTTTATTTTAAATTTCGCCTCTGGTCTTTGACCAGGCTTTAAAAACCTTGTGCAAATACAACCTTTTTTAGTAATAACATTAATCCACTGGATAAAGTGCTCTTTTCCCATTGGGTGGGGATTAGAACCGATTTTTATTAAAGTTTCTTCCCCTT
>CAYUUY010000045.1:0-6173 GCA_964448035.1 uncultured Candidatus Saccharibacteria bacterium
GTAAAAAAGAAATGAAAGAGCCTGAAATTTCTACAGCTAAAAAGGTTAAAAAAATTAAAAAAGAAATAACTGATTTAATTTTAAATGCCTCAAAACGAAGGATGTCTGAAAAGGAAGTATTAATTTTTAGGACCGCATTAACGGAGGCTATGAACGTTGTTTACAAATATTTTTTATGAAAAATCCAGCCGTCTTATTTTATACTGGGGATTTTTTAAGTGGTACGTTGTTATTTACGGACGAGCAAGTTGGGCAATACATTAAACTGCTTTGCGCTCAGCATCAATTGTATCCGAATTTTATCCCTGAAAGCTACGTCCTAACAATTTGTAAAACATTAGATAGCCCAGTTGTTAAGAAATTCCTAAAAACAACGCTCGGTTATTATAATGACAGGATGAGAATTGAAATTGAGAGGCGAAATAATTTCTGTACATCGCGGTCACTAAATAGACTTAATAAAAGGCTGAAAACAGAAGTCAAAACCAAACCCGAAAAAAAGGAATCCACGAAAAAATACAATGTCGAAATTTTGGATTTTTACAATAAAAAAGGGATTGGGTTTGATTTTATCGGCGCGGATTATTTACCTGCATTTTCTGAATTTTTGGAGTATAAAAAAAGGGAGTTTAATGACACTTATAAAAGTCAAAAGACTGTTGTTATTGCCTTTGAGAAATTCAAAGAATATTGCGGAACTGCTGAAAATTCAAGCGAATATTTAAAATCCATAATTGCTAACCGTTGGCGTGGATTATTCCCGATAAAATCACAAAAAAAAGATTTTAGGAATAAAAGCGACTTTGATTAAAATAAATTTGTATAATTAAAATTTTAGTATTAAATTGCAATAAATCAAAAAATAATGGGAAATTTAGAAGATTTTAAAAAAGATATTTTTGCGGATTTGAAGGCTCAATTGTCAAAGCCGAAATTTCCGAAAATAAAAATCTCTTATGAAAGTTTCATTGAGCTTTTATCAGCTCAATACCAATTGAATGAAGCCTATTTGTTCAAAGAAACATTACTTACGATTGATACTTACAACATCATTCAAATGCAATTATTATATGATTGGATGTGTGGGGATTTAAAGAACAACAAAGGTATATTGTTTGTCGGTGGTTACGGCACGGGTAAGACTTCCGTTACAAGGGCTTTTTTGTCACTCTATAACAGAATGACAGGGGTTTTAATCAACTATTTTGAGGCTCTGAAATTACATGAAAGCCTTAAATCGGATTACGACTTTAAAAAGTCAATAACATTAATTAACGACATTGGAAAGGAAAGTGCCGAGGTTGTTGATTTTGGAAACCGTACAGATGCGGTTTGCAATTTTTTGCAGATAATGAATGAAAAAAATTGTACATTGTTTGCAACATCAAACCTATCAATTGAAAGCCTCAAAAAAAGGTACTCCGGCACGGTTGCAGATAGATTAAAAAGCATTTTTTACGTTTGCGAAGTTAAAGGAAATTCTCGCAGATAACAATAAATAAATATTAACTTTAAATTTTAAAATTATGAAATTAGAAGATTTTGCAAACGAACTGGTCGCTGATAACAATTTTATTAAAATGTGTTTTGGAGGCTTTGCAGGGAGCGGAAAGTCCCGCACCGCAACCGAGATATTGGTTGGTTTGTACAAAAAAATGAAGTATAATAAACCCGTTCTTTTTATTGATAACGAAAAGGGGAGCAGGTTTTTAATCCCTTTTTTCAAAAAGGCAAATATACCGGTATTGGTTAAAGAGACAACGAAATTACAGGATGTTATAGAATCCTTTGAATTTCTTGAAAAAGGCGAATTATCAGCGGTTTTTATTGATTCTTTAACAAAAGTTTGGTACAGATACGTTAATGAGTATAAAGAAAAAAATAGGCGTGTTTTTATGACCTTACAGGACTGGGGGAAGATTTTACCCGCTTGGCAAGAAGCTTTCGCTAATCCTTTCGTTGAGTGTAAAGAAACTATATTATTTACAGGTCGTGGCGGCTATACCTACGATGTTGAGGAGAACGATGAGACCAAGAAAAAAGAGTTTATAAAAAGCGGGATTAAAATGAAAATGGCAGGGGAGACCCCATTTGAGCCTGATGTTAACATCTGGATGGAGTATTGTCAGGAAATTGTCGAAGGAAAGCCTGTGGTTTGGCGTGAGGGATTAGTTTTGAAAGATAGAAGCTCCCTGATTGACGGGAAGACTTTTAAAAATCCGACATTTAAGGACGTTGAACCTGTAATAGACTATTTGCTAACAACGCCCAAAGGTGAGATTAAAAAGGAAACATTTACGGAAAATATAGCACCTTGCGAGAATTACGATGCAATTGAGAGGCGTGAGCGGAAGAGCATCGAACTCGAAAAAATTAAAAATATTTTCGACAAATATGGCTTTGGCACATCAAAAGAAGACAAGCAATTAAAGGTAATTGTTTGTGAGAAAGTTTTTGGAACGAGTTCCGGGACTGAAATCGAAAAGAAACAATTATCACAATTAACAGAATGCCGTGTAAAATTGGAAGAGTTGTTGTCAGAGTGGAATCAAATGAACAAGAATAATGAAATAATTTTAAATTACAAAAATTGAAAAAAATGAAGTTGATAAAATGAAATGGCTGGGTCCGTTTTTAAAATTTATTACAAAATATTTGCATTTTGTTAAATAATAAACTATATTTGTCTGACATAATTTTTTGATTTTTGGTTTATACAATTAAGGGGTTGAATTTCCCAGATTCGCCCCTTTTAGCTGAAAATCTATAATAGATTTATATAGAATGAGTTATGGCACGAATTAAGGGAAGCCCAAAAACGGGAGGGAGAAAAAAAGGAAGTTGCAACAAAACATCCGCTGAAATTAAAGAGTTTTATCAACTTGTTTTATCTCAAAATTTACCGAACATCCAAAAGTGGTTAAATAAGGTTGCTGAGGATAATCCTGCGAAAGCTCTTGATATTTTAATCGGTGGGATTTCTGAATTTGTAATTGCTAAACAAAGCCGAGTTGAAAATGACACAACTATAAGCATCGAGAAGATAGAACCTATTATTTTAACTCCGATAAATAAAAAATTAACAAATGTCAAAAACGTATAGAGTAACCAAAAAAGATAAAATCAATTATAAAAACAAAATTTCAAAAGATTTTAAGACCGTAACAAGATGCCCGAAATGTGGCGGGAGGTTATTATTTGACCGACACGGGGTTTATTGTGTAAGTAATTGTAGTTTTGAAACTATATTTGATTAATGTTATGATATGAGTTTGACGCTTTTAGATTCTCAAAATGAGGCTTTAAATTATTTGCTTAATCCTGATTATTTAGATGTCAGGGAGGTCTTGTATGGGGGTCGCAAAGGTGGCGGAAAATCATTTTTAGGGTGTGTGTTTTTAACTCAATCTGCACTTTGTTATCCAAACACTTCATATTTTGTTAGCAGAAATAATTTAACAGATTTAAGAAAGCATACATTGCCTTCATTTATTGAGACCTTCGAGAAAATGAACGTCTCAAAAATAATGTATAAATTTAACGGTCAGGATAATATTATAACATTTTACAACGGCTCAAGAATCATATTTATTTCTACAGAGTACCAACCCTCGGACCCGATGTATCAGCGTTTTGGGTCGATGCAAAACACATGGGGTTGGATTGAAGAGGGCGGGGAACAATGCCAAGAGGCTTATTCAAATTTAGTTCTTTCCATTGGACGTTGTAAAAACAAAGAGTACAACATTAGTGCTTACAAGTTGTTAATAACAGCAAACCCACAAAAAGGGTGGATGTATGATAATTTCTTTAAAAATATAACATCTGACAGACGTTATATTCCTGCCGGTGCAACGGAAAACTATTTTTTGCCGAAAGAGTATTTAGATACTTTGAATAAAATCACTGACAAAATACAACGGCAAAGGCTTTTACTGGGTGATTGGGACTACGATGACAGCGAAGACGCATTAATTAACAGTTTAAAGATTCGGGATTTATTTACTAATTCGTTTGTCGAAAGTGGGGATATGTACATTTCCTGTGACATTGCAATCACTAACGATAGGTTTGTGATTGTTGTTTGGAGTGGTTTACGCATTGTTGATATTTTCGTAACAAGGAACATAGGAGCAGTTCAAAAGGAGTTTGAAAATGGTGTTGAGGTAACAAAGGTTAATTATCAGAATTTAACCGATAAAATAAATTATTATGCTCAATTGTATCACGTTCCACGTTCAAATATTTGTTACGATGCGGACGGAATAGGTCACAACATACAGCGTTTACTTGGCGGAGCTACTGCATTGCATACAGGAATGGAAAGCACTACAGGAGAGTATTTTAATTTGCGAAGTGAGCTTTATTTTAGACTTTCTGAATTAATTAACAACAATAAAATTTATATTTCAGCTGATATTTCAGACCATTTAAAAGACGATATTATCACTGAGTTAAGTTATGTTAAGAGGGCTTCTTTGGTGGGGGAAAAATTAAGAATTAAGCCAAAATCAGAGATAAAAAAGATAATAAATAAGAGTCCCGATATTTCAGATGCAATCGTTTATGGTCTTTTTTTGTACATTTTAAGGAAAAAAATATAAAAAATTCAGAAAAAAACAGCCGTTTTTTGTCAAAAATCAACCTCTTTTTAAAAAAGTTATTAATGACTTATTAACAAAAAATAACGCAAAAAGTCGCAATATTTTTTTGTATTATTTTGAGTTAAAATTTTAATGAAAAAAGAGTGAAAAAACAGGTTATTTTTTAACAAAAAGTATTAACTTATTGATTTAAACATTGTTATTAAAAAACATATGTTGTAACATATGATTAACATATGTTACAACATATGGGAAATAGAAATAGAAATAGAAATAGAAATAGAAATAGAAATAGAAATAGAAATAGAAATTAATAAAATTTGAGTTTGCTTTTTTTTAAAAAAATAATTTATATTTGTTTTGAAATAAATTTGCTTTAATGGAATTAAATTTCAGTTTAAAATTTGGAAAATCCGAACAACAAAAAAGCGGCGGAAACTCATTTTTTCAGCTTGTAGATTCCAACGCCTCGAGTAAGTCCAAGATAAACATCGAAAACGCAACACCACGGAGTAATTTAAAGACGCTTGAACTTTTTTATAACAATGTACCTGAATTATATTCAATCATTAACTACATAGCTCAAAAAGGTTCAGAAATACCTTACAAGATTGTCAAGTATAATTATAGGGGCGAGGGTACGATAATTGAAAATACCGATATTTCTGAGGCAATTGACAGACCTTTTAACACAACCAAAGAGGAATTTATAAAAACAATAATCACAAATTACGTTCTTTATGGAAATTGCTATCTTTTTAAAGAGTCTCTTTCAGGCTTTAAAATACCTCAATTAAAGCTATTACCAACAAAAGACACTTATGTTATTAGCAGGGATTCTTTTGACGATTACGGCAATTTAAAACAAAATTCAGACATCCGATATAATCAAATAACAGGGTATAATTATTTCAAAGGTAGCGCTTTTGTAAAAATGAAAGTGGATGAGGTTATCCACATACGCACATCAAACGTAAACACTGACAACGGTTATTATCTTTACGGATTTTCAGGAACATCAACGGCAATAAGAAGCGTTAAATCACTTTCAAACGTGTATGATGTTATTAATTGCATTCTTGAATCACCTCTCGGATTTTTGAAAAAAACGACAAAGAAGTACGAGACCTCAATGGACCCGGAGGAAAAAAATAAAATTGAAGAAAAAATAAACAAAGTTTACTCGAAAATCGGAGGTCGCAGAAATAAATTTGCCACGGATGTAGATTTAGAGTACCAGTCAATGGTCGAAGCTCTGTCGTCTTTTATGCCTATTGAATTAAAAGCCTCCGAATATGATACACTGTGCAACGTGTTGGGAGGTATGCCAAGCGTGTTGTTAAATGCAAAAGATGCAAGTACATATAACAACATTAAAGAGCTATCAAAAATATTTTATATAAACACCTTAATTCCAATCCTGACAGATGTTTATTCAAGTATCTCGAGGGGTTTGGGGATAAACAAAGAAAGTATTTGGATTGAGCCTGACACTTCAAAAATTGAGGCTCTTTTGCCTGATGTTATAAAACAGATTGAAACAAAAAAAACAGAAACGGAGTATTATGT
>CAYUUY010000046.1:0-5921 GCA_964448035.1 uncultured Candidatus Saccharibacteria bacterium
TATTACAACCTTAACCAAAATCACCAATGCTGAGATTAGGTTGGATAGGTAGAGATTTGAGAAAGGTCAAATAATAATTCGACTTGCTTGTCTTAATTTTTTTTCATATAATTTAAGAAAAGAAGAATTTTTTAATTTGAAATATTAAGGAGGGTGATGGCAAGTGACAAAATTAATAAAATGTTCGAACCTGAAAACGAACAAGCTGATTGGATCGAAGAATATGAAGGCCAATTAGCGCTTGATGCTTATCAAACTGACGAAGAAGTAATTATCAAAGCTCCAATAGCTGGTGTTAAACCAGAAGAGCTTGAAGTAAGTATCACAGACGATGTAGTAACAATTAAAGGTCAAAGAAAACAAGAGCACGAAGTAAAAAAGGATAATTATATTGCCCAAGAATGTTATTGGGGCTCTTTTTCTCGCTCAATTTCCCTGCCACCTGGATGTCATTCGGAAAAATCAAAAGCCGGGCTTAAAAATGGTGTTTTAACAATTACAATCCCTAAAAAACCTGATAAAAAAACTAAAAAATTAAACATTGAAACTGAATAATTTTTCTAATATTAAAAAAGCGGTTATTCCTGTAGCTGGACTTGGAACCAGATTTTTACCGTTTTCAAAAGCAGTTCCAAAAGAAATGATTAATTTAGTTAATAAACCAGCAATTGAATACATTGCTGAAAGTGCTGCTAATTCTGGAATCGAAGATATTATTTTTATTGTTTCCAACTACAAAAAAGCAATTGAAGATCATTTTTCTTATCATTACGAACTTGATGAAAGATTAAAAGCAGACGGCAAAGAAGATTTGTTAAAACTTTCTCAGTCACCAGCAAAATTAGCAAATTTTGTATATATTAATCAAAAAGAAATTAAAGGCAACGGTCATGCTGTGCTTTGCGCAAAATCTGCTGTTGGGAAAGAACCTTTTATTGTCAGTTTTGGGGACGAATATATTGATTCTGAAATCCCCTATTTTAAACAAATGATGAACGCTTATGAAAAATTTAAAACTCCAATTGCTGCTAGCATTGTGGTAAACAAAGAGGATGTTTCAAGATATGGAATTATCGAAGGTCAAAAAGTATCTGATCGAGTTTGGAAAATAACTAGAATGGTTGAAAAGCCGAGTCCAGAAGAAACTGATTCTAGACTTGCTGCAACTGGATGCTATGTTTTAACTCCAGAAATTTTTGAGATTTTAGCAACTATGGACGCAGGTAAAGGTGGCGAATACTGGCTTTCTGATGCAGTTAATATTTATCTAGAAAAAAACCCAGTTCATTCACTTGAATTTAGAGCAGAAGAAAGATTTGATACTGGAAATATTTCTGAATACATTCGGTCTTTTGTTCATTTTTCGGAAAAAGATCCAAACACAAAAGGTTTAATTGAAAAATATTTAACAGAAGAACACAAGGAAAAAAAGATTAATTTATAATATAAGCTTGAAAAAATTTTAAAAATTTTGTAGGATTAAATCTTATGAAAAAATATTACATTTACATTGCGGCCGGCGTTTTGCTTTTAATAATTTTATTATTGATTATTTTGGGCTTACGCGGCAAAGATAAAGACGATAGTTCGAAACAACAAGGTTCGTATCCAACAGAAAATTTTACTTTAACCTATTGGGGAACACAAGAAGAAGCAAGTGTTTTCAAGCCAATTATTGAAAATTATCAAGAAAATCATCCAAATGCAACTATTAAATATATTCAGAAAAAAATATCTAGCTACGAGTCTGAGCTAATTAATGCTATGGCAGAAGGAAACGGTCCTGACATTTTTGAAATCAAAAATGATTGGCTGCCAAAACATAAAAACAAAATAACTCCAGCGCCTTTAGATATATTCAACAAAAATTATATTGAAGAAAATTTTTATTCAGTTGTAAGCTCTGATTTTGTTGAGAATGACAAAGTTTATGCTGTTCCACATTGTATTGAAACATTTGCTTTAATAGAAAATATCGGGCTAAAGCAAAAAAGAGTAGACGAAATTGCCGAGAGAACGGATGATGCAGACTATATTAGCAAATTAAGTAATGACCCAAAAACATGGAATGATTTTGTCTATCAAGCAAAACATTTAACATTAAAAAAAGGAGTATATATTGATACCCCTACTATTGCAATGGGCACATCAAATAATACAAATATTTCAGAAGATATTCTTTATCTATTAATGTTGCAAAATAAAACAAAAATGGTTTCCGACGATTTAAAAACACCGGAATTTAATCTGCCAATTACTAAATCTGACGGCAAAGAATATTATGCTGGGACAGCTGCACTAAGCTTTGATGCTAGCTTCGCAGACCCAAAAAAAGAAACATATTCTTGGAGCACAAAAATGCCAAATGCTTTAAATTGGTTTATTAATGGCAAATTAATATATATGTTCGCATATCCAGATACTATAGAATATATTTTGCAAAAAAATCCTTCGCTTAAAATTAGCGTAATAAAAACACCTCAAGTCGCTGGTACAGACCAAGAAATGTATTATGCTAATTATTGGGGAGCCACCGTAAACAAAGACTCCAAAAACTCTTATGCTGCTTGGGATTTTATTCAATTTATTAATAGCACTAACGCTGGGGCTGAATTATATATGTCAGCTACGAATCGAAATGCTGCAAATAAAGCTTTAAATTTTAGAGCATCAAATAGCAATGTACAAAATTACGCTGTTTTTAATGAGCAACTAACAAATTCTGTTAGTTGGTACAAAGGTATTTATCCAGAAAAAGTAGACGCAACATTTAAAAAAATGATCACAAATGTAAATAATGGTCAAACCAGCCAACGCGCTATTGATGCAGCTGCTAAAACAATTCGTTCTTATTTACAAATTAATCAAGCAACTCAATGAAAAATTTTTTAATAATTATTAAAAAATTTACTCCAGCGATAATCCTTTTAGTAATTATTTTAATTCCAATTTCTAATGTTTTTGCAAAAGATGTTAATATTGGAGTAGGAATTCCTTTTACTGAATGTACTGCAGGTAGCGCAGTTGGCTTAACAACCTATATTGGTTGCTGGTACATTTTTGGTGTTTACTTAACAGCCTTAATTTCAACAGCAGTTGTTGGCTATGGTGGATATAAATATATTATGGCGCAAGGTAATCCAGACGAACTTATGGAAGCTAAAGAAACTATTTATTCTGGGGTTGTTGCCATAATTGTGATAACTCTAGGATATTTAATATTAAATTCAATAAGTGGAGAGATTGTAACGCAAGCACCATGAATAAATTAGCATTACAAATCGATGGAACAGATTTGCCAAAAGTTCCATTAAAAATTTTTGGCAGCCGTTTAACTAATTGGTCAAGCGTAAGCCAAGCAATTATAAATACCTTGTTGCTAATTATAATTTTAGCTGCTTTTATTGGTTTGATTTATGCTGGATACCAATATATTACCAGTGAAGGTAACCCAGAAAAAGCGCAAACCGCTAAAGCTACGATTTTAGGTTCAATAATTGCCCTGATTTTAGCAGCAAGTGCTTATGCAATTGTTACCTTTATATATGGCAAAATAACATAAATAAAATGATTTTACCAATGTTCCCACTTTTACCGCCAGGAGATCCAACAGAACATAGTTTAGAAACAGTGCTACAACTTATTAGCAATATAATTGCTGTCATTACAACCCTTGCATCTGTAGTAGCAATTATATATATTTTAATTGGGGCAATAAAATATGCCACTGCTTTTGGTAATCCAGACGAAACTACGGCTGCAAAGAAAACTATTTTGTGGGCAATTATTGGTTTGATAATTTCTGTTAGTTGTTATTTAATAATTAGATTTATTTGGTCTAGATTAACCGGAAGTTAATTTAAACTAGACCTGCAAGATCTTAAGAAGGGTTTTATGAAAAATATTTATTTGAAAATTGGGTTGATAATTATCATTTTCTCGGCTGGTCTTGTATTTATACCTGCTAAAAAAACTTTTGCAATTAATATTGACAATAGTACTAAAATTGCTATGCCTGGTGACGACGGGGAAGGCACTGATGCCGTTGATCCAGATAACGGAGGCTTACCAACCCCAACGGATAGTGACGGCACAACCCCAGCGCCAACTGACGGTGATTCAGATGGTAGTTCGGGAGGTAGCGGAATCACTCTTCCGGGGTCAAGCTCAAGCTCAGCTTGGGAAGACTATATTCCTGGTGATGCTAAACACGGCACTTTAGAAGATTTGGTTGGAAAAATTATTGGAATTTTATTAGGAATTGCTGGCGTAGTTGCGGTAATTTATATCATTATTGGCGGTTATCAATATGTTACAGCTCAAGGCAACGCAGACGCGGCTATGGCAGCTCGTTCCACAATTTTAAACGCGCTTATTGGACTAGTGATAATTTTTTCAGCTTACGCAATAATTAAGTATTTCATGGATCATTTTTTTAAATAATAAAAGTTTTGCATTATTTAAATAATAATGTTATAATAAATATAATATTAATTAAAAAATAATTTTATTTTCAGGAGGATGAATGAAAAAAATCTTTAATCTAGGTTATGTAGTTGCTGCTAGTCTTTTAGCCGCTTTTGCTATCCCTGTTCCTGCTTTAGCGGATCAAGAGCAAAGAGGTTTCGACGCTTTTAACCTTGGCAGTGTTTTTAAGATGACTGACCTTGCTGCTACAATACAAAGTGTCATTAATATTATGTTGGTGATTGCAGGCGTTGTAGCTGTTATCTATCTAATTATTGGCGGCTATCAATATGTTACAGCAGGCGGCAATGCAGAACAAGCTGCCGCTGCCAGAACAACTATTTTAAACGCTTTAATCGGTTTGATTGTAATCTTTTCAGCATTTGCTATTGTAAACTTCGTTCTCAGTAATTTCTTACGGGGAAGTTCAAGCCCGATACGAACATAAACAATCGGCAATGATAGATAAAAAACTCCTTGCTATGCAAGGAGTTTTTGTTTACTTAATTTTTGTAATGTATGTATGAATTATAAATTATTCTCTCGTTACTCTCCAAACTTCTTCTACAGTTGTTTTACCTTGAACTGCTTTTATTAACCCATCAATTTCCATAGGAATCATACCATCTTTTAATGCCTGCTCATAAATTTTAGAGGTTGAATTTTTATTTATTACTAATTCTTCAATAGACGCACTTGGCTTTATTGATTCTGCAATTGGGATTCTACCAACGAAACCGGTTGAATTACATTTTGAACACCCTTTTGGTTTGTAAAGCTGAAAATCTTTTTCTATTAAATTTTTAAATTCTGGATATTTAGATATTTTTTCAATAATTTCTTTTTTTAATTCTGTATTAGGGTTATAAACTTCTTTACAGTCACAAAGTTCACGAACAAGTCGCTGAGCAATTATTAAACGAATTACTCCTGGAAGTAAGAAAGGACGAACTCCTAAATCAATTAAACGCGTTAACGCGCTCGCAGCATTATTAGTATGCAAAGTTGATAAGACCAAATGACCTGTCAAACCAGCGTCAATTGAGGTTGAAGCAGTTTCTCCATCACGAATTTCACCAACTAAAATAATGTCTGGGTCTTGGCGAAGTGTATATTTTAAAGCTGCTGCAAAATCCATTCCAGTTTCAGAATCGATTTGAGTTTGGGAAATTCCCGGTATTCGGTATTCAACAGGATCTTCCAAAGTAACAATTTTTATTCCTGGCTTGTTAAGTTTCGCAAGAATTGCATAAAGAGTAGTGCTTTTACCAGAACCTGTAGGGCCAGTATTTAAAATAATTCCAGTTGGTTTTTTAATTGCCTCCTCAACCTGATTTTTCACCCGCTCGGTAAAACCAAGCTTTTCTAAATCCAAAAATCCTTTTCCATGACTAAGAAGTCTAGCAACAATATTTTCTCCCCAAACAGTTGGCAAGGTTGAAACACGCAAATCA
>CAYUUY010000047.1:0-5683 GCA_964448035.1 uncultured Candidatus Saccharibacteria bacterium
TCTGTCGGGAACGCCTTCTCATGGAGGATGCGGAACTGCTCTACAGCCTCACGGTGTCCCGGTGACATCTTGTCGTTAAGTTTCTGTATAAAGGATGCGTCGCCCTTGAGCCTTGTAATCTCCGCCTGTGCTGATTCGACAACCGTGGTTGAATCGGGAAGGGCTTTAAGCGTGTCTTCCCCCATCATCTTGCCGAGCCTGTTGAAGAGTTTTACGATGCGTGGGTCGTTGCCCAACCCCTCATTGAGCAATTCCCTCTGCTCTTCATCACACAGCGACCTTACCGCTCTCTTGGCGACTGCTACCTCCCTGTCAAAGGCTGTACCCCAATCCTTCTTGAGTGCTTCCACGCCCTCCGTGATCTCCGCCTGCCATGAGGACTGCATCTTCTCAACGGCTCTTTCTGTGGCTTCGTTCCAGAAGGACAGAAGCCCGTCAACCTGCTGTTGGTTGAGTCCGCTCCTGTGAGCCGCATCCTTGAAGGACTTGAGGAAATCACCATCGGCGTTCTCCAACTCCACCTTGTATTCATCGGGAGTCTTCGGGCGACCAACGGCATCAAAGAAGGATTCCCATTCGGACGGGTCAGCGTCCTGCTTCGGGACTACAACCTTGTCCCTGCCTATCATCTTGACGGCGTTCACCAGACCCTTAGCCGCCTCTTCAACGGTCTTGTACTTCTGCACCGTTGGCTCGTTCTTCAGTTCCTCCGGCAATGATTCGTACCAGGGGGTCTCCGCCGTATCCTGTGTTTCCTCACCGCCGAGAAGATTCTCTTCTGCGACAGGTGTCCCTTGTTCGGGGCTGTCATTCATTCGTTAATACCTCCGTCTGTATGTTTTCGTAACTGTCGCCAAGCATGTCTAGGATGTGCAACACCACCTCCTGAAATGCGATATTCCTGTCGGTATCCCGAAAGGACATGCCGTTGTATGGCGACTTACCCCACATGCAGTACTGCTTGATATCCTCAAGCACACGCATTCCAGCCTCGCTTGTGAACGCTACATGGTAGTCAACCCTTAGGTCGTCTAATACACGTTTAGCCATTACATGCCTCCGGTGAGTTTATCCATGTCCATCTGTGATGCGTCCTTGCCTGCCTTTGCCGCATCCTTGGCGATAGCCGCAATCTGCGCCATCTGTTGCATATTCTGACGCTCCTGCCTTATCTGCGCCACCTGTTCGGGGTCACGTATGAGTTTCTGCGGCAACCCCGTAGTCCTCCCGATGTGCCGTGCTATCTCGTCCGTGTCGTAGTTATCGAGTATGTCGGGCACGGCTTCGGTAAACGGCCCCACCAATCCCATGGCCTTCTGTATCGCCATGATGTCGGAAGTCCTCTGCGCCCTTGCCATCGGTGACTCGTACTCAACCTTCACGTAACCCCCGGCCTGTGCTATCTGCGGAGGGGGAGGCGGTATCTTCCCACGGCGAAGAAGTATCCCGTACGCCCTCATTACCAGAGGCTCAAGGAACTCATGCTGTAGCCGTGAATAGGTCGGGCCGAGTATCCGCATGTTCTCCTCTACCCTCTGCATTACCTCCGTGGCTGTCATCCTGTCCGCACGTATCAAGTTGATGGCATCGTAGAAGAATGTGTCGTTGATGCTGTTCTTAACCTTCTCAAGCAGAGCGTCCGTGACGGGGATAGACCTTCCGTCCACTATGTAGAGCGGTTCAAGTTTCGCCGCACCCCTCGCCCTCTGGTTGATATGGGCAGGGGATGTGTTGACGGGGTTCAGATACGACTTGTACTCCATGTCGATGGGGGGGCGTATGATTATCTCCGCCGCTTCAAGGATGTCCTTGGTCATGGCGTTGGCGGTCTTTATGTCCGGCAACCCCTCCATGCCAGGGCCTCTTCCCCATATCTCTCCGCTAGCGGTAGCCCACCGTGTAACGTAGGCGGGGAACTCGTAGTACCCCGACTCCTTCAGCAGGTGCTTCCACTGTGTCGCTATCCACACGGAAGCGAACGGCTTGTCCAGTTTGTTGTACTTGTCGTAGTCATCCTTCGGGAACACGGCGTGTATGAGTTGTATCCCCTCTTCGGGCTTCTTCTCCGCAAGTTCACGTATCTTGTCGTTGCATGCCTCTTCCCCAAAGTATTTCAGCGTGTTCCTCGCCGACATCTCAAACTCCCTGTGAAGCACGTCGATGTACCCCTTGTGGTTCTCAAGGACGGCGCATTGTATCAGGGGGAGCGTGTGAAACACGAAGTCCGGCCCCTCGTCGCCGTCGTTCTCCTCGTGGAATAAAACCCCCGTCCCCAGAGAGGGAAGGTCAAGGTAGAACTCGTGCGCCTTCGTGTGGAAGTTGGAGTCGTTGATAGCGTCCATGATGAGTTCGGTCACATGCTCCACCCACATGAGTATGTTGTGATCTTCCATGAGGCTGAGCGGAGATATCTTCAAGGACAGCCACTTCTGCGAAGGGTTGGTGAGCATGGAGTGAAGGGATGCGGCAAGACGGGCATTGGCACGGGGAGCCGTGGAATCGTAAATCTCCCCCCTGCGCTTTGCCCCCTTGCTCTTGAAATAAACATTGTGCCGTGGAACTATCCTGTTTGAGATCTCGTCCCAATGGGATTCCCACGGTGCACGCAGTTCCTTTATCCTTGTGTGCCTCTCAAGCACCTTTAGCACTATCGGTTCATTCATACGCTACTCCCCCAACAGGGTTTTCCTCTTCACCGTTGCGGAACCCAGATCCTTTCCGGCGGTGAGAATGGTCGATTCATACCCCTTCTTCTTCGCCGCCTTGCGCTTCGCCGCAGACTCCGCCGCAAGTTCTCCCCCTGCCGTGTCCGGCTTGGCAGGCATCTGGGGTTCGGGCATCTTCGGTGGACTCTGCCCCAGCGCCGCCACCGCACTCCCGGCCCCCGCAAGACCCTGTAACCACATCAATGCTGTTTCAGCCATTAAGCCTCACCACCTTCCGTAGTCTTCCTCCCCGAAGGGGTTGAAGTCACATACCGCCTTTACCTGCAACTCATCCTCCGCAACTGGAGGCACAACACCGAGGTTCGGATGGAACATGTTAGCCATGCAGTCGAGCATGTCGTCGTGCATGGTGATGCCGGGAGCGTATATCCCGTACTCGTTGTTGATGAAGTCCTGTACCACGTCCACCTCCACGCCCTCCCAGTTCCGGCGCACCACACTCTCCGGCAGGAGGATACGCCCCTCACGGAACGGGGCGAACAGCCACGCTATCCGTTCAGCCTTCGCAACTGGAATGGACAACTCCTGTATGTTGAAGACGAAGTTGCGCTTCCTCTGGACATATTCGATATGCTCTATGTCGCTCTGCATAGCGTACTTCTCGTACCCCACAAGCAGGGGCCTGTACTTGCGCACGAGGTTGAACAGTTCATCGGTGCGCTCATCGAGGTTCATCTTGTCCTTCACCATGTCGATGACCCTGTAAACCTCGTCACTGCCTAGACCGAAGACGACCATAGCCGTGTAGTCCCGCCCCTTCTTTTTGGATCCGGCAGGGTCAACCACGAGATACAGGTTCAGGTCGGTCAGGTTGTAACGCCCCGTGGCGGGGTCGGGATGCCAGTGCTTTATCCAGTCGAGGTTGAAGGATGACTCCATCGCCGCCGAGGGATTCAGTAGTATCTGACAGGCGAAAGTCTGCGGTCCCATCGATGCCCTCTTCTGCTCCAATGTCTCCCTGTTCCAGAAGAGTGGAGTCCCGTCGGGCAAAACCCCCGGACGGTGACGCAGTATTGCCGAATGCCTGTCGATGATGGTCTTGTAGGTATCCTGGAAACTCCACCGTGTGCCGATGTATCTGATTCGCCCACCGGCGGAGGTGAGGTTCAACGAGTCCTCCCACGCCTTGGTGGTCTTGTTTATCATCTCCGCAGAGGTGACGGATTCCCTTGTAACAACGTCGTCATATACCATCAGGTCGAAGTGCCGGCCTGTAGGCTGGTTGTCCACCAGACCCCACGCCTCTATGGTGGCCTCCTTGGGGTTCCCTTTGCGCTTTACTATGATGTTCTCCTGCGTCCAGACGGGAGCGTCCTTCCTTGGGTTCCTCCACAGCACATCGGGGAAGAGCATCTGCAACAGTTCGTTCCCTTCCAATTCACGCTTAATCTGCCCGAGGAAGTCCATCGCTATCTCGCGCTTGTGGGAGAAGATGCCCACGGTCAGTTCGGGATTCTGTAGTATGTTCTGTATGGTGAGTCCGAATGTGATCACGGAACTCTTGTAATGTTCACGGCTCCACAGGTCCAAGTGCCCGTCAGGGTCTGCCTGGACCTCCCTGCACCTGTCGAAGCACCAGTTCTCGTTGAACTCTTCATTTACCGGAACGTCCATGTCGGCACGGTTCAAGACGAAGACCATAAGAAAAAAGAGGTCATCGAGGCATAACTGCCTCAAGACCTCCACCACTACCCTGCGGTTCTCATGCTCCAACGCCTCGGCTATCGCATCAAGGTAGAACCTGTTAGCCCGCCCCTTCGGTTTCAACCACGTCAGAGGCCCCACGGTACCGCTCCTCCAGTCTGTCCCTTATCGACATTGCGTAAGTCCTGACAAGTTTCACCCTGTCCTGTTCCTCTATTTCGTCCACCTTCGAGGCGACCTTGACCCGCAGGTCAATCAGTTTCGACAGGCTCGAAGCGTCCTTTTCAGTCTTCTCGTTGCGGTTCTGTATGGTGCTTATGGCGGCATCTATGAACTTCAGCGATTTCCTGTTCAGTGATGCCGTGTCGAATTCAGGGATGGAGTCGCCAAGGAGACCCATCGCCCCCAATTCATCCACCATCCGTGCGTCCCACATGTACTTGTCCGACCATCTCTTTATCGACACGTATGTCGGGGTCTTCCCCATGGAATGGAACACCCTGTTGATGTTCCTCTCCGGCCCCATGTCCCTGTAGCACTCGTAGTAGGGAATCACGTTCTCCGGCATGTCCGGGAACTTCTTCTTCATGAGAGCCCCTTTCTCAACGCCATGTCCGCAACGGCGAGATCGAACTCGTCGTCTATGTCAACGCCCCTCCATGAGACCACGTAGGGAACCCACGGCTGTACGAAGGCGACCCCTCCGGCTTCCATGAAATCCGCCACCCTGTTGACATACACGCTCCCCGTCTGCTTGTAGAACTTAGGCAAAGACTGCCTTGGAGCGTTGAGATATTCCTCCCCGAAGTATGGCGTTATCCCGAATCCAGGCATCTCTATGAGGCTCTTCATGGGATGCTCGTCATGGGTGGAGATGGTGCTGCACGAGGCGGCATCCTTGTTGATGCATGTCGCAAGGCATCCGTCTATCTCCGACACCCTTCTCATGGGGCATGTGGGCTGTAATATCACCACGTAGTCGTAGGCGAAGTCAAAGACGGAGAGCGCATGGAGAGCGACCTGCTCTATCTTCGCATCGTCCGTGGCGTACTCTTCCGGCCTCTCCACCACGGAACACCCAATCCCACGGGCAACCCCCGCAATGGACGAGTCCTCCGTTGACACCACTATGTCGTCAACGAACCTTGACTGCCTAGCCACCTTCACAGACCAGCCGAGAAGCGGAACCCCGGCGACCATGCGGATGTTCTTATGCTTCAGCCCCTTGCTTCCACCACGGGCAGGTATTACCGCCAGCACCTTCTGTCCCTCTATCAACGGCTAGTCCTCCCTTCCAACCTGCTGACTGCTGT
>CAYUUY010000048.1:0-5609 GCA_964448035.1 uncultured Candidatus Saccharibacteria bacterium
GCGTTTCCGCTTGCCTCCGCTCTGCTACGGCAAACCAAAACAGAAATTTTTTCATTACATTTTTTATTTTTTTCTGCCCCCCATTTTTTTCTTTTAATAGGAGATGAAAAATTTTCTGTTTTGGTTTTCTCTTAACCAGAGAAAAGCGGAAACGCTCTATTTTTAATCGCAAAAGGGCAAAAATTCCTTCCCCCCAACCCCCTTCCTTTTTGCCCTTTTGCTTCAACGCCCGCAGGGCGGGCGCGGCGGCGGCTATAAAATAAAAAGAGTGGAGAGTGGGTTTAGAATTAACCAATCGCTACTTTAGCAACATTATCGGAAAAAATCAAAATTTCCTTGCCCTGCCTTGCTTCAAAAGCGCTATGATTTATCGTAAATTTATTTTTCTTGAATTTGTTATAAAGATTCTGAATATAAGAAACATCATCATAAGTCATGACCCATTTTAATGAAGATTGTTCAAGGAGTTTTAGCAATTTTTTATGATCTTTATCAACATAATGGTTTAGATATAAAGATTTCCCTTTTTGATAATATGGTGGATCAAGAAAAATAAAATATCTGTTTTTACATTTATTCTTTTCCAATTGTCTCAAAAGCGTAATTCCATCTAAATTTCTAACGGATATTTTATTTTTAAATTCTTTGATTTTTTCCAGTCTTGAAATAATGGTTTGTTTTGTAAAACGGGCTTGAACATTCCAAAAACCTGCTTGCTCCATTCCGCCTATTGGTCCGCCCTCAATAATTCCCGAACGGTTTGTTCGGTTCAAGAATAAAGTAGCAAACGCCAAATCCTTAATTGACGATGACGGATTATTATAAATTTCTTTTTGCTTTTTCCATTCTTCAATATTAATATTCACTTTTTTGATTTTGTTTATCAAAAAATCCGTATCAGAAACGGCAATTTTCCAAAACGCGAAAATGCCTTTGTCCAAATCGTTGATGATAATTCTATCAACCTTGCCCGAAAACAATAATTTCAAAGACGCTCCGGCTCCGCCGGCATATGGTTCAACGAGAATAATTTTTTCGTTTTCGAAAAAATTTTTTCCTATTGCTTTATATAAAAAACCTGCCAAGCGAGTTTTTCCGCCAGGATAACGAAACGGACTTGAAAATTCAGATGTTATTTTGTCGGTTTTATTTTTCATTTTTTGGAATGTGTAATTTTTAACATCGCCCCAATGATAATTGACATTGCAACAGTTTGCTCAAAATTTGCAGAATTGGCGTAATTGTGCGCCCCTGATTGCAATAATTGAATCAAATTTTTTGCCCCATTGATACTATTGTTCGCCAATGTGGTTTTTTGATCTTGTGTCAATTGTTTTTTAGCATTTTCAAAATTGGTATTTACATAATATGCAATACCTTTTGTTTTTGGTGTTGCTGATTCAACCAAAAGTCGCATCGACATTCTAATCAATGCTGGGAAATTTTTTGACAATTTGCTTGCATTTTTTGAATAAAAATTATGCAAATCCAAAACATCCATATAAATATTATTTGTATCTTCTTTTTTCAGTACTAAGTCCTGCCCGAATAACGCTAGTGCTTTATTTTTCTCCCTTGCTGTTTTTCTTTGCGTAGCTGGTGTGGTTGGCTCGGGTTTCTTTTCTCCCTCGGCGCTTTTCTTGCCAGTAGAAAAGCCTGGGTCTATTTTTGAAAAAACATTTTCAACTAACCATTCTTGCGTAGCTTGTGCTGATACTTTTTGCGGGTCTGTAATATAAGGAATCAATTGCTTCAATTTTTTATCTGATTCGCCTCTATCTGTAAATGTTATATCCCCTTTGTTATTTGTCGAATAATCCAAAAGTTTTTTACCGTTCGTACTGAGAATCAAACGATCAATTTTGTTAAAACCAGATTTCAATAATTCTTCTTCGTCTTTCTCTGTTCTAATTTGCTCTAAAATCTGTTCATAGAAAAATAGTTTTTCAAGTTCCTTTTTAAATTGAGCATGCGATACTCCATATTCGGAAGAAGCGGAATTAATATCGTATTCTCCAGAATCTATAAGATTCCTATACATACGAAGTTTTTGCAATACCTGCCAAGGTTTTAAAAGTTGACTGACATGTATATCCCAAATTTCCTTTTCGGCTTCTTTACGAGAAGGGGCTACGGCAATTTTTACTTTTTTGAGCTCTTGTTTGTTAGCGATCTTGCTTAAATCCTCAAGCTCCTTTTTATCACGAGCATTTGTTGCAAGTTCTGGCTTAAGCAAGAGCTGACACGCCGCCAACCGACGATTGCCGTCTAAAACTATTGTTCGTCCGTTTTCTTTGCAAACAATCGCAACAGCACTTCGGTGATAACCGTTATTTGCAATATTTCTGGCAATTCTCAAAACATCCTCTTTGTTCAAAAGATAGTCTCTGATTTGAGTAATGTCATTTTGATCTCTAACATGTTTTGGAAGTCTTGGATTTTGCAAATCCAATTCCAATTTTTCAACATCAATGACATCATCTTTCCATTGTTTTCTTGTTCTCATATAAATTTATTTGTTATATTTTATAATTCATCACTCTATCATTAGCTAAATTCACATATTTTTTATCCCTTTCAATTCCTATCCAATTTCTGCCAAGAGCTTTTGCGACAACGGCAGTTGTCCCACTGCCTAAAAATGGATCTAAGACCAAGTCTCCCTTATTGCTTGCGGAAAGTAAAACTTGTTGAACAAGTTTTAACGGCTTTTGTGTTGGGTGCGCTTTAATGCCGTTCTCATCTTTTAATCTTTCTTGTCCAC
Source organism: uncultured Candidatus Saccharibacteria bacterium (assembly GCA_964448035.1). Classification (GTDB taxonomy): domain Bacteria; phylum Patescibacteriota; class UBA1384; order DATEAH01; family CAYPSR01; genus CAYUUY01. The sequence goes on from CAYUUY010000048.1 coordinate 2,765, forward strand.
GACAAATTTTGAAAATCCAGTCCGTATCTTTCATTTGTTGTCCGCCGTTCATTTGTTTTAAAAATTCGTTATTAAAAGTGTAGTTTTTGCAATTTTTATTTTTTACCGCCCAAATTAGCGTTTCGTGATTATTTGTAAATCTTCTGCCGTTGAAATTCGGCATAGCGTCAATTTTTACCCAAATAACATCATTTAAAAACCATAATCCTAAATCCTGCATAATTTTACCAACACGGAAAATATTGTGATACATTCCCATAATCCAAATTGTCCCTGTTGGTTTTAAAATCCTTTGACATTCTTTGATCCAATTTTCAGTAAAATTATCATAATCTTCATAACTTTCAAATTTATCCCAATCGTCATTTACGGGAATTACTTCTGTTCCGTTTTCTCGCAATAGTTTTCTATTTTGAGGTAATTGCAGATTATATGGCGGGTCGGCAAAAATTAAGTCAAAGGAATTTTCAGGAAAATTTTTTAAAACCTCTATGCAATCACCATGTATAATCTCATTTTTAGGAAGCATAAAAATTAACTTTCCAATTTTTCTTCAAGTAAATTGGCAATGGTCTTATAAATAATTTTTTTGGATGATTTTTCTTTGAAATAATCAAGCAATAATTTTAAAGTTTTCTTTTCTGGAAAAATTGTCAAAATTATTTCGTTAAAAATAACATCGTCTTGAAAAATTTTTCTATAAAGACTTGGCGACAAGTCTTTTATTTCTTCAAAAGAACTTTCAGCGTCAATGTCAAAATTTGTTTCTGGAAAATCTGGAATCGCTTTTTTCCATTGCTCTAAATATTTCAGAATCTCATCCCAAATATCTTTTTGCTTTAAAAAATCAAATAACTCAACACCATAAAACAAATAAATTTCAACGCCATAATCCCGAGACATTTTTTCAAGCTCTGCTTTATAGTAATTTTTGTTTTTCTGTAAATCTGGATCAATAAAATAGAAAATGCCGACAAGATTTTTCTCGCCATATTTACCGATCATTTCGTTTAATTTTTTCTCAAAGTTTTCTATCTGCCCTCGCTTTTTTGTGGAGTCGTGGTCGTCTCTGATTTTCTGTTCAATAAAATAAACTTTGTCTTTGAACTTGAAGCACTGATCAAGATTCAATTCATCATTATCGCCATTAACAAATTTTTTTTCTAAAATTTGGTAGCCGAACTCCTTAAAATATTCCTCAATCGCTTCCTCAAAAGCATCACCAAAACGGATTTCGTGAGATTGGAGTAAATTTTGTAAAATTTTTGCCTTTGGTTTTGTTGGTCTAAAAAGACCAATATAGCGATTGGGATATTTTGCTATTTTCTCAATTAAAACTGCTTTCGATTCTTCAAAAATAGTTTCGTTAAATATGTTTTTAAATTTTTCGTATTGCATAAGTTTTATGTTATATACTTTTTAATATAATCATTTCTTATTTCATCAATAAGAATTAGGTTGCCTTTTTTATCCTTTGTGTACCAGTATGTCCAACCATTGTTTGAAGCCTTGCCCAAAATTTCAGCACTTATTTTATGGATTGAGCCGACTTTATCACTCCATAATAAAGTTGCGTCAGCTAAAATTTTAGCTTTATATTTTTCATCTTTGGAATATAAATGATCGCCAATCTTTATAAGTTTATTTTCAAGCAGGTTTCCAAAAGGAACCTTTGGCTTTTTTTCTTCAATGGGATAAGTCAATAATTCATTATCAAGCGGTTTAACTTTTTTAATTCTCTCATTTGCTATTTTAATATAAAAATCTTCTTTTTCTATCCCAATAAAATTTCTTTTCAGTTTTTTAGCTACGGCTCCAGTTGTTCCACTTCCCATAAACGGATCTAAAACCATATCGCCAGCATTTGAAGTTGATAAAATAATTCTAAAAAGCAGAGCTTCCGGCTTTTGAGTAGAATGGGCTTTTTCGCCATTTACTTTTATTCTTTCTCCGCCGTTGCAAATAGGAATATACCAATCACTTCTCATTTGCTTGTCATCGTTAAATGCTTTCATTGATTTGTAATGAAAAGTAAAATTTGATTTTTGATTTTTAGAAGCCCAAATCAATGTTTCTTGTGCGTTATTAAAACGGGTACCTTTAAAATTAGGCATTGGATTTGTCTTGATCCAAATAATATCATTTAAAACCCATAATCCAATATCTTGCATAATTTTCCCAACACGGAAAATATTGTGATAACTGCCAATAACCCAAATTGAACCGTCTTTTTTTAAAACTCGTTTGCACTCTTTCAGCCAGTCATAGGTAAATTTATCGTATTCTTCAAAAGAAGAAAATTTATCCCATTTATCATTTACGGCAGAAACCTTTGTTTGATTTGGACGATAAAGTTCGCCTTGTAATTGTAAATTATAAGGCGGATCGGCAAAAATTAAATCAACCGAATTTTCAGGCAATTTTTTTAATTCCTCTATACAATCACCTTTTATTATTTTGTTTAGATATTTTTCATCCATAACTATTTTAATAAATCCTCAACGCCAACGCCAAGCGCTTTGGCGATTTTTTGAATGGTATCAATTGTTGGACTTTGTATCCCGCCTGATTCAATTTTAATAATAGTGGCGTGGGAGACATCAGCCAACCTAGAAAGACGGTCTTGCGACAACTCTTTCTTTTTCCGTAATTTTTTTATATTTTTAGCTACTATTGGTATTGTCTTTGACATTGTGATATGATAGTATATATATTAAGATATTGATATTCTTATATCATTCAGTAATTATCTATATTAGTATGATACCAAATATTTTAATTTATAGCAACAAAATGTATAACCCCACCCTATTCTGGACTCTTGAGACATGTTAAGAATAATTGG
>CAYUUY010000049.1:0-5581 GCA_964448035.1 uncultured Candidatus Saccharibacteria bacterium
AAAAAATCTGTAGTTTTAGCTTTAATAACCTTTTTATTATCATCAGTTATTTTTTCTCAAGCAAACTATGCGCAAGCTTTATCAAAGACTTGGGGGTTTACTACTGCTTCGAATTATGTTTATGATTCAAACAAAATCGAGATTACTGGTGGTAAAGCTCAACTTAAAGCTGCAAGCAGTTGGCTGAGCGGGTGGAACTATCGAAAACCGATGGTTATTGATAATACTGGTGGTGGAGCTTTAACAGACTATCAGGTTTCTATTACAGTTCCTTATAATTCTAAAATGCAAACAGACTTTGATGATATTAGGTTTACTAACACCGATGGTCAAACCTTGGTTGATCATTGGCGGGAAGAATACACTACTTCCACTTCGGCTACTTTTTGGGTGGAAGTGCCAAGTATTGACGCAACTTCAAGTAAAACAATTTATATATATTATGGTAACAGTAACGCCATTACCCAGTCGAATGGTAACGATACTTTTTTATTTTTTGATAGTTTTAATAATTCTATCGATTGGGAATATGCAATTGATGGAGATGAAGATGTTTGGTTTCATTCGGGGGCAGTATATGGTGGCAGTTATTACTCTGGCAATGATCACGCCCCCTATAGAATGCAACAATGGGATATAGAAGATGGCACTCTTTTGCAATCACAAAATATTGCTGGTGCTGTTGGGTCTCCACCACTTTTTATTGGTAATTATATGTACTTTCACGCTGGCCTTCGCTCAGATGAGAATACTGATCCAAAGCTATATAAAATGTCAATTTCTGACTTTTCTATTAATAGTTCTGTTGATATTCAAGCAAATTCTACCGTGGAAGCAATTGCAGCTGATGACACTTATTTATATGTTTCCGAAGCGGACAAAGTTAGTAAGAGATTGTTGTCTGATTTGAGCGAAGTTGATTCTTATGCAGCCCAATATCCCAGGGGAATATTAAGAAAAGGTACAAAACTATATTTTAAAACTTTGGATAATTATTTTATGGTGGTAAATACTGCTGATATGACTGAAGATTGGAAAATTCAGCTTGATGTTACAACTGCCGACACGTCATACTCTGTTCCAATATATGATGAGAGCAATAATAGATTTTATATCGTGGACTCTAATAATAATCGCACTGATGGTAATGCTTATTCTGTTAACCCAGATACTCACAGCGTTGATTGGAAGGTAAATTACGTAGGGTATGCCTTGACAATGACCCCTGCTTTTAAAGACGACGTTTTGTATGTTTCTGTTTACAATGCTTCAGGTAAGGGATATCACAAAGCTTTGGATGTAACAGATAACGGAAGCGAGATTTGGTCGAAGCAATATGATGATGATTCTGGCTGGGGAAGTTGGGTCCTGGATGATAGTTATATGTACACAATTGAGAAGCCTTATAATACCACAGAGGGAGATCCTTCCTATTTCTTAGTTGTTGATCAAAATGATGGTAGTGTTGTAGCCAAAGAGGAAACAGACTACACAAAATTGTGTAATACGCCAGTAATAAGTCAAGGAAAAGTGATTGTCGGTACTGCTGGGGCGGTTTATGCTTTTAAGATCGGTGATGGGCCAGGTAATGATGTAATTTATTATCATGGAAACGAAAATTATACCAACTATTACCAAGGTGCAATTACAGATTATCTTGAATTCAATTTACATAATAAGTGGACCCATGGATTTCGCGGAGGAACCGAGATTAGAGATGGATATTTGGAGAGTTTAGGGGAGGTGGGTTGGAATTCAGCTAAGCCTTTATATAATTATCCTGAAGATTTTGTTGTTGAGTACAAGTTTAATAATGATACCGAAAGTACTCACATGCATTATTTTAGACATGAAGGTGGCTCTGATTATGTTGAGGCTCAGTACAGATTATCTGAAGATAAAATGCGTATTGATGACAAATATGGTGGTGCTAGTCATATAACGGATAAAACAGGAGTTGTTATGAACTCTGGTGTTTGGAATGAAGCTAAATATGTTTTGGCTGGACAAAACATCAAAGAATATTTTAATGGGGCAAATGAACATTCAGTCGATCTGTCAGGACAAAATGAAAGTGTATCGGCTGAAATAGGTCTTTGTTATAGTTCTACTGGAAAAGTTGACGACTACCGAGTAAGAAAGTATGCGTCAGTTGAACCAATTGCTAATTTGGAGTCCGAATCTTCAATTTATAGCAGCGATCAGCCTTCTGTTTATTCTAAATCAACCATAAGTCAGCAATTTACTAGTTTATCGTCTTTTTCAGAATCAGCCACTAAAAATGGTGGCGAAATAAAATATCAGCTTTCAAATAATTCAGGTACGACTTGGTATTATTATAATAGTGGTTGGAAAATGGCCGCTGATAGTTATCTTCAGGCGAATGCGGCTTCTTATATCAATTCTAAAATTTCGAGTTTTCCAGCAGGTAGTACAGGAAAACTTAGCTTTAGAGCATATTTAAATTCTGATGGTTCTCAATTGATACAGCTTAATTCAGTAAATGTCGGTTATGCTATAGATTCTGGTGGTGGCGGAGGGGGAGATGATCCGAGCGGATCAACAAGCGAAGATTCAATTATTACCTATCTTGCTTCTTTAGCTAACAAAGAAGCAACGGTTTATCTAACTCCAGAATTTGCTTTTGCCGCAAAATCTTTTTCAATAGAATGTTATCCTTATCACGATAGTGATCAAGACCAAGATTTGTCAATTGTAATGCGTGAAGGAAAAAAAATAAAAATATATACCCAGAGACCCATTTTTCAAGGAAAAACAATCCCAAACGCAAAACTAATTATAAATATTGCTTCTGATAAAAAAATTACTGACACTATTTATTCAGACAACGAAGGGAATTGGGAATATCAAGTTGAAGAAGACCTGGAATATGGAAACCATACTATCCAAATAGTGGTTTATGATTCTAACAACAGTTTTTATTACACTTCTGCAAAATATGAATTTGAAATTCTAAAATCTACAGATTTAGATAAAGAAGGAGCTATTGAAAAACTTGAAAAAGAAATTGTAGATAAAAATAATTTGTGGTGGCTAGTTGCGATTATTGGAGTTGTATTAACAACGGTTGGTATTTATTATTATCAAAAAAAGAAAAAGTGAAAAAAATTGTTGTAAATGACAAAATGCAGAAAAATTATAAATATCAGCTATCTGAGCCAATAGGAAAAAACTTTAATAAAGATTTTAAGCCAGAGCTAACTCCAAAAAAAATGCTTGAGCTTGGGGTTTTTGAAGGCAAATATATGACTGATTGCAAAAAAGAATTTCTTGCTTCTTGGTATAATAAAGCAAAATTATCGCCTAAAAATAAAAATCCTGAGCTTAATTATTTTAGGATTTCCGCCAGCCAGCCACTTGCTGTTTGGAGAGAGAAAGGTTGGATAAATCAGCGCCACAATCCTCGTGGTTGGTTTCAATGGTATTGTAGATATTATATGTAAAGAAGGTTGCCAGAGGAAGATGAGCGCCAGATTAAGCGCTGGAAAAGTTACAAGCGTCACTTAGCTCAAGTAAAAAGGAATTGCCAGCCAAAAGACTTAAAATGCCGCCCAAAACAAAGACAATCTTTACTTCATTGGGCATATGATTCTAGAAAAATTTAATTTAAATTTATAAATTAAATTTTAGTTTGCTTTTTAATTTTTATAATTTTATTTTTTATATGATATATGTTGAAGTTCAGAAGATAACCATTCAGTTCCAATTATTTCCTTAAAATTCATTTTTGATAAAAATTTCCTGTATTTTACTGTTTGTTTAACTCTTTGCCACATTTGATCTACATCTTGGCTTGTTACACCTTGAAGTTGTCTTAACTGTGTATCAATATCCTGTTTTCTTTCTAGCCCAAATTTTAGTTTATGTAAAAGATTTTTTGGTAATGCTTCTTGCTTTCCGGTTTGTGTTTTCGTATTATAAGTTAGACTTAAAGACGGACCACGCAAAGAGACGTCGAAATAGTGGTTGCTACGAAGAATTATGCCATGGTCTATGGCCGCAAGCTCATTTTCGTCACCTGTTGTTCTAACCATCATATTATGTCCGTGTCGTTCGCAATTTGCTAATATCCAGTCAAAAACAGCAATCTTTTGCCAATCATCATTTCCGCGAATTTCGTCTTTTCTTTGTTCAAAAGCTTGGCTATAGTCTTGCCAGTAATTGTGGTCTAAAAAAAGTTGCAAGCTACCGATTTGTCCGTTTATATTGCGAATAACAGTAGGTGGCACAATATCTAAATCAAAATGCTCAGAAATCATATATGCAGCACATTCTCGAGGATAAAAAGACTGGAATCCATAATCACTTTTAATTCTTAAATTTTCGCCGTCGTAAGGTTTAAATACACATTGTAGCATATTTCCGCCTTGTTGGATTTGAACTCCAAGAATTTGATTAGCGTTTTGATGCTTAATGCTCGCAACGTTCACTTCGTTGGCATGAGGCTTGATGTTAGGGCATAATTGTTCAATTCCGATGACATTAATAATTTTGCCTTCACCCATGGCTCGAATTATTTCTGGTTTATTGCCAAAACGAGATTCGGATAAAGTAATTTTTTCAGGCGATTGATAGTTTTCTCCCGCTGGTAAAATTTTTTCTGCAAAAGAATCTGTTTCCATATTTATATATTACCATATTATTATTTGATTTTGCGCTTATTTAAGATGTAATATAAAACAGAGGGGTAATTTTTATGACTCAAGATGATTTTAATAATCAAACAAATTTAGATGAATCAGAAAATCAATCTGATCAAAATAGTCAGAATCAGCAAAACTTTTCTGATATTGTTGCTGATAATCAGCAATCTAACTATGGTCAAAATAAACCTACTACAAAAAATAAAAAACCTTCTTATCAAGCAGGAGAATTTGATAAAGCCTATTCTGAATATTTTCGCGCTGAACAAGAAAAAGCAGCTCAAAAAACAGCTGCCAAACATAATTTACCTTATGTAAATTTAATGGGTTATAGTATTGCTTCTTCTGTAATCCAAACAATTCCTGAAGAAATTGCTCAAAAATATTATGTTATAAGTTATTCCAGAGCTGGAGATGACGTTTCTGTGGCGATTGTTGATCCAGCCAACCAAAATTTAATAAAATATCTTGAAAATCTGGCAAAAGATCAAGGATTTAATTTAAAACTTTATGTTTGTTCTTTGCAATCGATCCAATATGCGCTAAAAACATATAGTATTGTAGGCAAGCGAGCTTCAAATTTAGATTTAGAAATGACTCAAGAACAAACAAGTCAGCTTGCTCAAGAAATTAAATCGCTCGAAGCTTTAAAATCAAAAATTTCTCAAGTGCCAACAACCCAACTTTTTGAGATTATTGTTTCTGGCGCGCTCGAAAACAGGGCTTCAGATATTCACATTGAGCCAGTAAAAAATGGTATGAATTTGCGTTATCGAATCGATGGTGTTTTGCAAGATGTTATTAGACTAAACCAAGACGCTTACAAAGCTCTTAGGAGCAGAATTAAATATTTAGCTGGCATGAAGCTTGATATCTCAGACAAAGCTCAAGATGGTCGGTTTACAATTCAACTTGGA
>CAYUUY010000050.1:0-5552 GCA_964448035.1 uncultured Candidatus Saccharibacteria bacterium
TATGCTCTAAAAACTGCGGAAAAATATTCCGCAGTTTTTGTCTTGTTTAATTAATTCTTGAATGTGGGAAAGCGGATTGCCAACTGGTCGAAAATATTTAAGATCAAATTCGTAAATATTTTGTTTTAAAAAAATTATTTGTTCTAAAGTTGTTAGTACTTTAAAATCAACTGGCAAGCCGAGCCCAAAAGAATAATCGCGTAAAATTTTATCTCCAAAAGAATGAAAAGTTGAAATCCAAGAATCAATAAATCCATAAGGAACTAAAACATCAACTCTTTCTTCTATTTCTGCAGCAGCTTTTTCAGTAAAAGTTAAAGCAAGAATTTCTGAAGGATTCGCCCATTTTTGATTGATAATATAAGCAATTCTTTGGGTTACAACCATTGTTTTACCAGTTCCTGCCCCAGCAATAATTAAAAGAGGGCCTTTTTTATGCGTAATTGCTTTTTTTTGCTCTAAATTTAATTTTAATTCTTTGTTATTTTCCATATTTTTAATAACTAAAAAAACCCTTCTTAAAATAAATATTTTTTGTTTGTCTTAATAAACTAATAAAAACTACTTTAATTTTCTTCTAATAAAAGCTGGGACTTCGAGATCGTCATTATCTTTTTCTTGATTATCATCATTATCTTTTTTAAATGCTTGTTCAAACGGATTTAAAATTCCTGTTCGTCTTTCTTCTTCTTGCTCTTCAGCTTCTGGTTCTGACTCAGATTCTAGACTTTCTTTTTTTGGGTCTGAAGAATTTATGCCTTCAAAACCAGTCGCAATAACAGTTATTTTTACTTCACCTTGCATTGCTTCGTCTATTATTGCGCCAAAAATAATTGTTGCGTCTTTATCCGCAGCATCGGTAATTGCTTTCGCAGCTTCGTCAATTTCATACATTGAAAGATCTGGACCACCAGTAATATTAAATAAAATTCCTTTTGCCCCTTCGATTGATAGATCAAGAAGTGGGCTTTCGATTGCTGCATGAGCTGCTTCAAGCGCGCGAGAATCGCCTTGCGCTCGGCCAACTCCCATAAGAGCTGTGCCAGCATCTTGCATAATTGCGCGAACATCAGCAAAATCAACATTAATAATTCCGTGGAGAGTAATAAGATCTGAAATACCTTGAACACCTTGGCGTAAAACATCGTCAACAATTGCAAAAGCATCAAAAAGCGGAGTTTTTTTATCAATTACTGACAAAAGCCTATCATTTGGAATTGTGATTAAGGTATCAACTTTATCTTTTAATTCTTCGATCCCAAGATCAGCAACTTTTGATCGACGCTGACCTTCAAAACTAAAAGGCTTAGTAACAACGCCAACAGTTAAAGCGCCAAGTTCTTTGGCTATTGAAGCAACCATTGGTGAAGCTCCAGTCCCAGTTCCGCCTCCCATGCCACAAGTTACAAAAACCATATCCGCGCCTTTTAATGCTTCGTAAACTTCTTCTTTGTTCTCTTCAATGGCTTGTCTGCCTCGTTCTGGGTCAGCGCCTGAACCTAATCCTTGAGTTGATTCTTTGCCAATTTGAATTTTAGTTTGGGCTTCGTTATGAGCTAAAGCTTGAGCATCTGTGTTGATAGCCAAAAACTCAACTCCTTTGAGTTTTGAACGAATCATGCGCTGTATCGCAGATCCCCCAGCTCCGCCCACGCCAACCACTTTGATTAATGCAAAAGTGTCCATTTTCGATGGTTCAACAGGCCCGGAGGGTTTAATAATATCCGGCTGAGAATTGCTATCTTTAGTAGGCATTAAATTCCTCTGCCCCTCCTGTTGTATATATTTCTAGTTAATGCTATTTTACCTATTATTTTTAAAAGATGCAAGGCTTTTGTTCTATGACGAAAAATTTTTGAAAAAATCTTTAATTTTCCCGCCTAAGTCTTTGGCTGAAAAACTAGTTTTTGAAAAATTTTCAACACTTCCTTTTGCTGCCCATACTATTAAGCCTGCACTACAAGAGTACACAGGATCTTCGACTCTGTCAACAAGACCAGAAATTTCCTCTTGAATTTTACCAATACTTGCTGGAATTTCTAAATATTTTTTTGCTGCTTTATCTATATCTGGCATTTTTGACCCGCCTCCAGTAAGAATTATTCCAGCAGGTAAATTACCTTCTCTTTTAATTTTTTTAAGTTCTTCTTGAATAAGCTCAAAAATTTCTTTAAGTCGCTCTTCAACTATTTCAGCTAAATACGACTTTTCTATTTTTTGATTTTCATTTTTGTCAATTTTTGCTAAATCGATTTTTTCATCTTTTTTAATATCTTCGACTGAACCCGCGCCATATCTTAATTTAATAATTTCCGCAGTTTCAACAGAAGTTTTAAGCCCAATCGCAATATCATTTGTAATATGCATTGAACCAATTGGGATCACAGCTGAATGCATAATATCTCCTTCTTCAAAAACCGCGATTGTCGTAGTCGCCCAACCAATATCAGCCAACACCACGCCAATTTCTTTTTGTTGTTTGTTTAAAAGCAATGATGAAGAAGCAAGCCCGGAAAAAATTATTTCATTAATGTTAAGCCCTGCTTGATAAATACATTTAGTAATATTTTTTATGCAAGGAGAAGAAACTGAAATTACATGAGCGTCAACCTCAAGTCTGATTCCAGTCATTCCAATTGGATCTTTAATATTTTCTTGACCATCAACTGTATAAATTCTTGGGATTGTATGAATTACCTCCCGATTTGTTGGCATACTTACTGCGTGAGCTGCTTCAATTACCCGAGAAATATCTTCTTCGCAAATTTCGCCGTCAGCCCGAGAAACAGCAATTACTCCTTTACTATTTTGAGAATCAATGTGCGATCCGCCAACACTTGCATAAACAGAATCAATGGCAATACCAGAAACTCGCTCTGCTTGTTCCACAGATTCAGAAATCGCAGTAATTGTTTCTTCTAAATCAACAATCATTCCTTTTCTAAGACCAGAAGAAGGAGCAATCCCAGTGCCAATAATATCAATACTTCCATCTTCTTTTCTAGCGCCAACTACTGTTGCTACTTTTGAAGTCCCGATATCAAGACCGGCAATAAAATCTTGTTTTGTCAATTTCCCTCCATTTTGTTTAAATCTTTTTCTGCTTTTTTCCATTTTGCTAGACTTGTTTCATGATCATATCCAGCCAAGTGGAGTAACCCGTGCTTAACAAGCTCGAAAATTGTTATTTTCTCTTTTTTCGCAATTTCTGGAGAAATTACTATATCTCCAAAAATTTCTTTTTTTGAGCTTGGTTTTGCGGATGAAAAACTTAATACATCAGTTGCTTGATTTTTATTAAGGTATTTTTTGTTAATTTGTTTAATTTTATTTTTTGAAACAAAATTAACTGATAAATAACCTTTTAACTTTTTATTTTTAATAATTTTGCGTAATCTTTTTTCAAAATCTTGGATTTCTTTTTTTGAAACAAATTTTGAATTAATGAATTCTATTTCCATTAATTTATGCTAATTTTTGTTTTACAACTTGAGCAATCTTTGAATTGTCTGCTGCGCCTTTAACTTGCGCAATAACTATTGGCATTACTTTACCCATATCTTTAATTTCTTTGGCATTAGTTTCAGTAATCGCTTTTTCAACAATTTGTTCTAATTCTACCTCTGAAATTTGTTTTGGCAAATAATTTTTAATAATGGTAATTTCATTCAATTCTTTATCTGCTAATTCTGGACGATTACCCTTCTGATATTGCTCAACAGAATCTTGGCGTTTTTTAACTTCTTTATTCAAAACCAAAATTTCTTCTGATTCTTCTAAGTCTGCTTTCTTTTCTATTTTAGCATTGTGAAGTTCAGCTTTTAACATTCTTAAAACAGAAACTTTTTCAGCTTCTTTATTTTTAAGCGCAACAATGTAATCTAATTCAATTTTCTCTAAAATTGACATTAATATCCTTCTTTTTTAATTCTTCGATTTTCTCTAATAATAGCTTTTCTAACCGCAGATTTTCTTTGGGTTGATTTAGAAATCGGTTTTTCGTGAAAGCGTTTTTTCTTGACAACACTCAAAAGACCGCTTTGTTGAATAGAGCGGTTAAACCTTCTTAGCAATCTGTCTGAAGATTCATTTTCTTTTCTTTTAATTTCTAACAATTAAAATCACCTCACTTTCAGGTGTGTTTGGAAATCTCGTCTTGATTTATATCTTAGCAAAACAGGGGACATTAGTCAATCTTGATTTTTTTGAATTTGCCAATGTACAAAAAGAAGTAAAAAGAAAGGTATTATCGGGCTAAAAATTAAGATATACAAAAACCATGGAATTTTTTCAGATTTTTTTTCTAAAATAGTTGACTCACCTAAAACCAACTTATTCTGGCCAATACTACTAAGATTAAAATCATTTTTAGTAAATGAAGGATTTGCCGGCAAAACCTTTGCTTGGACACTTACTTGATTTGATCCTGTTGCAAGTGCACTTTGAGTACTTAAAAATAAACACCAAAAACAAATTAAAAACAAAATTATAAAATGTTTCTTACTTTTCAAATTTAACGTGTTTTTTGAGATATTTAATTAAAATAATGAATAAGATAATCGCTGCCAGCACAGGGATAACAATTATTAAAGGAATTGCAATCATCCAAGCGTCTTTTGAAACTTCTTGGCCATCACCGTCTAGGGCAATTGCGGTTAAAGAATAAAAACCAAAAGGAAATTTGTTTTGCCAAACAGCTTCATATTCCCTAGCATTACTAGGTAAAATTGTATGCGTTCCCATATCCATTGATCGTGTTGATGAAAGCCAAGGTTTAATATTAAGTGTTGCCTGAGAATCATAGTGAACAGTGCCAGTATTTGTTACTTCCATATTAAAAGTAACTGGGCCTTGCCAAACGATTGTTGCTGGATTAAATTCAGAAATTTCAGCGCCTTTTTTAACTTCTCCAGGAACTGATACTAAAATTAAAGTTCCAACACGGCTTGCTACTCCAATTTCAACTTTTCCTTCTGGAGTTTTTTGAACTTGTTTGGCAAAAATTGCTGCATAATGCCCACCAGGTTCAGCTCCTTTTGGAACAGTAATTGTAAAATCAATTTGTTTTGATTTTTTCGGAGCAATTATTCCTGATTGATCTTTTTTTGCAATATTTATCCAATCTAACAAAGTTGTCGCTCCTTCTGGCTTAGTAACACCCTCAAAAGATGGCGCACCTTCTTTTGAAGTATTTTTGAACAACTCAACTTCAATTATATATTCCAGATTCGTATTATTAATATTTGTTACTTTAATATAAGCTTGCTTACTTTCTCCTGGCGAAAGCTCAAAATTATAAGTTAAAGGAGAAATTTGAATACCAGTAGTTGCTGCTTTTGATCGGCAAAAATTCACATCCGCAAAGTTGAGTACAGAGCGGTGCCTTGAATTGAGCAGCGCACATCTCGCAGGCGTCTCCCGGCTTGTTGCCTTTGTCAAGCAGCTCATAAAACTTGCCGTCGCGAGTGCACACAACCGGTCGCCCGTCATCGGTTGAGATCTTAACATCACTTATGATCGGCTCCGATGCTGTGATTGTCCTCTGGCCGAAC
>CAYUUY010000051.1:0-5291 GCA_964448035.1 uncultured Candidatus Saccharibacteria bacterium
TTTAGCAATATTAATTAATGGTTTTTGTTTTTTTAATTTAATATTTTCTAAATTTTTATAAATACAATCATTCATTAAGCTTGATTTACCACTCCCAGAAACACCAGTGAAACAAACTAATTTTCTTAAAGGAATTTCAATTTGGATATTTTTTAAATTATTTGCGTTCGCACCTACAATTTTCAATTTTTCGCTTAGCTTAATTCTTCTTTTTGGAATTTCGATTTTTTCTTTGCCTGACAAATATTTCAGAGTGAGAGAATTCGGAAATTTTTCTGGATTTTTCAAAAGCTGATCAATTTTTCCTTGAGCTACAATTTCTCCACCTAATTCGCCAGCAAAAGGACCAAGATCTAAAAGATAATCAGAACTAGTAACAACACTTTCATCATGTTCAACAATTATTACAGTATTATTTAGTTTCTGAAGTGACTTTAAAGTTTTAATTAATTTTTCAGTGTCTCGAGAATGAAGCCCAATAGTTGGCTCGTCAAGAACATAAAGAGTATTAGAAAGTTGAGAACCAATTTGCGAAGCAAGCCGAATTCTTTGGGCTTCGCCACCAGAAAGAGTTTCTGCTTTTCTATCAAGAGTCAAATAGTCAAGCCCGACTTCAAGCATAAAAGCAAGCCGATTAATTATTTCTGAGATTAAATTTCCGGCAATTGTTTTGTCTCGCGAGTTTAATTTTGATTCAAGATTTACAAAAAAATCATAACTTTCTTCAATTGTCATTTGAGATATTTCGTAAATATTTTTATTAGTTATTTTAACAGATAACGCTTCTTTTTTAAGACGTTTTCCTTTGCAAATCGGGCAAACTTCTTTTCTAAAAAAATCAATTGTTCCTAACCCAAAACATTTTGGGCATGCGCCCATTGGGCTGTTAAAAGAAAAAAGTCTTGGCTCAATTTCTGGAAATGAAAAATTATCTTTTGGACAAGTCCACAAACTAGAAAGTAAAAATTCTTTTTGTTTTTTTTCATTTTCATTAAAGATAATTTTCACTAACCCAGAAGAATAATCTAAAGCATTTTCTATTGCTTCAGTAAGCCTTACTTTATCATCAATTTCTGTACGATCAACAACAATATCAATGTTGTGTTTTTTGTATCTAGATAATTTTATTGGTTCATGCATCGAATATTTTTTTGAATCAATATAAGCTTCGTGATAACCCAAAGATAAAAAATCATAAAAAAGCTGATAATATTCTCCCTTCCGAGATTTAATTACTGGAGATAAAACGCTCACAAATTTTATTTTATTTTTATAAGCGCGCTTAATAATAATATTTACCATTTCGTCAACTGAAAGTTTTTCAATCTTTGTGCCACATTTTGGACAATATACTTTTCCAATTCGAGCAAAAAGAACCCTCATATAATCATAAACTTCTGTTAGAGTACCAACTATTGAGCGCGGATTCCTGCTTAAAGCTTTTTGGTCTATTGCTATCGCGGGTGAAAGCCCAAAAATTTCTTCAACATCTGGTTTATCCATTTGACCTAAAAATTGACGCGCGTATGGTGATAAACTTTCAATATATCTTCTTTGACCTTCAGCAAAAATTGTATCAAACGCAAGCGAGGATTTCCCACTCCCGGAAACACCGCTAATTGTAATTATTTTATTTTTTGGCAATTCGGCATTTATATTTTTTAAATTGTGAACTTTTGCGCCTTTAATAACAATTTTTTCTTTCATCTTTTTCCTTTTTGAATTGATTTGAGCAATTTTTGATTTTTTTCTAAATACCCAAAATCAAGCATTTTTTCAATTTCTTTTTTAATAGTTTTTGGCTTAATTTTATGTTTTTTATTATACTTTGATTGCAATTTTCGTCTTCGGTTTACTTCTTTAACTGCTTTTTTTATTGATCCTGTAATTTCATCTGCATAAAGAATAACTTTACCACACACGTTTCTGCTTGCTCTCCCCATAGTTTGGATTAATGATGTTTCGCTTCGTAAAAAACCTTCTCTATCTGCATCCATAATTGCCACTAAGCTTACTTCTGGTAAGTCTAAACCTTCTCGAAGTAAATTAACTCCAACCAAAACATCAAATTCTCCTCTTCTGAAATCTGATAAAATTTCAGTTCGTTCTAAAGTTTTAATTTCTGAATGCAAATATTTTGATTTAATATTTTTCTTTGCTAAAAACTGATTAAAATCTTCTGCCATTTTTTTAGTTAAAACATTCACAATTGTACGTTCTTTTTTTATAACTGTTTTCCTAATTTCAATTAATAAATCATCAACTTGAGATTTTTTATTTTTTAAATCAAAAACTGGGCGGATAACAATTGGCGGATCAATTAATCCAGTTGGTCTAATTACTTGTTCTGCAATTTGAGATGAATTCTGAAGTTCCCAATCACCAGGTGTTGCTGTAGTAAAAATTACTTTATCCCAAGTTTGAACAAGCTCTTCAAATTTTAAAGGTCGGTTATCAAGCGCCGAAGGAAGTCGCCAACCATATTGGACTAAAGTTTCTTTTCTGCTTTTATCACCTGCATACATTCCTTTAAATTGTGGAATAGATATGTGGGATTCATCAACAATTGTCAAAAATTTTGAATTATTATTTTTTATAAAATACGAAATCAAAGTTTCCGGAGCTTCGCCAATATTTTTTCCAATTAAATGTCTGGAATAATTTTCAATCCCATTGCAATAACCAAGACTTCTTAACATTTCTATATCGTATTTGACTCTACGTTTTAATCTTTCAGCTTCGAGATAAAAATTTTTTTTCTTAAAATATTCAAGTCTTTCTTTAAATTCTTGTTTAATATTTTTAATTGCAGTTTCAATTTCTGGTTTTGTAGAAATAAAATGTTTTGGTGGAAAAATAATTATTTCTTTTGGTTCTTCTAAGATTTGACCAGAAATATGATCAATAATAAAAAGAGACTTTATTTTTTGATTTTTCAATAGTATTCGAAAAACTTTTTCGCCAGCTGCTGGCATAATTTCTATGTTGTCTCCACGCGCTCGAAATGTTCCGCGTTTTAAAATTGTGTTATTTCTTTCAAATTGAATTTTTGCCAATTCGCGAATTAAATCTCCACGCGTAATCGATTTTCCCTTTTCAAGAATCAAAGAAGATCCTAAATATGATTCTGGGACTCCAAGATTATAAAGGCAGGAAACTGAAGCAACTACAATCACATCTTTACGAGAAGAAAGAGCTGATGTTGCTTGGTGTCTTAATCTATCAATTTCTTCATTAATCATTGCTTCTTTTTCAATATAAGTATCTGTAATTGGCATATAAGCTTCAGGCTGATAAAAATCATAATAAGACACAAAATAATTTACGCTATTGTACGGAAAAAAGTTTTTATATTCGCGGTAAAGCTGAGCTGCCAAAGCTTTGTTTGGCGCAATTACAAGCGCTGGCATATTTGTTTTTGCAATTACATTTGCCATAGTAAATGTTTTTCCTGAACCAGTAACCCCTAAAAGAGTCTGGTATTTATTTTCAGACTTTATTCCAAAAACCAGTTTTTTAATTGCTTGCGCTTGATCGCCAGCTGGTTTATATTTTGAAACTAATTTAAATTTTTTCATTTAACACAATAAATTTTTTTGATTATTATTCTAATTATTTTATTTAACAAATTGAAATATGTTTATTAAGATCTGCAAAATTTACTAAATTAAAACTAAAGTTTATAAAATTGATTAGACAAAAATCCAACCAAATTGGTTGTTATAAAGGTTAATAACAAATTGTAACTATTTAAGTATAACAAAAAAATGGTTTTAAATCTAGACGATTTTAGCAAATTTTTTAATTTAATTTTAAATATTTAGATCCGAGCTAAAACAAATGCAATTAAAAAACCTAAAACAGTTACTAGCCCAATTGTATAATCACCTTCTTCATAAGCTTCAGGCATCACAGTATTGGCAAGCATTGCCAGAATTGCTCCAGCTGCAAAAGCATGCCAAAAGCCAATAAAATCGGGATTTATGTCTCTTAAAAAAACATAACTTAATAAAGCAACTGCGATTATCATAATTGCTGTTGCAAACCACAAATATAAAATTTTTCCTTTTGAAATTTTTTCTCTAAGCATACCAGCAGTTGCAGATAAACCTTCTGGAAAATTTGAAAGTGTAATTGCCACAAGCAACATTAAGCCTGTAATTTGATCATTATATAACGCAATCCCTAGTGCCATTGCTTCTGGAAAATTATCAAGCATTCCACCAAGCGCAATTAAACGACCGCTTATTTTTTTATCATAATCTTTAGGATCTGGAAAAAGATATTGTTTTCTTTTATGCCTTCTACTGCCAGCCGAATGGATTAAATAATCAGCCATTATAAAAGTTAAGCCACCAATTAAAAATCCTAAAATTGCCATATCCAAACCGCCATATAAAAAAGCGTCTTCCATCAATCCATAAGTCATTGCGCAAAGAAGCGCTCCTGCGCCAAAAGCCATTAATTTAGCAATTGTTCTTTGGGGAAAATTAAAAAACATCACTAGTGCCGAACCAGCAAAAAGCGAAAACCCCATAATTGAAGAATAAAGTAAAACTTGCCCCATAATTTTATTTTATTTGTTAATAATTATTTTTTACCTTTTTTTGTTTTGACATCAAAAACTTTTGATAAATACATTGTCATTAAAACAACAACAATTGTTAAAATAAATGCATAAATAAATTTAGCGATTAAAGAATTAGCTTCGCCTGGGTAAAGATAATTAATTGTGTCTTTAATAAACTCATTCCAAGCAAGACCAACCACTAAACCCAAACCTGCTGTAATGTAATTGATTGCTTTAGTTTTAATTTCTTTCCGCAAACTAACAATTTCTTTTTTTAGTTCTTTACTTTCTTTTTCAGTTCTTTCGACTTTTTCAGTTTGTGATAATTTTTCTTTTTTCATTTATACTCCATTTTTATTGAACCTTACTAATTTTAATTGTATCATAAAATAAGAAATAAATTTAAGGAGGAACATGGAAAATCTTTCTAGTCTTTTTTTAACAAAAGCTTTGGCTTACACTTCAACTACTGATGCAGAAACCGCAGCTACTGTTGTTGGTGGAGTTTTAATTTTCTGGTTTATTGTGGGATTAGTGCGATTAGGGTTTTTTATCTGGTGGATTGTTTTACTTGTTGACCTTTCAAAACGCGAATTTCCAGAAAAAAATACATATTTAATTTTAATGATTTTGGCTTTATTTATTCCAGTAATGCTTGAAGTAATGTGTTTAGTTTATTATTTTGGCGTTGTCAAAAAATCTGCTGCCCCAGAAAACAAAG
>CAYUUY010000052.1:0-3703 GCA_964448035.1 uncultured Candidatus Saccharibacteria bacterium
TATTTATTCAATTCCTAAAATAAAAAATTCTTGCTGACCTTGTGGGGTGGCAATTAGCACTTTTTCGCCTTTAGAACGTTGATATAGAGCTGAGCCAATTGGCGAATCAATTGTAATTTTATAATTACTTGGGTCTGATTCATCGCGAGTTACAATATAATATTTAGTTTTTAAACCGCTTAAATCTTTTACTAAAACTTGACAACCAACATCAACGATTTGCGTATTGTTTTTTTTATTTACAACTTTTGCGTTTGCCAAAGTTTTTTCAATTTCTTGAATCCTGCCTTCCAAAAAAGCCATTCTATTTATTGCCTCTTCATAAGCTACATTTTCAGATAAATCACCGTATTCTCTTGCCTGCTCGATTTCGCTAGCAATTTCTTTTCTTTTTTTGGTTTTTAGATTATAAAGCTCTTCTTTTAATTTTGCTTTTCCTTCTTTAGTCAAAAGAGTTTCTTTTGCCATAACACTCCTAAAAAGTAAAAAATAAAATAAAATAAATTTATATTTTAAGCATCTAAATTTTAAAACATTAATATAGATTATAAATAAAAAAAAACAGATGTCAAGTAAGTCGGGTAATTAATAACTAATATCTCAGAATTCAGAAACATAACTAATAATTATAAGCTATTAATTTTAAATTATCATTTTGAATTTTGAGTTATTAACTTTAAATTAATTTTATTCTTGCCAATTTTCTAAAGCTTTTTGAGCAGCTTTAACCTGAGCTTCTTGTTTTGAAGAACCGTTCCCAACAGCAAGCATTTTATCATTTAAAAAAACGCCAAGAGTAAAATTTTTGCTATGATCTGGACCCTCTTCCTTTAAAACTTTATAAACAGGGGTAATCCCAATTTCTGCTTGAACCAATTCTTGTAAATGAGTTTTTGGGTCTAAATATAATTTTTCTTTAATAATTTTTGGAAGTTTTATTAAAATGTGATCAATAATAAAATTTTTTGCAGCTTTCATCCCATGTTCAATATAAATTGCGCCGATTAAAGCTTCGAAAGAATTTGCGAGCAATAAGTCTCTTTCTCTTCCGCCGGTTTTTTCTTCGCCTTTAGATAAATACAAGAGTTCACCCATATTAATTTTGCGAGCTGATTCAGAAAGTGATTTTCCATTTACAAGTGAGGCACGCCAAGCAGTTAATTTGCCCTCTGGTTCTTTTGGATATTTTTCGTATAAATATTTTGTTACAATAATTTCAAGCACAGCGTCACCTAAAAATTCTAGCCTTTCATTTGATTCAATTTTTTTTTCTTTATTTTCATTTAAAAAAGATCGATGAATAAAAACTCGGTCAAGAATTTCCAAGTTCTTAAAAGATATTTTAATTGTTTTTTGAAATTTTTCGAGTTTGTTTTTGTCCATTTTGTTTCTTAATTATTTCTTTATTTCTTCTATATACAGTTCCCAAAACTCCATTTACAAATTTGGAACTGCTTTCGCCACCAAAAGTTTTTGCAATTTCTACAGCTTCATCAATAGAAACTTTTGGCGGAATCTCATCAATATAAATTAGTTCATATATTGCTAATCTTAAAATATTTTTATCAATTCTGGCAATTTGTTCAAGTGGCCATTCAGGCGCGGCTTTTACAATTTCTGAATCTATTTTTGTTACTTTTTTAACAACGCCTTGAACTAGATTATTAATAAAATCAATTTCAACTTTAGAATCACCTCGTACTTCCACATTGCGACTAATAATTGATTTTATATTAGCTTCAGGCCGAAAATCCCACTCGTAAAGTGTTTGAAATGCAGCTACTCTTGAAAGATGTCGAGAAGACATTTTCCCTCCAAATTATTTTTCTTTTTTCTTTGAAGTTACGCTAGTTTTGACTGTTTGAATTTTTTCAATTTGTTTACCTTTATAATAACCACAAACAGGACACACTCGGTGCGCTAAAATTTTGCTTTTGCAGTTTGGGCAAATAACTAAATTGATATTTTTTAATGTTTTTGTTGATTTTCTTTTTCGAGTTCGAGCTCGAGAAAGCTTTTGCTTTGGTTCTGCCATTTGTCTCCTAACTTAAATATTGTATCAGAAAAATTAATTTATTACAAGATTTACAATCGTAGTATTTTTCTTTTGATCACGAAAAATAATTTCTTTAATTATTTTTTTATCTTTAATGTTTAAAATAATATTTTCTTGCTCTTTGGCTTGGTTAATAATTTCTTTGTCTGATTTTTCAGCATCAGTTTCAAATTTTGCTCTAACTTTACCATTTATTTGCACAATCGCAGTAATTTTTTCAGTTTTAATTTTAGACTTATCAGATTTTGGCCAGGCTGAATCTAAAATTTTGTTTGTTTCCCCTATTTTTTCCCAAAGTTTTTGAGCAGTTTTTGGGGCAAATGGAGCGAGTAACTGAGCAAGAGTTTTAATTTCAGATTTTGATATATTATTATTAATCGTATTTGAAAATTCCATAAGCGCTGAAATTGCAGTATTAAAATCAAAATTTTCAATATCATGTGTTACTTTTTTAATTGTTTCGTGCAATTTTGCATCATTATTTTTAGATTCGCAAATTTTAATTTTTAAAATTTTATCCAAAAATCTTTTCATCCCTACAATTCCTTGCGTGTTCCAGGTTAAAGCTTTTGTAAAAGGGCCAATAAACATTTCATACATTCGAAATGCGTCAGATCCGTATTCGTCAATTAAATCATCAGGGTTAAGTACATTACCAAAAGATTTTGACATTTTTCTGCCATCTGAAGCTAAAATTATACCAACATTAATTAATTTATGAAAAGGTTCTTTGGTGGTAACAATTCCTAAATCATATAAAAATTTATGCCAAAAACGCGCGTAAAGTAGATGAAGAACTGCGTGTTCTGCGCCACCAACATATAAATCAACTCCGTTTGGTTGCATCCAATATTTTTCTTTATCTTTATCAATTAATTGATATTTATTTTTAGGATCAATGTATCTTAAATAATACCAACAACTTCCAGCCCACTGAGGCATTGTATTTGTCTCTCTTTTAGCTTCACCCCCACATTTTGGACATTTTGTATAAAGCCATTCCTTGATTTTTGGATCTGATTCGTTGGCAAGTGGAGAATTACCATCTCCTGATGGTTTATAATTTTTGACATCCGGGAGTTTAAGTGGAAGTTCTGACTCTGACAAAGGAACAATCCCACATTTTTTACAATGCACAACAGGAATTGGCTCACCCCAGTAGCGCTGTCGTGAAAATATCCAATCATGAAGTTTATAGCTCGTTGATATCTTTGCCTTTATTCCTTTTTTTGCAAGCCACTCAACAATATTTTTAGCTGCTATTTTTGATTTTTGCCCAGAGAATTGTCCAGAATTAATAATAATGCCATCACCTACAAATGTTTTTGGTGAGCATTCACCAGGCAATCTTGCGGATTCTTTATGCTCATTAAAATGTTTGTGATATTCTATTTTGTTATAACCAAATTGTGGTTCGATATTATAATAAGCACAAATCGCCGGGTCGTCTGGCTGAATTACTTGAATGATTTCAATATTATATTTTTTCGCAAAAGCAAAATCGCGTTCGTCATGAGCTGGAACTGCCATAATTGCGCCAGTTCCATATTCAGCTAGTACATAATCAGCTATAAAAATTGGAATTTCCTTATTATTAACTGGATTAATTGCTTTTAGCCCTTTAATTTCAACTCCAGTTTTTTCTTT
>CAYUUY010000052.1:3803-5134 GCA_964448035.1 uncultured Candidatus Saccharibacteria bacterium
GATTTTAAATTCAATTTCCGCGCCTTCAGATTTACCAATCCAATTCTTTTGCATTTCTTTAATTGGCTTTGGCCAATCAAGTCCATCTAGATCTTTTAATAATCTATCTGCATATTCTGTAATTTTTAAAACCCATTGCCGAATTTTTTTTCTTTCAACTTCAGTCCCGCAACGTTCACATTTGCCAGCAACCACTTCTTCATTTGCTAACCCTGTTTTACATGATGGGCAAAAATTAATAGGAAGTTCGGATTCATATGCTAATCCTTTTTTAAATAATTGCAAAAAAATCCATTGAGTCCATTTAAAATATTCTGGGTTAGTAGTATCAATTTCGCGATTCCAGTCATAGGTTAAATCAATTAAATTTAGTTGTTTTTTAAAACGTTTAATATTTTTTTGCATTGCTTTATTTGGATGAGTGCCAGTTTTGATTGCGTAATTTTCAGCTGGCAAACCATAAGCATCCCAACCCATAGGATGAAGAACATTATAACCAGACATTTTTTTATAACGAGCAAATACATCAGTAGCCACATAGCCGCGCGGATGACCAACATGAAGCCCAGCCCCAGAAGGGTATGGAAACATATCTAAAACATAGCATTTTGGTTTTTTGCTTTTATCTTCTGCTTTTAAAATATTTAATCTCATTTTCATATTTAAGAAAATTATTTATGTTATAATAAGAATAGCAAAAAATAAAGATAATTTCAAACAAAATGAAAATAAAATTATTTATTGATTTAGATGGCACTCTTTTACAAACAAATAAACTCAAAAAAGAACTTTTTGATGAACTTGAGAATCAAGGTTTTAATAAGTTAGAAATTAACAAAGCTTATGCTGAAGAATGCCAAAGCAACAATTATACAAATGAAGGTTTTTTAAAAAGACTGGAAAAAATTAAAAAATACGACAAAGAAAAAACACTTGATTTAGCAAATCGATTACTTTTACAAGCTGATAAATTTGTGTATAAAGATACAATAAAAACTTTAGAAGTATTATCGCGAAATCCAAAATATGAATTATTATTACTTTCTTTAGGAAATGAAACTTTTCAAGCGTTAAAAGCAAAAAGCACCGGACTTTTAAAATATTTTAAAAAAACTTATTTTACCCCAGTTGAAAAATATCAATATCTTTCAAATTTGGTTGAGACAAACGAAAAATTTATTATGGTTGATGATAGAGCAGATGCTTTACATAATATTAAAATGCATTTTCCAAACTCAATAGTTATTGAATCTAATCACGACGGGTATGTAACAGATCCTTCTGAAAAAGAAGTTGATTTTGAAAGAAAAAAAATAGATAAAATTTCAGAT
>CAYUUY010000053.1:0-4945 GCA_964448035.1 uncultured Candidatus Saccharibacteria bacterium
GCCCTTTTGCTCCGCCGTCCGTCCGAAAACAAATTGGATTTTTTGGGAAATTGGCTACGAACCAAAATTATATTTTTGCTCACGTTTTTGAAATGCTTGTTTGCCACCCTCAAGAATATCACAAACATGACCTTGTATGCCTTGTTTATACAAAACCTTTTCTTCGTTCGGAACGGTGAATCTATTTTCTAAAGCACCTTGTACATACTCAAATTGATAAGTTTTATTTTTTGATTTGTCTCCCTCTTGATTTGCGACAATTACACATTCTGAATCTGCACCAACAACCAAATTTGGATTATGTGTTGCAATAATTATCTGACGATCCTTTTTCTTGGTTTTTATAAATTTCACTAAATCATAATAAATTGAGCGATTATCCAAATCATCCTCTGGCTGATCTAATAGGATTGGGCATTTACTATTATCAAGTTCAATTAAAAGTTTTAACAAAACAAAAGATTTTTTCCCTGGGGACATTTCAGAAATCTCATCACCGTTTTGCTTAATTCTGTAATCAAAAATAAACCAATTTTTAACTAACTTTGTAATTGCCTCTTTCTTTGAGTAAGAGCTTATAAGAGTTATTTTTCCATTTAAAATTCCTTGAATAATTTTCTCTACATCATTTTTCAAATCAGCTTTATTCGCATATTCATAATTTTGCAAAGGCACATCTTCAAACTTATTTAATTTCCTTTGATCACAAATATCGTTTATGCATTTTTCTTGAAAAGACTTTTTTTCAAACACAACTTCTATCCCAAATTCTAAATCTTGATCTTCTGTGATACTTCTTTGTTTCAAAATTTCAGTTTTTGCATTGAAAAAGTTATCGAAAAACTTTGAATGATTTTCGGCAATATTTTTTATTAAATCGCCGTACTCATCCTTTAGGGTTTTATAATTTTTTTCTTGATTAGCTATCTCTTTCAATTTCTTTTCTTCCTCTTCCAACTTTGTAATCTTTTCGTCAAGTGATTTTGATTTTTTAGCTTTTTCTGAAAGAGGATTAAAGGAGTCATATAACTTTTTTACTTCATCTCGATTATCTGCTTCTTGCTTCTCTAATTTTTTATACTCAACTTCTATTTGCTCTTTCCACTTTATTTCAGCTTCCTCTAAAACTGTGTTCAAACTATCCTTTAATATTTTTTGAATATCCGAACTGAGAGAATCTAAAATATTTTGATTTTCTGAAAATACACTAAAGTTTTTTTGCGATTTTAGATCAGCAAGAGATTTTATATTTTTTCCTAATTTCTCCTGGGTGTTATTTAATGTTGAGATTTTTTCTAAAAGGTCGTTGTATCTTTTTATCTCATCATCGCTCATTCCTGCCTTTTTCTTGAGTTCAGCAACCTCTTTTTTTAGCTTTTTTATTTCCGACTCAATGCCTTTTTTATCTCCAATTTTTTTAATACTCTCACTCAAATTGTTAATATCATTTTCTTTATAAAAAAGATCTTCGATGTTTTGTGTAATATTCTTCTCAACATCTCTATTTTTGGTTTGCAATTGCGAGAATACGATTTTTACATCTTCCTCTTGCTCTAAAACATTTTTGATAATGTCATCAATTGAAGTTTTGTCTTCTTTTTTATCTACAAGCCTATTCAAGTAAGACTGCGGTATATAGATAATCTTTTTATTTACTTCACTATCTTCATTTTTCTTATTTTCCTGCTTGTCTTTCCAGACAACATTAAAATCTGAAACTTGTTCAGTATATTCCCGTAAATCCACCGCCTTCAATCTCTTGGTAACCTCAACAGGATCAATTGTTTGGGCGATATTTCTTAATAAAATAGATTTTCCAGTAGATTTGCCACCAATAATTGTTGTTAAATTTTGATTTATTAAGATTTCATCAGGAGTAAACGAATCATCTATGAATTTTACTTTATCAATAATTTGATAATCTTCTTTTTCCTCTGGCTTTAATTCTTGAATTTTAACTCGATCTTCTGGTTCATAA
Source organism: uncultured Candidatus Saccharibacteria bacterium (assembly GCA_964448035.1). Taxonomy (GTDB): domain Bacteria; phylum Patescibacteriota; class UBA1384; order DATEAH01; family CAYPSR01; genus CAYUUY01. Next base: position 1,979 of record CAYUUY010000053.1, read on the forward strand.
ACAATTTGTTTCAACCCTTCAAAAGTAGGATTTGCTTTTATCCAGCAAAACTTTTCAATTGGTTCCGAATCTTTGTTTTTTAATTTTCCGATCGGATAATCTTGTGAATGGGAATCACTACCTTTAATACAAGGTTTTTTGTGTTCAAACCATTTTTCAAATTGTTCTTGAGTGAATTTTGGATTTCCGTCTTCCCTTAGTTCTGATTTCCAAAGGAAAAAATCTATTTGGTTTTGATTTGATGAACCAAGCATGTGAGATTTTTTTATAAAATCTTCTTTTATCCAACCATCAGAATTTGGGTCTATTTCACCAATTCCTCCATACTCATCATAAGGAAGCCAAATTAAAAAATTATCTTTAAATTTTTTGTCAGATTTTAATTTTTTCAATGTTTCTTTCAATGAAACCTTTTTATCTTTTAGTTTGGTTTTATCGCTATAATCTGAACCAATAATACTATCTCCAGATTCTAAAGATTTTATAAAACTTTCAATATCATCAATATTTAATTTATCGCTAAATACGATATGAAAATTAAAATGAGTAGTTCCGTTTGTATCAGTATTTCTATTTTGCAACGAATCAGTCATTCTCATTTCAACAACTGGCAAAATAATTTTATTCCCAATATCCAAAGTTTTATTTTCAATTTCCTCTTTTAGTTTTTTATATCCAGCAATAGAAAAATAATCATTTACACCAATAACGAAACAATCAGCGTTTTGCAATTGTGTTTTAAATTCTTCCCATGTCCCACTATACCCATTTGATTCAGGGGTATGTACATGCAAGTCCCATTTTCTCCATTCAGAACCTCGATTGTGCTGTATGTTGTTAGTCATAATTTATTTATCAAATAGTTCAACGGGGTTTATTTTAAATTGAAGCATTTTTGCAGTATCTCGTCCGTTATCTCCGCCTTTTCTTTGCATTCCGATTTTTCCAATTTTTAAACTCCCTTGATTTGTTATTCTAATTTCGCCACCCCCAAAAATATTCATTGCTTCGTTTATTGATTTTAAAGTCCAAGCACTTTCTCCATTCACTTTCAAAATAACAAGCACCCAATCAGCGGAAAATTCTCCTCTACCTTTCAATAAATCGGAAACAATTAAAATTTTGTTTTCTTCAAAAAAATCCAAAATCTTTTTTTGGTCGTCCTTTCCCATTTCACTCAATAACATTCGTCTAGGATCTTTTAAATTTTTTAGTGTTGGCTTTATTTCCCCAGTAAAAAGTTTAAGAATTTTTGTTATATCATTTGGAATATTCCAAAGCTCTACATACTTATCAACCCACCTTTTATCTACCTGATTAAAGCCTTGTGGATTGCTCACAAGCTTTACTTGTAAATTTTGTAAATCCTCTTGAGATTTCAATTTGATTACAATTCGTATTCTAACTTGAATATCTGCTTTATACTGCCCCCGTACTTTTGTAGCTTTAACATATTCAATATCTGAAATGTCATAATTCATAGCATTAAGCCATTCTTTAGCAATTTCATCGTTTTGCCAATCATTAAATCTATCAATGACATCTTGCTCATTTTTGAAACCACTTTTAGCGGTTTTTGATCCTAATTTTACTAAATCTTTATTTTTCATATTGTTTTTCTATAAAATTAACAAGGCTTTCGCCAAACGCCTCAACCACATTAACTGTCATGGCATTACCCGCTTGACTAAGCAAATATACATCGGCGATTTTCCCTTTTGGTTTTTCCGAAAGATTTTTTGGGAACCCTTGCAACAGTAAAGATTCATAACCAGACAATCTTCTAAATTTTCCGTCCCTAACATACAAAATTCCATGTCTGCCAGTTCGCAAAGTTGGCACTTTGCCACGATATAGGCGCAAGTCTGATTGTCTTGTATCTATAACCAAAAAATCTTCTTTTAATAATTTTTCTATTGAGAATTTTCCTTTGTTGTATTTATTTTCCAAATATTTCAAAAATGTTTCATATGCTCTTTTTTTCTCGTTAAATTCCAATTCATCTGTATCTATCAAATAATCTTTCAAATCTGGTTTTTCTACTGTTTGGGGAAAGTCAAAAACATTTTCATTTTTAACAAGATCTTTTCTAATTCCAACAAAATAAATTCTTTCTCTCATTTGCGGAACACCATGATATAAACTGCTTGTTAGTTTCCAAAATACTTTATATCCCGCCTCGTCCAATGCATTTAAAATTATTTTCATTGATTCGCCAGTTCCATGATTCAAAAGACCTTTCACATTTTCCAAAATAAAGTATTTCAGATTTTTGGCTTTCATTATGTCAATCAAATGAAAAATAATTTGCCCTCGGTCATCTTTCATTCCTTTTCTTTGTCCAATAACGGAAAAAGTTTGACAAGGAAATCCTGCAATCATCAAATCAAAATCGGGCAAACCATTCTTATTTAACTTTGTTAAATCACCATAGTTTTGCTCCTCATCTCCAAAAAATTCTCTATATGTTTTTTCCGCTTTTTTGTCTATTTCTGAAAAACCAACACATTGCATTCCTAAATTCTCAAGTCCAAGACGACCACCACCAATGCCAGCACAGAAGTCCATAAACTTTAAAATGTTGTTTTTAGTCTTTGCCATAATACTATTTTATTAAATCCTCAATAGAAACGCCAAGGGCTTTGGCGATTTGATCCATAACCATAACGGACGGCTTTTTTATTACACTACTTTCAATTTTTGTCAGGGTTGTATATTTCACACCAGATTTTTGAGCAAATTCTTCTTGTGATAATCCTAGCTTATTGCGTAGTTTTTTTATATTTTTCCCGATTGTAATTTCTTTTGTCATATTTTCAATAATTTGATAGTATTATACTGATGTGCTATACTTTCAATATAATGATATCAAATAAAATGTATTTAGGCAAACAACATTTTCTTTTTCAATCGCCAATTTCCCAAAAAATCCAATTTGTTTTCGGACGGACGGCGGAGCAAAAGGGC
>CAYUUY010000054.1:0-4830 GCA_964448035.1 uncultured Candidatus Saccharibacteria bacterium
AACGAATCCCAAGTGAAAAAATAAATTTTTCAAAAGAAATTTTTTTTCTATTGTTTATAGCTTTAATTGTTTTTTCAGTCGCTTTTTCTGCAAAACCTTCAAGTTCTAAAAGTTCCTCTTTTTTTAATTCAAAAATATCAGATGGATCGTCAAGTAATCCTTGTTCCATCAATTTTTTAATGATTTGAGGACCGAGTCCTTCAATGTTAAAAGCAGCTTTTGACACAAAATGTTCAAGTTGTCTTTTAATCCGAATTACACATTTAGGATCTTGGCAGTAATAATCTATTTCGCCTTTTCTTTTTTGAACATTGCCGCCGCAAATTGGACATTTAGAAGGCATTATAAATTTTTTAGCGTTTTTTGGTCTCAATTTTTTAATTACAGAAACTACTTCAGGAATTACATCGCCAGCTTTTCGAATAATAACGGTATCACCAATTTGAATATCTTTTCTTTGAATTTCATCTGCGTTGTGAAGCGTGGCACGGGAAACAGTTGAACCTGCTAAATTAACTGGCTCTAGTATTGCAACTGGGGTTAGTTTTCCAGTGCGTCCAACTTGAACTTTAATATCTTTTAAAATTGTAGTTGTTTCTTTTGCAAAAAATTTATAAGCAAAAAGACCGCGGGGAGTTTTACCAACCCAACCCAATCTTTTAAATATATCATTGTTGTTTATAGTTATTACTAAACCATCAATTTCGTAATTTAATTTTTGGCGTGATTTTTCCCATTTGTTTTTGATTTGATCAACGCATTTTAAATTTTCACATAAAATTTCTTTTCCAATGATTGGAAAACCAAGATCTCGCAAAATTTGATGTTTTTCTTGATGAGTTTTTGCCTTTAAATCAGTAATTAAGTCCCAGGCTGAAAAATGAAGATCGCGAGACGCAGTAATTTTGGGATTTAATTGACGTACTGATCCAGCAGCTGCATTTCTTGGATTGGCAAATTTTTGATTATTATTTTTTTCTTGTATTTGGTTTAACTTTTCAAAAGATTTTATTGGCATATAAATCTCGCCGCGGATTTCTAATCTTTTATTTTTAATTTGATTATAATATTTAGATTTTTTTCTGATTTTCAAAGGAATACTTTCAATAGTTCTAACATTCTGAGTAATATCTTCACCAGTTATTCCATCGCCACGAGTTGCAGCTAATAAAAGTTCTCCGTTTTCATAAACTAAAGAAACCGAAAGTCCGTCAATTTTCATTTCTATAAAATAACCAGATTTTTCAATTTGATTAATATTTACTAATTTCGAAACTCTTTCTTTCCATTTTTTAATTTCTTCAAAAGAAAATAAATCAGCCATAGAAAGCATGCGCAAAGAATGTTTCACTTTTTTAAATTTGTCAAGAGCCTTGCCCCCAACTCTTTGAGTCGGCGAATTTTTATCTTTAAATTCTGGGAATTGATTTTCCAGATTCTCAAGTTCTTTTTTTAAAGAATCATTAATTGCGTCAGAAGCTTTTGGTTTGTCTAAAACATGATAAGCATATCGATACTCTTCGATCAAAGTTCTTAATTTTGTAATTCTTTTTTCTGCTTGTTCTTTATTCATCTTGTTTTTATTTTAAAATAAAAATCATCACTCGCCAAATTATTGAGACTCCCGCAGGATTTTAATCCGTTCTTTTACAGGCGGGTGGGTTAAAAAAAGTTTTGTTAGCCAATTAGTTTTTCCCCTTTTTAAAGGATTGGCAATAAATAAATGAGCAGTTGCATTATTAACATTTTTAAGTCCATAAGGATATTCAGAAATTTTTTCAAGAGCATCTGCTAAACCTTTTGGATAACGGGTCAGAAGAACGCTATCAGCATCTGCTAAAAATTCTCGTTTTCTGGAAATTGAAAGCTGAATTATCTGAGCAGCGATTGGCGCTAAAATTATTGCTATTATCCCAATTAAAAAAATAATTGCATTTCCATTTTTATTATTTTCAGAAGAACCAGCTCCCAAAAAAGACCATCTTAAAGCTAAATTACTCGCAATAGCAATCAAACCAACCAGAACCACAACAACAGACATTGTTAAAATATCATAATTTCCAATATGACTCATCTCGTGAGCTAAAACTCCTTGAAGCTCATTTTTGTTTAAAATTTCGAGTAAACCAGTTGTTACTGCAATCGCAGAATTTTTTGGATTTCTGCCAGTTGCAAAAGCATTCGGAGAAGAATCATAAATTAAATAAATTTTTGGCTTTGGTAATCCAGCGGTAATCGCCAAATTTTCAACCAGACGGTGAAGTTCGGGAGCTTCTATCCTCTCGACTTTCTTTGCTCCAACAGATGCAAGCGCAATTTTATCTGAGTAAAAATAGCTTACAAAACTTTGCACGATTGCTATTATAGCAGCAATAATTAAAATAATTGAATTATCAAAAATATAGCTTAAAATCCAACCAAAAACAATAACAAAAATAAAAAATAAAAAAATTAAATAAAAAATTTTTAAAAAATTTTTTTTTGATTGGTCATAAATTGTCATATTAAAAAATAATTAAATATTTTATTTTGATTTTAGAACAATGATATTATTTTTCTTGAGAAAAGTCGACTTTTACTGGTTCTTTAACCAAAGATTCTTCAATTTCAAATAAATCCATTTTTTCAAATTTGAACATACTAGCAATAATATTTGAAGGAAAACTTTCAATTTTAATGTTCAAATCTCTAACATTTGCGTTATAAAATCTACGAGCAGCTTCAATTTTATTTTCAGTATCAGTCAATTCGTCTTGTAAAGCTTTAAAATTTTCTGAAGAGCGAAGTGTTGGATAATTTTCCGCAACTGCAAAAAGAGTTTTTAAAGCACCTGAAAGTTGATTTTCTGCCTTTGCTTGATCTTCTGTTCCAGAAGCCGACATTGCTTCAGCGCGCGCTTTAGTAACTTTTTCAAAAACATCTTGTTCTTGTTTTGCATAACCTTTTACTGTTGAAACTAAATTAGGAATTAAATCATACCTTCGTTTTAGCTGAACATCAATATCGCTCCAAGCTTCTTTTGCGCGATTTTTAAGTGAAACCAAAGCATTGTAAATCCCAGCAAGCGCTAAGAGCAAAACAGCAACAATAATTAAAACAATCCAAACAGCAATCATTTTTCCTCCTGTAAAATTTTTATATTCGAACTAATATTTGGCGCGAACTCAATTCTATAACCTAGTTTTAAATTTCCTAGAATTTGAGTTGTTTTAATTTTTACTTTAAATTCTTTTTCTATTTTTTCTTTAATTTCTGTTTTGGAAATTTTCTTTTTAGTTTTAATTTGAAAATTATTAATTTTTGCAGCCAAAGATTCTAATTCTTGATTTTTCTTTTCTTGTTCTTTTATTTTTTCTTGGTATTGATTAAAAATTTTCTTCCCTAGTTTTGAATCATAAAGAACAGCTAAATTTTTTGGAAAAAGAAAATTTCGAGCATAACCTAAAGCAACATTTTTCTTTTCACCTTTTCCCCCAATTTCTTTTTCTGTTTTTAAAATAACAACTTCAATTTTTTTCTTCATTTTTTAATTTCCTCCAATGCCCTCTTTAATTGTGGATCACGATTTTTATTATAATCTTCTTCTGTTAATTTTACCTCAATATCTGGAGAAATTCCAGTCGAATTAATATATCTCTTGTTTGGAGTCATCCATTTAGCAATTGTTAGCCTCAAAGATTTACCGTCTTTCAAGTCTTCTAAAACCTGAACTGAGCCTTTTCCAAAAGTTTTTTCGCCAATTAAATTTCCTTTTTTGTAATCTTGAATCGCGCCTGCTAAAATTTCAGAAGCAGAAGCAGAACCGTTATTTATTAAAACAACAAGTTTGTAATTTGCTAATTTTCCATTACCATTAGATTTGTAAGCTTTTGGCGAACCAGTTTTTGATTCTTCGTAAACTATCACTCCTTTTTTAATAAAATAGCTTGCAACTTCAACACAAGTGTCTAAATATCCACCTGGATTATCACGAAGATCTAAGATAATTCCTTCTGGGTTTTTTGCAATAATTTCGTTCGAAATTTTATTTAATTCTTTTTCAGTTTCAGACCCAAATTGAGTTAATTTTAAAACAGCAATTTTTCCGTTCATTTCATAACTCACACTTTCAACTTTAATTGTATCTCTGGTAATTCTGTATTCTTTTTCTTCTGCACTTCCACGAGTAATTCCCAAAATAACTTGAGTTCCTTTTTCGCCACGGATTAATTTTACTGCGTCATTTACGTTCATTCCTTCGGTTGATTTATTATCAATAGAAGTAATTAAATCACCGGCGCGAATACCCGCTTTTTCTGCTGGAGTATCTTTAAGCGCAGAAACAACTGTTAATTTATTATTTTTATTAGCAATTTCAATTCCAACGCCACTAAAAGAACCTTGCAAATCTTCAAGCAATTGTTGATTTTCTGTGGAATTTAAATATTCAGAATAAGGATCGCCCAAACCAACAAGCATTCCTTTAATTGCGCCTTCAAGCATTTTGTCCTGATCAATAGTTCCTGGATAATTTTTTGTGACTTTATTCCAAACTTCCCAAAAAAGTGAAAAATCCAAATCTTCTGGCTGACCAAGCTTGGTATTTACAACTCGAACACCAACAGATTTTTCATAAGCAAGATTGCCGTGTCCGAATAAATAACCAATAAAAAAAACTGCAATAACAGTTAAAACAACGGAAATATAAAGAATTGTTTTTCTAAAAGGAGTTAAATTATTTTTTAATAATTTACGCCTAGCAGAATTTACTTTTTTCATAATAAAAAATCTCTAATTTTATTATACAGAAAAAATTGAGATTAGAAAAATAAATATTTACATCTAAGGATA
>CAYUUY010000055.1:0-4780 GCA_964448035.1 uncultured Candidatus Saccharibacteria bacterium
TTAAAGAAATCGGCAAAACTAAAAAAACTGGGACAATTATTTCTTTTCAGCCAGATCCAGAAATTTTTTCCAAAACTGAATTTTCTTGGTCAACAATTATTACTCACTTGCGTCAGCAAGCGTATTTAACCAAAGCTACTAAAATCAAGATTATTGATGAACGCGAAAAAACAAAGTCAAAAGCTTATAGTTTTTATTTTGAAGGCGGTGTAAAGTCTTATGTTAGTTATTTAAACCGCAATCGAGAAACAAACTCTTCTGTAATTTATTTTGAGCATGAAGAAAATAATGTTTATTTAGAGGTTGCGCTTCAATATACTGATGATTACACAGAAAATAGTTATTCTTTTGCCAACAACATTAATACACCAGAAGGTGGAACGCATATTACAGGTTTTAAATCTGCAATTACTCGAGTGATTAATGATTATGCCAAAAAAAATGAGTTAACCAAAAATATGAAAGGCGCTTTAACTGGAGACGATATTCGAGAAGGATTAACTTCAGTTATTAGTATTAAAGTCCCAGAACCGCAGTTTGAAGGTCAGACTAAAGCTAAACTTGGCAACGCAGAAATTAGACCTTTTGTTGAAAATGTTGTTAATACACAGCTTTCGACATGGCTTGGAGAAAATCCGCAAGAAGCAAAAAATATTATTGAAAAATGTATGCTAGCTGCTAACGCTAGAATGGCTGCTAAAGCTGCTCGGGAAACTGTGCTTAGAAAAGGCGCGCTTGAAGGTTTGACACTCCCAGGAAAATTGGCAGATTGTTCTTCGCGTGATCCTGCTAAATCAGAGCTGTATATTGTTGAAGGTAATTCTGCTGGTGGAAATGCTAAACAAGGCAGAGATCGTCAATTTCAGGCAATTTTACCGCTTAGAGGTAAAGTTTTAAATGTGGAAAAAGCAAGGATTGACAAAATGATTGCTAACAACGAAATCAAGTCGCTTATTGTAGCCATGGGTACTGGTGTTGGTGAAGAAAAACAGATTGACAAAGCGCGTTATCATAGAGTTATTATTATGACAGATGCTGATGTTGACGGCGCTCATATCCGAACTTTACTTTTAACTCTTTTTTATCGTCATTTTCCAGAATTAATTGATAAAGGTTATTTATACATTGCTCAACCACCGCTCTATAGAATCGAAAAAGGTAAAAAATTCCAGTATGCTTATTCAGACGAAGAACGATCTCAGATTGTAAAAAAATTCAAAACTAAAGAAACAGATAAAATCAATATCCAGCGTTATAAAGGTTTAGGCGAAATGAACGCTTCTCAGCTTTGGGATACAACTATGGATCCTGAAAACCGAATTTTGCTTCAAGTCGCAGTTGATGACGCAGCTAAAGCTGATGAAATTTTTACAAAATTAATGGGTGATGAGGTTGAACCAAGAAAAAAATTTATTCAAACTCATGCCAAACAAGTTAAAAATCTAGATGTTTAATTATGAGCGAAAAAGAAATTAAAAACAAATTAGAAAACGATAATGAAAACGGCAAAGAAATCCAAACAGAATATGGTTTGGTGAAAAAGCGTGAGCTTGAACGTGAAATGCGTGAATCATATTTAGATTATGCAATGAGCGTTATTGTTTCCCGAGCTTTGCCTGATGTTCGTGACGGGTTAAAACCAGTTCACAGAAAAATTCTATATTCTATGAGCGAAATGGGGTTAACAGCAAATGCTAAATATCGAAAATCAGCCACAGTTGTTGGTGATGTTATGGGTAAATATCATCCTCATGGTGATACAGCGATTTATGATACTTTGGCGCGTATGGCGCAAGATTATAGTATGCGATACATGCTTGTAAACGGTCAAGGAAACTTTGGCTCAATCGACGGAGACGCTCCAGCTGCAATGCGTTATACAGAATGTAAAATGCAGAAAATAACAGAAGAAATTTTAGCAGATATTGATAAAGACACTGTTAATTTTATTGATAACTTTGATGGTTCTCGCCAGGAACCAGTTGTTTTGCCTTCAAAAATTCCTCAATTACTTGTAAATGGGACAATGGGAATTGCGGTTGGTATGGCAACAGATATCCCGCCCCATAATTTAACTGAAGTTTGTAATGCTACTATTGCTCTGATTGAAAATCCAGAAGCCAGTATTGATGATTTGTTGGAATATGTAAAAGGTCCGGATTTTCCTACTGGCGGCGAAATTTATGATATTGAAGAAATTAAAAACGCGTATGCAACCGGAAAAGGAAAAGTTTTAATGCGTGGAGTTTCAGAAATTGAAGAAGGTAAACGCGGGTCATTTCGTATTAAAATCAGCCAAATTCCATATCGAGTAAACAAAGCAGTTTTAATTGAAAAAATTGCTCAACTTGTAAAAGATAAAAAAATTAAAGGTATTACTGATATTCGAGATGAATCTGACAAAGAAGGAATTAGAGTTATTATTGAACTCAAAAAAGATTCTTATCCACAAAAAATTTTAAATCAACTTTATAAATTTACTCAGCTTCAAGACACTTTTCATGTGAATATGCTGGCTTTAATTGACGGAATTAAGCCGCAGGTTTTAAATCTTAAAACAATTCTTGAAGAATTTATCAAGCATCGTCAGCAAGTTGTTTATCGCCGAACTCAATTTGAATTAAAGCAAGCAGAAGCAAGACTTCATATTTTACAAGGTTTAAAAATTGCGCTTGATGCGATTGATGAAGTTATTGAAACAATTAAAAAATCTGAGAGTCGATCTGCAGCTGAAAAAAATTTAATTCAAAAATTTAAGCTTACTCAGATTCAGGCAAATGCAATTCTTGAAATGAGGCTTTCCGCGCTTGCTAAACTTGAGCGAGAAAAAGTTGAAAAAGAAATTAAAGAATTAAATGAAAAGATTAAAGAATTAAAAGCAATTTTAGAAGATCCAAAAAAAATATTGGAAATTATTAAAAATGAACTTAAAGAAATTATCTCGAAATTTGGCGATGAAAGAAAAACCAAGCTTTATAAAAGAGGGATTAATAAAATCAGCCAAGAAGATTTAATCCCAAATGAACGCGTTTTTATAAATTTAACAAAAGGTAATTATATTAAACGTTTGCCAACTTCCACATATCGATCTCAAGCTCGCGGCGGAAAAGGAGTAATTGGGATTACTACTAAAGAAGAAGATTTTGTTGAGCATATGCTTGTTTGTATGAATCACGATGAAATTTTATTTTTCACTAACAAAGGTCGGGTTTTTTCCAATAGAGCTTATGAAATTATGCAAGGTTCAAGGCAGTCAAAAGGTCAGGCAATTGTAAATTTACTTCAAATTGACAGTGATGAAAAAGTAACTGCGATTATAAATATTTCTGCTAAAGACAAGCCGCGATATTTAATGATGGCAACTGAAAAAGGCCAGATTAAAAAAACCTCAATTATTCATTATAAAAAAGTTCGCAAATCAGGATTAATTACAATGCGGCTTAAAAAAGGTGATTATCTTCATTGGGTTAAACCAACTTCTGGTAATGATCAGGTAATTATGGTTTCAAAACTTGGACAAGCAATTCGCTTTCACGAAAAAGGCGTTAGACCAATGGGCAGATCCGCAGGTGGCGTTCGAGGAATGAGACTTCGCGAAGGTGATGGTGTTGTTGGCATGGAAACTGTAGCTCATTCTAGAGATTTGCCAAAACAGGAAGAAGAAATCATTCAAGTTCATAGAAAAAAAAGTTTATCATCAGATTTGCTTGTTGTAACTGAACTTGGCAAAGGTAAAAGAACAGCTTTAAAATATTACAATCTTCAAATGCGTGGCGGAATTGGACTTAGAACTGCCAGAATTACTGAAAAAACAGGATCAATTGTTCAGGCACGTCTTGTTGAAGGGACGAAAAATGATTTAGTAATAATTTCTCAAAAAGGACAAGTAATTCGAATGCCGCTTAAGCAAGTTAAGCCACTTGGTAGATCAACCTCTGGAGTGCAATTAATAAAACTAAATAAAGGCGATAAAGTTGCTTCTGTTACTATGATTCAGAAAGAAGTTGAAGAAGAAATTTTAGAAAAATCGTCTGGAGCAGATGAAAAATTGGAAAAAGAATCTGGAGGGCAAAACCAGAAAAAAAACGTCAGTAAAAAGGGGATACAATCTAAAAAAATTTTTAAGAGCCAAAAGAAATCTGCTGGCTCTGGGAAAAAAAATAAAGGCAAAAAACAAATAAAAATTAAAGCATCAAATAAAAAAATTTTTACATCAAAAAAGTCAGATAAAAAAGATAGTCAATTATTAAAGCCAAAAAATAAATTGCGAAAAGAAAAAAGTAAATCAGAAGATAAAATAACAAGTGCCGGTTTCAAAATTAAAAAAATTGATGTTTCAGAGGAAAGAGAAATGGATCAAAAATCAGAAAAAGATGACGCAGCTCAACGAGCTGAAGAATTAAGAAAAAAACAAATTTTAAATAAAGTTTCAAACGAAGAATCAAAATTCAAATCTGAAAATAGTTCTCGAGGATTTGTTAAGAAAAAAATTGTTCAAGATAAAAATCAAAATCCGAACTACTGGGGTTCTGATTTTTGGAAAAAAAAGAAATTTTGAAATTAGGTCGAAATTAATATCTCAGATCTCAGAATCATAATTAAAAGCTAATAAATAGTTCTTATTTCATTCGAACAATAAATTTGCTGTTCGAGCGCAGCGAGAACTAAAGATCTTAAAATAATTCTCGACAAGCTTGGATAATAAGCTATAAGTTCTAAATTATTATCTATGTTTTTGAGATATTAACTCTAAAATTTAAATTAAAAAAAAGACCGGCCT
>CAYUUY010000056.1:0-4707 GCA_964448035.1 uncultured Candidatus Saccharibacteria bacterium
CCATCTCCTAAATCAAAATAAATTCTATTTAATAATATTCGTGGTGTATAATCACTGACTTTATGTATTTGTTCAGAAAAATAAGGAATAATTTTACGTTCTGTTAATAATTTATCTAAAATACTCTCCTATCCCTTTAATCTCTTATACAAATATGGCATATAAATTTTATTAATAATAGATTGCTCATACTACGTATTATCTTTTATAAGCTGATTATAAAAAGTATCACTTATTTTAATTAGTGCCTAGAAATTTTCATTAATAGATGCGGGTTCAGCATTAGTTGTAACATCAGTCATCATATCTTTCAAAAAAATCTATTTATCTTGCTAAGAAACATTAAGATAATACATTATCATTTTTCTAATATCATTTCCTTTTATACCACACTTAAAACAAATATACTTATAATCTTGTGATACATATAAATGACCTTTATACTTATTTTTACTGTCTCCGCAAACTGGACAACGATATACTTCTTCATTAGTAGAAGTTGTTTGTATATGAGTTAAATATTTATCAATTATTTGCTTGTGCCTCAATATTCTGCTCCAATGAAATACTCATAATTTTAATTAAATAATCTCTAGCAGTAATAATTTCTTCTTCACTCACTTTAAAAGATCTAAGTACTGATGTAATTATATCATATAAAAAATCTCTAATTGACTACAAATGATATATATAATAACTATCCCCACAACGATCTACATCTTCTATTGTATAAAGGACAATTACCTATACTTTATTCGTATCCAACAAACTTAAACTTGTCTAACGTTCTTCCTCAGTAATTTCATAATAATCACAAATCTACTCAATTTCTATTTTATTATAACACTTTAATATATATAATTCTTGAAGATCAACACCTTGTTCCGAAAATAATGAGATTTCTATCTATTTATTTCGTACCTAACACTATATTTTTATTTTTTCTAATTTCTAATTATACTAATCTAATTCTTTTTTCACTTTAAATTTTCTACCATCAGATGCTATATATATTTTTGACTTTACAGGTATATATGCTAATTCTTTTTTCATTTTACATCATCCATTTTATTCAGAGTATCTGCAATTGTATATGTAAAAGTATAATAAAAATCATTTAATTCAGATAGTTTTCGATCAACATGTAATTCTCCATATTCATCATAATATATTATATTATATAGAATATAATGTAAATATGGTTCAAATTTTGGTAAATCATCATTGTGGACAACTTCAAAATATATTACAATTGCATCAAACTCTTCTTGGGTATTAATTCTAACTAACAAAAAATCAAATTGTTCTATATCATCCCAAACATCTTGTTCACCAAACTCAAGAACAAGTGGCTGAATACGTTTTCTCATATTATTAAAACTTGTCTTAAATTTATTTCCTGTTTCGTGATCCAAACAATCCCATCTATTATCAAACTCTTTACCATCTTCTGCAATATATACATCTACTGGGTGTGTTTTAGTTAACCATTTTCGTTCATATGTCATACTTTATTTCCCCCTTATCCACTTTTTGTTCTATCCTGTCTATAATAGTATGTATAATAAACTCAAATTCCGTTTCGGACATAAATTCCTTATATGCACTAACAATATCTGATACATATTCATTTAGACTACTTATAATATATGAATATCCATCATAATAACTTATTAATTCAGAATAATATACAATATATGTATATTTTCTATTCTTTAATTCTTCTAATATAATATGATTCTGCATTATTCTGGGATACATAAATTTTAGCCCATAATAATTATTACATATAGATTCTATTTCTTTTTTATTAGTAACTTTAAATATTCTACATTCCTTGCCAAACTTATTAATATCAATATCTATGGTTAGTTTTGGTAAGGTAGAAAATACCTAATTTAATTCTATTTTTTTATCGTGTTGTTCACATTCATACTTGTTAGAAAATATAGTACCATCAACCTATTTATATGCACGTATTTCTTTCTACATTAAATTACCTCCTATATAATAATCAGTATAATGATAACATATATGATATTACTTTTAGTTTCAATAATGTAAAATAAATGCCCCGAAGGGCATTTATTACTTCAAATCATTTATCATCTTTTCTTTAAACGCATCAAAATTGTGAATAATATATGCATAATCAAAAATCTTTGGGTTTAATCCTGACAATCTTAATATATTATCTTCGGATGCAAATGGAGTTAATCCGTATGATGAAACAGGATTTATTAATGTTAGTTTATATTCAGACTTCTATCGTTTCTGTTCATTAAATATAAATAACATATCATCTATTTCGTTGTCTGCCCATGTCATTTCATCACTTATTATAACCAAATTATCGTTCTAATATGGCTTATTTACATATTTAATTAATGACGATTTAAGCTAAGTACCACCAGACATAGCACTAAATTCACTATCAAATTTATCTAAAATAAACCAATATAATTCCAACGGTCTGCTTAATAGATATTCGGATTTAATATTTTTATCTAAATGCTAATATACTTCACTAAGATCCTTATAACCAAATGGTAATGTTGGTAATACGTTCTTTCCGTAATAAGCACTCATATAAGTATTATTATCTCTTTCGAGTAAACCATCTATAAAGAGATTTAATTTTGTATTAACTTTGCTAATATACCCAAGAGTTAATATTAATGCAATATATTTAGATGTAGTCTTAATCCATTCTGGATTAAACATAGAACCGCTAATATCTAAAATAATATCAAAATCATCTTCAAATCTATATTCTATATTTTCGAAAGACTACAATATCTATTTATTAAGTAGATCAACAATATCACCACTTAAATCTGGTCTTTCGCCATTTCGTGTGCTTACTAAAAGATCAAATGGGTTCAACAATGTTATATTATTACTGATAGCATCTTCCAATCTGATCTTAATTAGATTGATGACTTCTGGATCATTATCTTCCTAAAATTTAGGTAAATTTCTAATCAACGCATTTAGTGGAATATCAAATTTTACTTTATTCCCGCTTTGAATTTTATTAGAATCCTATTCTAATTTTCTGGTCAATTTTTCTTTTAGCTCTTCTTTGGTAACTTCTGAATTAGTTACTAATCGTATGAATTCTTCTTGATCTAATTTCTATTTACCTTCTATAATTTCTTTGAATACCTTAGCCAGTTCAACAGTTGCGGGTTTTGGTCTATATAATTTTATAAGATCCTTTAGTTTTATTTCTCTATTTTCAAGTCTGTGTTTTATCAGAGATTTCTTATCAAAACTTTCCAATCGTTTCTTAGCTAATGTCTTTAAGAATGTTGGAATTTGTGAGATTTTAGCTCCTGTAATATATGAATAAGTCCATACTACATCTGCTAACATATCTGGTCTTGATATCCATTTATTAAACTTAGACTTTATAATTTCCTTACAAGCATTAGTCCCATAACTCTGATCTAATGTTATCATCTAAGATACCTATCCAACAATAACCTATACAGAAGTTCTTAACTTGAATTTAGTAGCTGCAAAATTAGCAACTGCTAATGCATATGTGGGATCTAAATACACATCAGAAATAAATCCTCTTAATACTTCTGATGTATTTAAATAATATGTTGGAGCATTTGTAAAACTAAGCTATCTGAATAGCAATCTTTTGTCGTGCTGCAACTTATTAAGATGCATAAAATTACTCTAAAATTCATTAGAAAACATTTGAGATACTTTAGTTTTCTTCATTGCCTAAGTTCTGTTTAACATTTTACTTCACTCCTTTTTTAATATAAAAGGGGGCATTATAGCCCCCAGTGTGTGATAAGGTAAAATCGGCAACGTTCTCCAGTATGATTTTTGACCTATGACTCGCCACCTGCAACCTTATTAGTTAATCAATACATAATAACAAATATGTGGGGTCTAAAATCGTGAATGATGTGAATTTACAATATTCAAGAATCGTAAGTTATTAACCTATGGATCATTCACTACAAGACTCTAAATATATTATATCAGAAAAAATATATGTTGTCAAGTTAAGTATATGTTACAATAATCTTAATAAATACCACGCTGATTAACCGATCACTACTCGTCAGTATGTCGTATCAACGTGGGGATTAAACCTAAAGAAAGGGGTCGTATACGACCCCAGACATCTACAAAATCGCTTAATTAAGTCTAAAATCGTGAATGATTAGTATTTACAATATTCAAGAATTGTATTTTCACAACCTATGGATCATTCACTACAAGACTCTAAATATATTATATCAGAAAAAATATATGTTGTCAAGTTAACTATATGTTACAATAATTTTGATTCTATAATAACCCTACAATTTATATCTAATTCAACATCTTTCTCCAGTAAATTATTTATTATTTGATACCTAGATTCAGATATACAGAGTTTAATGGAAAAATCATCGTCTTTATCCTTATTTTTAAACGCTATCCAGCATTTACCGTTATTATCCCGTTCAATACTTTCTATTATAGCACGCTTATTTTTGTAAATATCAAACATCATTCATCCTCCAATAATTCTAATTCTTTATCCCAATAATTTTTCCACCATATATTATCCAATAGATGCTATATTTTTTCTGTTGGTACTGCTTCATCTATTTTATTATTTGTCTATTCAGTATTTATCAACCATCTGTATGTATTCCCAATTCCCCAACTATACCCTAATGTAATAATAGG
>CAYUUY010000057.1:0-4651 GCA_964448035.1 uncultured Candidatus Saccharibacteria bacterium
TTACACTTAGCAAAAATTTGGGGACCTTAGATTGCGGTCTGGGCTGTTTCCCTTTTGTCTATAGAGCTTAGCCCCTACAGACTGACTCTTTGCATTTCACTTTTAGTATTCGGAGTTTGGTTGAGGCCGACCTCTTGCGAAGCCGAAACCCATCCAGTGCTCTACCCCTAAAAGTTACCAGCAAAGGCTATACCTAAATATATTTCGAGGAGAACCAGCTATTGCCGGGTTCGTTTGGCATTTTACCCCTATCCACAGTTCATCCCCCAGATTTGCAGCTCTGGTGGGTTCGGACCTCCCCCTAATGTTACTCAGGGTTCATCCTGACCATGGATAGCTCACCCGGTTTCGGGTCTAATTTCCTAGACTAATCGCCGATTAAGACTCGCTTTCGCTACGCCTATCTCGCAAAAAGCGGATTAAGCTTGCCTAGAAAATTAACTCGTTGGCTCGTTCTACAAAAAGCACGCAGTCATCCTAACAAAAGTCAAGACTCCTACTCTTTGAAAGCATATGGTTTCAGGTACTATTTCACTCCCCTAACAGGGGAACTTTTCACCTTTCCCTCACGGTACTAGTTCACTATCGGCATTAAAAGTATTTAGTCTTAGATCGCGATCGACCTAGTTTCCTGCCGGGTTTCACGTGTCCGACAGTACTTGAGACACTGCTAAGGCAAAAACTCATTTCGCCTACGAGGCTGTTACTCTCTTTGGCTGCTCTTTCCAGAGCATTCGACTATTTGTTTTTGATCCTATATTGCAGGCTCGCAACACCAATGACCAATATGATCAAAGGTTTAGACTTTTCCCCGTTCGCTCGCCACTACTAAGGGAATCTCGTCGTACCTCGCTAAAGCTCGGCACTCTAATTAATAAATTATAAATAAGAAATAATAATTATGGAATTCTATCATAGAAACTCCTAAATTTTTCTTTTTTATATTTTATTTTTAATTTAAATATGAGTGCTGAACACTAGTGAGGCACGATTTTTTTTGATTTCTTTTCCTCTGGTTACTAAGATGTTTCAATTCACCAGGTTCCCATCCTTCGCCGAAGACTTCAAACAACAAGCCGCCCTGAAATTATTAAATTTATTTTAATAATGGTCAAGGCAAAGGACGCTCTTCTAAGTTCCATTTTGGGAACAAAAATGAGCTATCCTGCTTGTTGCTAAAAGTCTTCGGCAAAGAACAATGTGGCTTTCACCACAATGGGTTTCCCCATTCGGAAATCTCCGGATCAAAGCTTGTTTGGCAGCTCCCCGAAGCTTATCGCAGCCTACTACGTCCTTCATCGGCTTTTAATACCAAGGCATCCACCATACGCCGTACTTATTTTATTTCGAAAGCTACTAATTAGTAGCTCGACTAACAGTTTATAACCTACGATATATTGTTAATGTTCTCTCAAGCTATACGGTTTTTAAAAACAAAAACCGCTTTTGAAAGCGGCAAATTCTTTAACAATAATGTTAAAATCTAAAAATTTACACCGCTTCCTCCTCAAAATTTTGATGCTCAATTCGCATATATTTTCTCCTTGAGTCTGATACTAGTGTATAATAACTAAATTAGCTTGTCAATAGCCACAAATTCAAGGCTATTTTTTGTAATTCATTTTTGCTTTTCTATCTGATTTTTATAACTTTCAATTTTTGAAATAATTGATGCTCCAGTATAACCAGAACCAACTCGAATTCTTTGCCACCAAAAACGATCAAAAAATGTTTGACTAGTTCCTTGAACCGTAGAAACCGCAGCAATATAACCGACAGATTCAACCTGACGAGCAACTGTTAAATTATAACTGCCATAAGGATAACAAAAATATTCCACTTTATGACCTAATTCAGATTCTAAAATCTCTTTGCTTTTTAAAACTTCTTCCTTTATTTTTTCTTCTGAAGCGCTTGCTAAAGCAATATGATTTAAAGTATGAGACCCAATTGTTACCAGTCCGGTTTTGTCAAGCTCTTTTAAATGACCCCAATTCATATACCCAGGCTGGCCAACTCGGTTAACAATAATAAAAACTGTTGCCTTAATATTGTTTCTTTTAATTATTGGAAAAGCACTGGTATAAAAATCAATATAACCATCGTCAAATGTTAATATAATTTTTTTGTCATCTTCAACAGATTCATTTTTTGTTTTTTTATACACATAATCTAAGTTTTCAAAACGATAGCCAGCATCATATAAATCGTTTAATTGTTCCTCAAATTTTTCTGGAGAAACTGACAATCCGTCAACAACTCCATCTCCAGGAGGCGCTTGAATATAATGGTACATTAAAATTGGTATATAGCTAATTTCTTCTGGATTCGGTTTATACATTTCACTTCCAGAAAAGTCTGGATCCTCAGAACCTGGCGGTACATAATTTTCATATAATTCAGAATTTAAACTAAAATTTTTAGCATTTTTATTTTTAAGATATAAAATGGCAACAATTGTTAAAAAAACAAAAATTACCACAATTCCTAAGCATAATCCAATTTTGTAATTTTTTTTCATTTTCTTATACTATTAATTTTATCATTATCTTGACACAGGATTCAAAAAATAGATATTATTAAAATATACTTACCAACCGGTTAGTTAATTATGAAAAATAAACAAAAAATTATCAAAACTGCTCAAAAACTTTTTTCCAAATATAGTTATCTTGGAGTTTCAATGAATGATATTGCCAACCAGCTAAAAATTACAAAAGCTGCTCTTTACTATCATTTTACTGGAAAAACTGAACTTTATAAAAATGTATTAAAAAAGGTATATCAGGAATTTAAAATTAAAGTAATAAAAAAAATTAAATTTAAAAAAGATAAAGAAAAATTAATCGCTTTTATTGAAAATTATCTTCGGTTTGTTTCAAAAGAGAAAAACTTAATTAAAGTTGTAGATCTTAATGTTTTACCAAAAAATATAAAAATTATTCGTTATTTAAAACAGATAAAAAATAAAATTATTATTGAAGCCACAAAAGTTGTAAAAAGTTTAAAATTAAATAATAAAATTAATTGCAAATTAATGGCAACAATAATTATAAGTATGATGAACGGAATAGTAATTGAAAACTCATTTAAAAAAGAAAAAATTAATTTCAGTAAAATAACCGAACAAATTTCAAATATTATTTTCTCAGAATTTTCTGCCAAAATGGAGAAAAATGAAAAACATTCTTAAAAAAATAAGAAACATCACAACTTTATCAAAACTAAACAAATTTTTGTCAAATACAAAACCAAAAGTTATTGGAATATTAATTAGCAATGATTTTACCAGAAAAATTTTGATACGAGTTATTGACAGCCAAGCCAAAAAAAGTTTTTTAAAAGATAAACGTTTTCCTCAAAAAGTAAATTTGGAAAGATATTATATAACTCGGGCATTAATAAATTCTTTAGATTGCGCTATTTCAAATGCAAAAAATAAAGAAATAAAAAAACCATTCACCGAATTGGTAATTCCTAGTATTTCTAAAATGATTGGCAGCTACGAAAAAAAAGAAAAAAAGTTTCTTGAAAAACACAAAATTTATCCAACAAATTTTATCACAATTTCTCCGGGAAAATTTTGCAACTTAAAATGTAAAGGATGCTACGCTAATAGCGATTCAGCATCAGCAGAAAAATTAAATTTTGAAATTGTTGATAGAATAATTACTGAGAAAACCAAAGAATGGGGTTCTTGGTTTACTGTTGTTTCTGGTGGTGAACCTTTTGCATGGAAATCTAAAGGCAAAGATTTAATTGAACTTGCAAAAAAACATCCAAATAATTGGTTTATGATTTATACAAATGGAACACTTATAACTGATAAATTAGCCAAAAAAATTGCAAAAGTTGGTAATATTTCTCCAGCAATTTCAGTTGAAGGTTTTGAAAAAGAAACAGACGCTCGAAGAGGAAAAGGCGTTTATAAAAAAATAATGGAAGCAATGGAAAACTTACAAAAATATGGCGTTCCTTATGGAATTTCAGTAACTGCAACCAAAGAAAACGCGAATATGATAGCAACTAATAACTTCTGGAATTATTATTTTAAGAATAAAAAAATATCTTACGCTTGGATATTTCAACTTATGCCTATTGGAAGAGGATCAATAAAAATGATGATTACTCCAGAACAAAGGAAAAAACTGCTTTTAAAAACTAATGAATTAATTCGCGAGAAAAAATATTTTATTGCTGATTTTTGGAATTCCGGCGCTATTACCAGCGGTTGTATTTCTGCTGGAAAAAAAGGCGGCTATTTTTATATTGAATGGAACGGCAACATTACTCCTTGTGTTTTTAATCCTTACTCAATTGGCAATATAAAAGATTATTATAAAAGAGGGAAAACATTAACCGATATTTTAAAACATCCTTTATTTAGAAAAATTAGAAAGTGGCAAAAAAGTTACGGCGCAATGCAAACAAATCCTCACAAAATTAAAAACTGGTTAATGCCATGCCCGATAAAAGATCATTATAAGGAAATGAAAAAAATATTAACCAGTTCTAAAGTAACTCCAATTGATTGCTTTGCCGAACAAGCAATTAAAGATAAAAAATATGAAGAAGAAATGGACAAAATGGATAAAAAAGTCCAAGAGAAACTCGATCCGATTTGGGAAGATAAATATATAAGTACGATTGA
>CAYUUY010000058.1:0-4606 GCA_964448035.1 uncultured Candidatus Saccharibacteria bacterium
CGGATGCAAGATTCGCCAACAAGTGGCGAGATTCTTCGCTTCGCTCAGAATGACAAAGAAAATTGTAAATTGAAAATTGAAAATTGATTGAAAATTGAAAATTAATTTATACAGAATAGAGTATAGTGGGAGGGGGGGGCAGGAATAACAGACAAAACATTTTATGCGACAAAAACATTCCTCGTAATGATAGAAAAAAGATTATCGAGGTTGAACCTCGATAGAAACCTCGATAGAATCACCGTATTCTAATATTCTGATAATGGCAGGAGTCTTTTTCTAAATCTACTTTCGTAAAACCTACATTCCAAAAATATTTTATTTTTTAAGAAAGGAGGGTAATTTCATTATATATATTTTACCATAATTACAAGGTAAAAACAAAACAATTAAGATTGTACCTTTAACCGTTTTGAGATAATTTGAATCAATTTAATTTCCTAAATATGTTTTATCGGGTATTTTGCATTTGTCAACTACTGTTTTATCTGAAAAACCGATTTATCTGAAAAACCGAGAGGCCGTCTATCAATGTTTATTAACATAGATTACGTTTATTAACATTGATTACTTATATACGCATGTATCTTCCCCCTGCCCAAGCCTATAAAAATTCCAAAGAGAACAACCATCAGCCCAATCCGCAGAACCAGTAAAACCCTGACAATAACAGTAACTAAATGTTGTTCCACAACTATAAGAACAATTTGTAGTATAACAATCCTGAGCATAGCTTCCCGAAGGAGGACTACAAGTACGATTGTTATAACCAGTTTTTTTGTTGGTCAAGTCAATTGTACAACCACCAGTACAGTCACTCTTTTCTATAGAACCACTACAATTATAATCCCAACTGCCGCAATTGTTTGTTGAACTATAATATGTACTCTCGCCGGGATAGGCACGGCTATCTGAATCACAGCAATCAGTTCCTGAAAGTTGCGAATTGAGTTGGCATTTTTTGGTTCCTGAAGCAGGCGCGTAGCGATCTCCGTCATTATCAACATAACAATAGCCAGAAAGGCATTCGGTTCCAGAGGTACAAGTTTCTCCGTTAGCTTTAAGAACAGGCGTTGCTGAAGCAGTCGCCCCAGTTGATATATTGCTAACCGCGTCATAAGCGCAAACACGATAATAATAAGTTTGACCGCTAGTTAATCCTGTATGGGTGTAGCTTGTGCCTGAACCAAGATAAATCTGAGTACCGGTTGTACAATTGGCTGCTGGATAACCTGTTGTGAGAAAAACCAATTTATAGGTATTGGAACTAGCCAAACCAGAACCAGAGCCATCTGAGGCAGCAGTCCAAGAAAGTGATACCTGGAGGCCACTTGCTTCAGCTGTCAAGGTACCATCAGTAGGCGCCTGTTTATCTTGTCTTACTCTTTTGGAATAAATTGAACTGGCATTATTAACAATATCCCAAGTTTGGTATCTGACATATTGAGTGCAAGCACTTCCAGAAGCGCAAGATACTGAAGCAGAAGTGCCAACAGTTGTTGGAGTACAAGTATTAGCAGTATCAACACAATATTTTGTTGTGGAAATACCTGAACCAGAACCATCAGAAGGAGTAATGGTTATATTTACTGGCGTAGTTGTAGTCCAATTATCTGTCCAATTATCAGAAGCTGTTGGATTTTGTTTATCCTGCCTTACTCTTTTAGAATAAACTGAACTGGTATTATTAACATTGTCCCAGGCAGCATAACGGATATATTGAGTGCAAGCACTTCCAGAAGCGCAAATAACTGAAACAGAAGTGCCGACAGTTGTTGGAGTACAAGTATTAGTAGTATCAATACAATATTTTGTAGAGCCAACTCCTGATGCTGTATCATTAGAAGCAATGGTTATATTTACTGGCGTAGTTGTAGTCCAATTATCTGTCCAATTATCAGAACAAGTTGGGGCTACTGTATCTATAGTTCTTGAAATAGATGTTCCAGTACCAGTTCCTCCTTGACTGGTAGCCCGCATATTTAGAGTTAAGTTAGCTCCATTAGCAGCACTAATTCCAGTTTTAGTACAAGTATAAGAAGGCCCAGTGCCTGATCTAGTCGCTGTGTACCAATTACTACCACCGTTAATTGTGTATTCGCAAGACAAAAGGCCCCCCTGCTCTTCATTTATATTAGCTGATAGATCAAATGGGCTGTCAACATAAGAACCATAGGAAACATTTGAAGCTGTGACGCTGGACACTATTGGAGCAGTAATATCGATTTCACCACAGACACTTATATCTCTATTAGAGGCAACGATCCCTTGTCTACAAACCAAAACATTTTCAGCGTTTCCTGAAAAATCTTGTAAAATTATTTGCTCATAAGATGCTCCTGACAAAAAACCTGTTAATTTTTCAAAAGACATATTTACTGAATTTCCAGATGAAGGAAGCTGAAATTCTAATTCTTTTGGCAGGTAGCGGGTTTCTGCTGGGGATGTATAACTTGCGCCAGAATATAAAGCGTAAAAATCATTGCCAGAAGCAGAATTTTCAAAATGGACTCCCCATTGTTTGCCCTCTTCTTGAGCCATTGATTTTTGCTGGGCATAACGGAGATAGCCGACAATTTCCTGAGCAGTACTGTCTAATAATTTTGCTTTTTGCTGATTTATATAAGAAGAAACCCCAACACCTGCCAAAATGCCAGTGATGCCAATGACAATGAGAGTTTCTAGAAGCGTAAAAGCTTTTCTCGCGGAGCGAGAAGAAAAGAATCTGGAATCTGGAATCTCGAATTTGGTATGTAAATTATTATTCATAAATGTTTATATAATATTATACAATAACCAAGAAACAAGTTACAATAACCAAACAATATTCAAGCACCAAAATTCAATTACCAAACTAAAGAGATTTATTAATAATAGAAGATAAAATATTCCTTAATTCTATTGCCTCTTGCAAAAGCGTTTCTATCTTATCGCTTTTATTAGAATTAGCCTCTTTTAATAATATAAGCCAATGACAAGTTTCTTTGGCTTCCTTACGAGAAATCTTCAGTCTTAAGATAAAATCTTTTTTACCTAAAGAATCATTAGCTTCTCGATAATTAGCGCCAATAGAACCACTCGAACCTACAATTTGAGGAATCAAACGTTGGTTTATTAAATCCCTGGGTAGTTCTTTACATAACTGTATAATTTTTCTAGCAAATTCTGTCGTTCTATCTTCTAAATCAAATTTTAAAAATGCAACGTCACGATGGGGCATATATTTGGTTATTGGTTATTGTTTGTAATTTGTATCTTGGTTATTGATTATTGAGCAAGCTTTGCTTGCTAGAACTGTCCCACCATTTGGTAAATCGGAACTATCAAAGAAAGGGCGATGCCGCCAACAATAAGCCCCAAGAAAATCAGGAGCAATGGCTCTAACATTGAAACCAATGTTTTTAAAGCGCCGTCAATTTCCACTTCATAGAATTCGGATAAGGTTTTTAAAATTTCTTCGGTATGACCTGCTTTTTCTCCAATTGCCAGAAGATTGGAAACTACTGCGGGAAATATTGCTTCTTTTTTGAAAGAATCACCAATACTCAATCCTTTTGCCAAACCCTCTTTGGCAATTCTGGATAAAGCGGCTTCATATTTAGGATGACCAACAGCCTCACTGGTTACCTCAATAGCTTGAATTATCGGCATTCCCGCTTTTATTAAACTTGATAAAACACTGGTAAATCTCTGGAGAGCCATATTTTCAATTAAATTACGGGAAATAGGGATTTTTTCTAATAGCGAGGATAACAATTCCTGACCTCTTTTCACTTTTCTAAAATAATACAATAATCCCAAAGGAATAGCAACCACCAAAGGAAGAATTATAATAAGATTTCTATTTAAAAACATCCCGACTGAAAGAACAACTCTCGTATAAGTAGGAATTGGCTGGCCAGTGCCTAAAAACATCTCGCCTAATCTGGGAACAGCAAAAGTAACCAAAAAGATTACCATAAATAAAGAAGCGACTAATAAGACCGCCGGATAAACTAACGAAGATTTTACTTTTGATTGTAAATTTCTATCTCTTTCCAAATCCAAAGAAACCTGGTTTAAAGTAGCTTCTAAATTTCCCGAGGATTCTCCGGCTTTTATTAAGTTTGCGACGACTGGCGAAAAATATTCTGGATGCTCGGCAAAAGTTTTCCAAAACGGCTCGCCACGCTCTAAATTAGCCCTTGTTTCCAATAAAAAACGCTGGGCTGGTCCAGATTCAAAATCTTGAATTAAAATATCTATGGCGCTAAACAAGTCAGTACCAACCTTTAACATTAAAGCAAGGTATTTTGTCAAAAAAACTTTATCTTGTAAACTAAGAGATTTTTTAAAAAGACGGGATTCTTTCACGCCTTTTTCCAATAATAAGGGCTTGACTGAGAGCGGTTTTAATTTTTGAGTGGTCAAATATTCTAAAACGGCCTCAGTATTAGGCTGGTTTATATTGCCTTCTTTGATGCGGCCTTTTGGGTCTTGAGCGAGATAGTGAAACAACATAAAAATCAATTTTTAATTTCCAATTTTAAATTTTTAAATAAACTGGTTTAAATTTTTAATTTTAAAATCATTTAAAAATTAGGACATTAAAAATTATTTAAAAATT
>CAYUUY010000059.1:0-1063 GCA_964448035.1 uncultured Candidatus Saccharibacteria bacterium
TACAGAGACTGGATCTTTGCGCTTGGACATTTTGGATTTATCTTCATTTAGAATCATTGGCAAGTGAGCGTATTTAATTTTTGTTTGGTAGCCTAAAGCTTTGGCAATTAGAATTTGACGCGGAGTGTTGGAAATATGATCTTCGCCGCGGATAACATGAGTAATTTTGTCAATCTCGTAATCATCAATCGTGTTTGAAAGCGCGAAAAGCGGAGTGCCATCTTTTCTAACAATTACAAAATCTTTGTCATTTGAAGTGCTAAATTCGATTTTGCCGCGTACTTCGTCGTTCCAAGAAATCGATTGATTGTACGGCATTTTGAACCAGAGAGCGCCATCTTTTTCATAAGCAGAACCAGATTTAAGTAGTTTTTGGATATTTTGAGTGTAAATTTTAAGTCGGTTTTTTTGATATAGTACTTTGCCGTCCCAAACTAGCCCAAGCCATTTTAATCCTGCTGTAATATCTTTTTCAAATTTTTCTTTTGAGCGGAGTTTGTCAGTGTCTTCAAAACGCAAAATAAATTCACCTTTGTTTGCGCGGGCAAATAAAAAATTGTAAAGCGCGGTGCGCGCTGTGCCTATGTGAAGCAGACCAGTAGGCGAGGGAGCGATTCGAGTTTTGATTTTCATAGAATTTAGTAAATAGTATTTAGTATCGAGTATATAGTATTTTGTCATTCCTGGCTTGACCAGGAATCTATGCAAAACATACAACATCTATTTTATAGATTCCCATTTTCATGGGAATGACAGAAAGAATAACACGGGGATGACAAAGAAAATGATTCCCAAATCTATCCTCTGCTAAACTTTCTACACAAAACTTTGTGTTTCAAGAAAGCTATGGATAGCAAGCAGGTCGGAAATGATACCCTGTTCAAGAGATTGCCGCGCCCTTCGATTTTTCTCAGGGCTCGCAATGACAAAACCTTGGTTGCTTCTATTATTTTATATCCCAGCCTTCTAAAAGTAAAGCCAGCCAAGTGTAAATATTTGACAAAAAGACGATTTTGAAGTATATTAAAGTTCATAAAGTCGAGTGTAAACCTCGTGCACATTT
>CAYUUY010000059.1:1163-4566 GCA_964448035.1 uncultured Candidatus Saccharibacteria bacterium
AGATGGATCTAGCTGAATTTCTAGATACAACGGTTCTGTTTCTGGTTTTTTTGCCTTGTTTAGCTTGTTTCATGTGGCATCAGAGGCGGACCCGTGTCTCATTCGTAAAGTGCTGCAACATTCTTACTGTATACTCATCTGTTTGGTTTATTGCTCTTTTGATAATAAGTAAGCAAATAGATCTTAGCCTTTCTGCTGATGACAAGTTGGCAGAGATGCTCTTCGTTCTTGTTTTTCAGATATTATGGTTTGGGTACCAAAGTTGGGATGCCGGTAAAACATCAGATAAAGAATGGGAGATGCTTTGCCGTAGGCGCTGAGTGCTGAAATGACGCAATAGGGAGAAGGAAGTGAAAATGATGACAGCGCTGAAAGTACTGTTGTCGATTTGTAGCTTGGTGGCAGTCTACTTTTGCCACAGAGCAGCTGTTGTAGCCGAAGTAACCGACCCAGAAGATTCAGCGTTTTGGGAAATGCTTGCGATTCTAGCGCTTGGAATGGGCATCGGTCCATGGCTCTGGAACTTAGGTTCTGGCAAAATCAACCAACTTGCCAAAAACTCGGTTGCTGATATGCCGCGACCAACAAGATTCCGCCGTTCGCGTAAATCGCGCCAACCGCACATGAAGCATTTGCGACTATTCCCACACTGAAAAAAGGGGTGGTGTTGTATGGTCGGTCGCGTAATCATGTCTGTTATTTTCCCCATTGCTGCGTTTTTTTCAAGTATTGCGTGCGTCAAGGCTATTGAATTTGATCCAATAGCAGCCAAGTTTTGGCTCGTGCTCTCTGGCATATTCTTTGCTTTAACTCTTGGTGTGTGGTTCTTCTGGCCAAACGTGCCTAGGATTCAAGCCTGGCAACCACGCGTCAATCCGTCAGATACCAACAACCGCCCTCGCTAAACCCAGAGTTCAGAAATCCCCAACTCAAAAATCCTACCACTTCATGCTTGTTCTCTCAGGAAGAGATTCAGGTTGCGCCTATCCGCGCTGCCAGACATTTTCCTGAGTTTTCCCTGAGAGAGAAAGAATAATTAATAACTTAAAATGAATAACTCAGAATTATGGTAGCCACTCCGTGGCTGATGATTTTATATTTAATAATAACTCCATAATTTTGAGATCTGAGACATTACCTATTACCTAATTTCTAAGGTGAGCTTGCTTCTTAACTTCACTAAAATCCTTTGTTGAAACTACGAATTTCAAGAAGTCTCCGACAGGCAGGTGTTGTTTTACTTGTCTCGATACTGAGGTCTTTTATATCATTAAACAGAAAATGAGGTCGCATTTCTAATCAATTCAATATTGTGAGTTTTTTTGTTTTTATCAATTAAAATTGCAACCACGTCAATTCGCCAAGTGCCTTTAAATTTGTTTTCAGTAATATAGGCAAGCGCAGCACGAATTATTTTATTTTGTTTTTTAAAATTAACTGCTTCTTGTGGCAAGCCAAAATCAGTGCCAGTGCGTGTTTTAACCTCTACAAAACAAATTATTTCGCCTTCTTTGGCAATAATATCAACCTCGCCAAAGCGCGTTCTGTAATTTTTTTCAAGGATTGTGTATCCGTGTTTTTTAAGATAACCTTCGGCAATTTTTTCGCCAAAGTCACCTAAAGATTTTTTCATAATTTTATCTATTAGTTAGTAGCCAAAAGATAATAGTTATAATCAAATAGATTTAATAATAACTTATAGCTAATAACTTTTGCCTATTGGCTATTGGTTCTAACCAAATTATATCAACTCTTTAATAAATCCAAAATGACGATGATGAGGAGACGGACCAAATCTGTAAATCATTTCTCGATGATATTTTGTGCCGTATCCCATATGTTTTTCAAATCCGAACCGTGGCTCTAACTTTGCGAGCCGAATCATTATTTCGTCTCGATAGACTTTTGCTAAAATCGAGGCTGCGGCAATTGAAGAAATTTTTTGATCTCCGCGAATGATTTTTGTTTGCTGGCACGGTGATTTTTTAATTCCAACAATACCATCAATTAATAAATGGTCAGGCTTTGTTTTAAGCTGTGATATTGCGCGCAAATATGATTTTTCTAAGGCCCAGCTCAAACCTTGAGAATTGATTTCGTTTGGGCTAACAATGCCAAATCCATAATCACAAAAGCTAGCTAATTTCTTAGCTAAATCTGCTCGTTTTTTAAACGAAAGCTGTTTTGAGTCTCGAATTTTATAGGGTCTTTTAGAATTTGGTAAACGAAGCGCGCAAGAAATAAGTGGTCCAGCGAGTGCGCCTCTGCCAACTTCATCTATTCCAAAAATATATTTATATCCTTGAATTTTAAGTTTAATTTCTAAATGATTATTTGGCGCTTTTTTTGTTTTTGGATTTTTTAAGTTCTTCTTCTTTTTTTGATTCTTCTTTAGAATCATCAGTTTTTTTATTTTTTAAATCTTTTGATTCTGTTTGATTTTTTACCTTGTTTTCTTCTTCTTCAATCTCAGCCATAATTTTGATAACTGAATTTGGTAGATGCTTTTCTTTGAGTCTGGCTTGTTTACCAACTAAATCGCGCAAATAATAAAGCTTGGCTCTGCGCGCTTTAGTGCCTTTTTTAACCTCGATTTTTTTAATAGTTGGTAGATAAAGGGGAAATGTTTTTTCAACACCTACCCCTAAGCTGACGCGCCGGACAGTAAATGTTTTGCTAACTCCCGAGCCTTTTATTGAAATTACAATGCCTTCAAAAACTTGAAGTCTTTTTTTTTCGCCTTCTTGAACTTGTTGGTGAACACGAACAATATCGCCAGATTTGATTGGCGGTCTTTTAATTATAAATTTTTGTGTTATATTATTCATTTTAAAAAATTTGCTGATAAAAATATCTTATCATAAAATTTCTAAAAATGAAAGAGAAAAGGCGCGCAAGCGAGTAAAAGCTATAAAAATGAGGGTGAATAATAGCTTTTTGGCTTGCGCGCCATCCATGAGTGCACCACAATCGCCGGCGTCGGGAACAGAGAATCTGGAAGATCGCGCTGGCGTTATGGACTAGAGAAGTCTGGTGGGGGATTTGTTGATAGTAAGCGAGGCTCCGGCCAAGGGAGGGAGGGCAACCTTGGGAACGCTTACGTTTCAACTCTTCCCCCATTTTTGGAGGCTTGTCAAAACTTATCGCAGAAGGCTGGGCTTCAGGAAGGACCCTTTCACCTCCTTGTTTTTGATCCAGCCTTCTGCGTAAGCAAGCCGCGCCAGAGAAATTCTGGGCAGCTTGCTATAACTTTCGATGGCAGAGAGATTTACTCCCTCAGTTGCAATTGCGACCGTATTCGCAAATGAGGTTGGGTGCTCCGAAGGGCGCACCATTATTCGTGAATCTCTCTGCCGGTACGATGAGTTGGCGCTCTAGTCCCCTCCTGGTTTCCTAGAGCTTA
>CAYUUY010000060.1:0-4455 GCA_964448035.1 uncultured Candidatus Saccharibacteria bacterium
AGCGCGATGCGTCCTGGCCCCCAATATGAGCGTGGGGGTCAATGTCATGTTCAAGATCCTGAAAGATCTGGCCGCTATTCTGGGGGATGAGTATGACGTGGAGATCAGCGAGACGCACCACAACCAGAAGAAGGACGCCCCCAGCGGGACAGCCGTGAAGATGGCCCAGATCATCGCGGAGGCTCTTGACAGAGATATTGAGAAGGTCGGCGTGTATGGCCGCAAGGGGATGGTCGGGGCGCGCCCCCAGGGGGAAATCGGCGTTCACACGGTGCGGGCCGGCGACATTGTGGGCGAGCACACGGTTCTCTTTGGTGGCATGGGAGAGCGGATCGAGTTTACCCACCGCGCCCACAGCCGGGATAATTTCGCCCGGGGTGCCCTCCGTGCGGCCTTGTGGATTGTTGACAGAGACAACGGCCTCTATGACATGCAGGATGTTCTGGGTTTGAAGGGCTGACGACGGGGGAGCCTTCCGTGGACAGCGGCGTCATCTGCTTTCTGGGCATCGGTTCCAATATGGGGGAGACTGTCGTGAACTGTGCCCGAGCGGAGAAACGTATTTCCGACATAGACGGCGTCACGGTTCTCAGACGCTCATCGCTCTACAGAACGGAGCCGGTGGGGGTGGCGAAGCAGGACTGGTTTGTCAACGGGGTTATGGAGATCCGAACAACCCTGAGGCCGCGTCCCCTCATGGATGCGATGCTGCACGTGGAAAACGCGATGGGGAGAATCAGGGGCGTTCAATGGGGGCCCCGGATCATCGATATCGATATCCTTCTCTACGGACATGCCGTTATAGATGAGGAGTCCCTGAGTATCCCCCATCCCCGGCTGCACGCGCGGCGCTTTGTCCTTGTTCCGCTGGACGAGATTGCCCCCCATGTCGTACATCCCGTTTTCGGGATCTCCGTGAGGGGTCTCCTGGACCGGCTTGACGATACCGTCACCGTAGAATGGATGAGCGGCGAATGGGGCCGCTCTACAGGTGAAGATGATTAGGTTAATAATTGCAGGCGTTATCGTATATGTGATATATCGGCTCTCCAGAGCGTTGTTTACCCCGTCGGAGAGGAAGGTGTCGGGGCGCGCTTCGGGAACGCCCCCCCGCATTGAAGGGGAGGATCTGGTGAAAGATCCATGCTGCGGAACCTATGTTCCCGTCAACAGCGCTTACAAGGCCGTTGTGAGGGGCGAAACCGTGTACTTCTGCAGCAGGGAATGCCTTGAGAAATACAAGAAGGAAAACTGTTAAGGAGCGTGTATGAAGTTTTTTATCGATACGGGTAATATCGAAGAGATAAAAGAGGGGTTGAAGCTGGGGATGGTTGACGGCGTTACCACGAACCCCTCTCTTGTGGCGAAGGAAAAGAAAGATTTCGATACGGTCACCAGGGAGATCCTGGAAATAGTGAAGGGGCCGGTGAGCCTTGAGGTGGTGAGCGAAAACGCCGAAGGGATGATTTCCGAAGGGAAGAAACTGGCGCAGCTGGCCGAAAACGTGGTGATCAAGGTTCCCCTGACAACAGAAGGATTAAAGGCCACCCGGGCCCTGTCTGACCAGGGAATCGGCGTGAACCAGACGCTGATCTTTTCGCCGGTACAGGCCCTCCTGGCCGCCAAGGCGGGGGCGCGATATGTGAGTCCCTTTATCGGAAGACTGGACGATATCTCCCAGACGGGAATGGATCTGGTGGAGCAGATACTGACCATATTCGACAATTATGCCTTCGACTGCGAGGTCATCGTGGCCAGCATCAGGCATCCCCTGCACGTTCTCCAGGCGGCGCTCCTCGGGGCCGATATCGCCACGATCCCCTTCAAGGTGATACAGCAACTGACCCGTCACCCCCTTACCGACAGAGGGGTCGAACAATTTCTGGCCGACTGGCGCA
This sequence comes from uncultured Candidatus Saccharibacteria bacterium, assembly GCA_964448035.1. Classification (GTDB taxonomy): domain Bacteria; phylum Patescibacteriota; class UBA1384; order DATEAH01; family CAYPSR01; genus CAYUUY01. The sequence goes on from CAYUUY010000060.1 coordinate 1,899, forward strand.
CCGTTCCAAAGGGATGACATGACGCATTTTCCGAGAGGCTTTTTTGACAGTCTGAAGACATCGAAGGGTACGGGCCAGGTGTTCAACCTTCCCAACAGTATCACCCTCATCCGGCTTGCGGTGATCCCCGTCCTGTTCCTGCTTCTTCTCTCACCCGGCAGAATTCTGAGCATGATCATCGCCGTCCTTTTTATCATGGCGGCAATCACCGACCTGATAGACGGGTATGTGGCGAGGAAGTACAATATCGTCACCACCATGGGGAAGTTTCTGGACCCCATCGCCGATAAGCTCGTGGTGACCACCGCCATGATTATGCTGATCCCCATCGGGAGAATCCCGGCCTGGATCGTCGCCATTATTATCATGCGCGATCTCCTGGTGGACGGTTTGAGGAGTATCGCCTCCGCCGACGGTCTCGTTATCGACGCCAGCAGGCTGGGGAAGCAGAAGACGCTGTGCCAGATTGTCGCCGTATCGGCGCTTCTGATACATTATGATACGGTTTTCGGCCTCAATGCCCACGCGGTGGGCATGGCGGTCCTCTATCTCGCCCTCGTGCTGACGGTCTGGTCGGGCGCCGATTATTTCTTGAAGTTCTATAAACAGAAAATCAGGGAATAGCAGAGAGGGCATGAAAAGTTTTCGTTGACAACGAAGGCGGATTTTATTAAGAAACGGGTCTCGAAAATCAAGCGGGCGTAACTCAGTGGTAGAGTGCAACCTTGCCAAGGTTGACGTCGACGGTTCGAATCCGTTCGCCCGCTCCAGTTTTGGGCGGCATAGCCAAGTGGCTAAGGCAGCGGTCTGCAAAACCGTTATTCACCGGTTCGAGTCCGGTTGCCGCCTCCACTGTAAAATGGGGGATAGGCCTTTCGCTTACCCCCATTTTTATCTGTTCGTGCTCCTTTTTTCTGTGCCCGTTCATCCGGAGGGAAAAGGGTATGACCTTTCAAAAAAGCATTCTCTGCATCGGCGCGGGGTACGTGGGCGCGCCATCCATGGCGGTGATAGCCCGCAAATGTCCCCGGTACCGGGTCACGGTCGTCGACATCGATCCCAAGCGTATCGCGGCGTGGAATTCGTACACGCTCCCCATATACGAGCCCGGCCTTGATGAAATCGTACAAGAGGTTCGCGGCAGAAATCTCTTTTTCAGCACTCAGATCGAAGAGGAGATACGGAAGGCGGGCATGATCTTTGTCAGTGTGAACACGCCGACCAAGACTTTCGGCGCCGGGGCCGGTATGGCAGCCGATCTCCAGTACTGGGAGAGGACGGCCCGCCAGATACGGGAGGTGTCGGAGTCGCCGAAGATTATTGTTGAAAAGAGTACCCTCCCGGTCAAAACAGCCCTCGCCATGGAACGTATTCTGACTGCCACTGACAATGGCGTTCGCTTTGATGTGCTGTCAAACCCCGAATTCATGGCTGAAGGGACGGGAATCAGGGACCTGGAGTCTCCTGACCGGGTTCTTATCGGGTCGCGCGAGACGCCGGAGGGGCTGAGGGCGAGAGATGAACTGGTCGAGATCTATGCGAACTGGGTGCCGAGAGAACGCATCATCACCTCCAATATCTGGAGCAGCGAACTGTCGAAGCTTGTCTCAAACGCCTTTCTTGCCCAGAGAATATCTTCCATAAACGCTATTTCATCCCTCTGTGAGAGGACGGACGCGGATGTCACCGAAGTGGCCCGGGCTGTGGGGATGGACCATCGGCTGGGGGATAAATTCCTGAATGCCAGCATCGGTTTCGGTGGATCGTGCTTCAAAAAGGACATTCTCAATCTGGTCTATCTGTGCCGGCAGTACGGACTTAGTGAGGTGGCCGATTACTGGGAAGGGGTGATCCGGATCAATGACTATCAGAAGGAGCGCTTCATCCTGAATATGCTGGGCGCCATGTTCAATACCCTCGCCGGCAAACGTGTATGCCTGTTCGGCTTCGCCTTTAAGGCCGATACGGGAGACACACGGGAAAGCCCCGCCATATCGGTATCCCGGAGGCTTGTGGAAGAACGGGCCGAACTGGTGATTACGGACCCCCGGGCCCTGCCTAATGCCGAAAGGGACCTCGCCGACATAGGGGAGAGCGTATCTTTTGTCGAGGACCCCTGCGAAGCGGCGGCAGGATGCGACGCCATCGCCGTTATGACCGAATGGGATATATACGCTTCGCTGGAATACAAAAAAATATATGAAACCATGCGTAAACCCGCCTTCATCTTCGACGGAAGGAATATCCTTGATCATGAATCGCTTTTCAGAATCGGATTCAATGTCTTCCCCGTCGGCAAACCGCCGTTGACACATTTTTGATGGACGGGTGTGGGCGGCCGGCGTCGGAGCATCACGTTCCTCCAAATCCGCGTATCCGTTGCCGTTTCCGCAAAGGAATCGTTATGATCGTTATATTCACCGATCTGGACGGCACCCTCCTGGATGCCGAAACCTATTCCTTTAGGCCTGCCGCAGATGCGCTGAGGGAAATCGCGGACCGCCGGATCCCTCTTGTCATCATAAGCAGCAAAACGGCATCCGAAATAGAATTGATA
>CAYUUY010000061.1:0-4402 GCA_964448035.1 uncultured Candidatus Saccharibacteria bacterium
AGCTCCAAAAGGCAAGATTTATTCATTTGAACCAGTCAAAAGCACATTTCAGATATTAAATAAAAATATTGCTAGTAATAATTTAGAGAATAGTATTTTTCCTTATAATTTAGCCCTCGGTGATAAAAAAGGGAAAGCTGAGATAATGACTGATTCGAGGTCATTACTTAGGGGGGCAAGTATAATTCTTGATAGTGATTTTTTAAAAAACAGAGAATCAGACTTTGATAAGAAAGAGTCTATTGAAATTACAACAATTGATACCTTTGTTAAAGAAAATAATATAGCAAGAGTTGATTTTATTAAAATAGATACCGAAGGCTATGAAAAACAAATTATTCAAGGGGCGAGGAATACAATTAAAGAATTTTCCCCTGTTATATCTTGTTCTGCTTATCATTTGAAAGACGATAAAATCAAAATACCAGAATTAGTAAAATCCATCGGTCCTAATTATAAATATAGATTAGAGAAAAAGATGGAAGAAGATTTAATTTTTTGGGTTTAGTAAATAAATAATGGGAAAAAAAGATTCTAAATACCCTCGTGTGAGCGTTATAAATTGTGTCAGCGAAACTTTGGAGATGCTGAGGTTTAGTAGTGAACAACTAATAGAAAATGCAGGAACTGATAATTTTGATTATATTATTGTCTGCTGGAATACAACGCCTGAAGTTGATTCATATATTAAAGAATTAGAAGGAAGGTATAAACAATCTCATCCAAAGCTGAAAATATTTAGAGTAGACCATAAAGAAATCCCAAATATTGGCTATGTACCTAATTTGAGGGCGATGATAAATGAGGGATTTACAAAAGCTTTTGAACTTAATAAATATAGTGGGCTTGTTAATACAGATCAGGCATTTTATAAAAATTGGCTAATTAATTTGGCAAAACATTGTAATCAAAAACAAATGGTAAGTTCTGTTGTTGTTATGCCTAAAGCTATATTAGAGCATTATCAAGGAAATTTTGGTATTACAGAATATGGAAAGTTTAATTTGCAAAAATTTGATAAGTTTTGTAACGCTATTTTAAAAAAGAATAAATTAAAAACCGAACAAGGTCTAAAAGGAGAAGAATATTTATATCTTATTGGTTTTCCGTATCTTTTTCCTAAGGAGATGTGGTATAAAGCAGGCCCTTGGGAGTTAACATTAGATCACGGAACTCCAGATGTGATTTTTTTTAAAAAAGCTCATAGACAAGGATTTAAATTCATTATGAGTTTAGACAGTATTGCTTATCATTTAGAAGGCGCTGAGCGAGGTAGATTTAATAAACCAGCGCCAGAATTTTCTAAGAAAATGGATTATGATCCGATTTCTTTTTATTCGAGAGCAAAAAGAAGGTTTAGAAAAGAGTTTTTCAATTTACTTAAAAAAGTTGGTATTATAAAAAAGGAAAATATAGTATGATTGTAAAAAAAATTGATTTTTCTAACTTGTTTTTTAAAATAGAATCTTATTTAATATCCTCCTTTGAGAAGAATATTTATAGCAAAATAAGGAAATCATTAATAGAAAGTTTTAACCGACTAACGAATGCTAATTTATCGATTTATGAAGCCAATATGAGAGCCCTTGAATTTAGAGAACATAGCCGCTCAGATTTAATTGTGTATTCACATTTAGAATTAAAAGCAAGAAAGTTTGCTGAGCAAAGAGTGAAATCTAAAGCGAAAATTAATAAATTAATCAATAAAATTTACCCAACAGGAAAATTATACCTACGCCAGCCGGAGAATTGGACTACTGATGATATTGTCTACAGTGTAAGCGAAATGATAGATAGGTTAATAATTGAAGAGATAAAAAGAGCCGATTATTTTATAAGAATACAAGGCGCCGGTATGATAGAGAAGAAAAATATAAGGAAAAAAATTGTGCTATCCCGTAAATGGAGCAAAGAAGTGGAACATTTTCTTAAACTAAAATTAAAGGAAATAAATAAAAAAGGTTATTATGAGTGCTTAGAAGAAACCAGAACATATGATTTAAAAGGAAGAAAACAACATGGGGTCATTTTAAAAAAAGTTGATTTTTCTCCAATATATCAAAAGATTAAAAAACTATTTTCTGAAAATTTTTCTGCAAAAAAACTAACAAAAATAAAAGATAAATTACAAAAAGAAATTAGACAATTAGCAAGAGCTAATTTCATATGTTACCAAGCGAATATGAAAATAATTGAGTTGAGAAAAAGAGGAGAGAAAAATCCAAAGCCATATTCAGAATTAGATTTACTTGTTAGAGTTGTTGGAGAACAACGAGTGGAGGCAAAATCTAAGATTAATGCTTTAATTCATAAATCTTATCATCATAAACAAAGAGCATTAGTTCAAACAAAAAACTGGACAAATAATGATATTGTTTATAGTGTTGGTGAAATGATAGATAGATTGATAATTGAATTTATTAAGATGTCTGATTACAAGACCCAATTGAAAAATGCGAAAAGTAACGTAGATATAGAAAGATTTAAAACAAAAATATCTTTAGCAAGAGAATGGAGTAATCGTGTGGAAAAATATCTTCAATGTAAGTTGCAAGAAATTGATAAGAAACGATTTTATGATTATGTGGAAGAAACTAGGACATATAATATCAGTACAATAAAAAACTCTTTTAAAAAATTATGAAGATATGTTTCGTAGCAAGTTCTTTTGGAAAAGGTGGTTCAGATATAGCCTTACTCGAGTTAATTGATTCTTTACAGAAAAAATTAGTTGATTGTTTTGTTATTTTACCTGGCGATGGACCGTTAAGGATTGCATTACAGAAACGCAGTATTGATTTAAAAATTTTTCCTTATAAAGGATGGATGAGTCAGAAAGATTCATTAGTACCATTATGGAAACGTATAGGCAGGCTTTTTTGGAATCTATGTATGGCGATATTTCTTTTTTTTGAAATAAAAAAACAAAGACCCGATATAGTTTATACTAATTCAATAGGTGTATGGGTTGGTGCTTTTGTTGCCAAATTAGCAAGGAAACCTCATATATGGCATATTCATGAGTTTGGTTTAGAAGATAATAATTATGTTTTTGATTTTGGTGAAAGATTTTCTTTGAGATTTATAGATAAATTGTCAACGATTTGTATTCTTGTTTCCAAAGCATTAATAAAAAAATATCAACAATACATTCCTCTATCTAAATTAAAAGTAGTTTATCAATCTATTACAATTTCCGAGAATATATTGAATGATAAAACTGTTATATCAAATGAAAAAGATATAGATATAAAGTGTGTAATAGTTGGTAGATTAGTTGAAGGTAAAAGGCAGGATGATGCGATAAAAGCAATTTCAGAATTAGTTCATTTTGATATTAATGCGAGATTATGGATTGTTGGAAAGGGAAGCAAAAAATATAAGTTTTATTTAAATCAATTAATTAAAAAAGAATGTTTAAGTAAATATATTAAGTTCTTTGGTTTTCAACAAAATCCATTTAAATTTATTAAAGAATCAGATATTCTTCTTATGTGTTCAAAATCTGAAGCTTTTGGAAGAATTACTATTGAAGCGATGTTAATGGGAAAACCGGTTATTGGGGCAAGAAGCGGGGGAACAATGGAGTTAATTAAGGAAGGCGTTAATGGATTTTTTTATACCCCCGGAGACTACAAAGAACTTGCAGAAAAAATAAAATTTTTTTACGAACATCCTTTTTTAATGCACAAAATGGGACAAAATGGCCAACAATGGTCTAGCAAACGATTTACTCAAAAGCGTTATGGGGAAGAAGTCTTAGCAATTTTTAAAGATATTCTGAAATGTTAAAGCGTTGCGATTGGCATCATGATTTTTAAAGAAAGTTTTTTTTGCGTTTTTAATAAGTTCTTCGGATAATTTTTTATCAGTTAGCAATGTCTTGATTGCTATTTTTAATTTTTCAATATTTTCTTCATCAACAATTGCTGCAAAATTATTTTCTTTGGCGTATTTTACTAAAAAAGTTGAAGATGGCGCATGAATTAAAATTGGTTTTCCGGCAATTAGATAATCAGTAAGCTTGCCCGGAGTTGCTGTATTTATAATATTAGGGCTTTTTGTGTTCCAAGAAAGCGGTAGGAAAAGAATATCCGCTTGGTTTTGAATTTTTGGCATTTCTTTTGGTAAAGCTACTGAAATTTCAACTTTTTCTGATGGGTTAATGCCAATTCTTTTTAAGTAATCAATAGGGCTTGGCGAATAAATTTTGAGTTTTATATCTATATCATTAATTTCATGTATGGCTTTTATTAAATTTTTTAAGGCTCCAATCTGAGGCCAATATATTTTACCAGTAAAAAGTATAGTATATGGTGATTTTGGATTATAATCAGAGGTCAAATTAAGATATGGTTCAGCAAATGTAGAATTATGGATTATAATAATTTTTTCTCTAATT
>CAYUUY010000062.1:0-1991 GCA_964448035.1 uncultured Candidatus Saccharibacteria bacterium
TTTAAGTGATAATATTTTGAACGTTTTCTCGCTTGAAACGAGAAAACGAACCCCACCAAAGTACTATGACTTTAAAAGTCATAGTACTTTTATTATAAAAAATATTATAAAAAATAAAACTTTTAATACTATATTGATTACTATATTTGTTTTTAAATATATGTTTTTATATTTGTTTTAAAATATATGTTTTTATATTTGTTTTAAAATATATTTGATTATATTTGTTTTTAAATATATTTGATTAGATTTGTTTTTAAATATATGTTTTTATATTTGTTTTAAAATTTGAATACCTAATATTTTAAACCCTTTTTGCATAACATCAATAATACATTCCAAGAGGGTAAGTTGGGCTTTTGTTCTTCTTTTATTTGATGATTTGCTCTTTAATATTGGCACAGATTCATAATATTTGTTAGTTAAATCGGCCAGAGATAAAAGATAAGTAGCTAAATAATTTGGGGCGTATTTTTCAGCGCTTAGCTCTATCACCTCTGGAAATTCAGATAACTTTTTAATTAACTGGATTTCTAGAGGGTTTTTCAATTCTTTATAATCTGGTTTAATCTTTTTACTTTGAGTTTTTTGAGCTTTAGTAAGGATTTTGTTTATTCGGGCATAAGTATATTGAAGATAAACACTGGTATCTCCGGAAAAATCAAGCATTTTGTTCCAGTTAAAAACAATATCAAGAGTCCGGAATGATTTTAAGTTATTAAATTTGAGGGCGCTTATGGCAATTGCCTGAGCTAATTTTTTCTGTTTTAATAGCGGCCAATCAGGTTTTTTACTTTTGATTATCGCTAATGATTTTTCAATTGCTTGGTTGATTACTTCTTCTAAGGAAATTAATTCACCTTCGCGGGTGGAAAATTTCTTTTTTTGTTCGGATAAAACCAGGCCGAATTTGACATGGACTAATTCGGTTTTTTGCTTGGGAAACATAATTTTTGCCAAGGTGAAAACTTGTTGAAAGTGAATATCCTGTTCATTGCCGACAACATAAAGAATTTTTGTCGGATGATATTTCTGGAAACGGTATTGAATTAAAGCTAAGTCGCGGGTGAGGTATAAACTAGCTTCATCCGATTTTTGAATTAAAGCCGGAGGCAGATTATATTTTTCCAAAGGGATAATCAGCGCCCCTTCGCTCTTTTGAACTAATTTCTTTTTTTGCAAAGATTCTATTAAAGGAACAAGGTCTTTTTCAAAAAAACTTTCCCCAATAAAAATGTCGAATTTAATCCCTAATAAATCATATATTTTCTGGAACTCTTTTAAAGATTCTTGCCTAAACCAAAGCCATAGTTTTCTGTTTTCTTTCTCTCCTTGTTCTAATTTTTTGAATTCTTGTTGGCCGAATTTTTCTAATTCAGGGTTTTTTTTCATTTCTTTATGAAATTTTCTGTAGAGATCAAGGAGGGTATCAATGGGCCGCTCTGCTACTTCTTTTTTATTGCCCCAAAGTTTATAAGCGGCGATTAATTTTCCAAATTGAGTGCCCCAATCCCCCAAATAGTTCCAGCGAATTAATTCGTAGCCCAAACATTCATAAAGATTTGCCAAGGTCTCGCCGATGATAGTAGAACGTAAATGCCCAATATGCATTGGTTTGGCTATATTAGGCGAAGAATAGTCGATAATAATATTTTTGTTTTTGCCCTTTTTCGCAAAACCAAAATTTGCCTTATTTCGGAAGATTTCTCTCAATTCTCGTTGGATAAATTTTTTATCAAGATAAAAATTGATAAAACCATTTTTAGCCAGTTCAACTTTGACTATTTGTTTGGGTTGATGCTGCTTTATCTCGTTTACCAAAACTTCAGCGATTTTAATTGGCGATTTTTTTGTTTCTTTGGCGATTGAGAAAGCGACAGTGGTATTGTAGTCGCCGTATTGTTCACCAGAGGATATTTCTAATGGAAAATCGCCAAAAGGAGGCAGAGGCCATTTATTTTTCCGGGCGGTTTTTTTAAGCGATTGATAAA
>CAYUUY010000062.1:2091-4318 GCA_964448035.1 uncultured Candidatus Saccharibacteria bacterium
CCTTTTTTTAGTATTTTTGCCAAAATTTTTAAGCTGATAATCCCGGTCAGAAAAGCGATTAAGGCGCCAGAAGCGTAAATAAAATAATTATTTTGTCCTTCTTGAATTAAATTTGGCGTTTGCAAAATGACAGCTCCGAGAATTGCCGGAATCGCCAGTAAAAACGAAAATCGATAAGCAGTGTCAGGATTTAGTCGCCTCAATAAGCCAGCGCCAATGGTCATTCCCGAGCGCGAGATTCCGGGAAAAAGGGCTGCTGCTTGAGCAATCCCTATTAATAAAGCATCAAGCCAAGAAAGATTAGTAATATCATCTTGATTTTGTTGAATTGTTTTTTCTGGCACCTTGGTAAATTTAGTCAGCCAAAGAAAAAGGCCAGTTATTAAAAAAGCAAAACCGATAAATTTTGGAGAATTAAATTGAGTTTCTATTGTTGATTGAAAAAATAAGCCAAATAATCCAGCAGGGATAGTACCGATGATAATAAGCTTGATGATACTCCAATTTTTACTTTTTACAATTGTTTTAATTTCTTGGTAAAAAACCGCTAAAATAGCGCCGAGGGTGCCAAAATGGAGAAGAGCGTCAAAGGAAATAGAGGATTCTGGTAATTGCCAAAAAATTTGCAAAATTGCCAAATGGCCAGAGCTGGAAATTGGCAGAAACTCTGTGATGCCTTGAACAATACCCAAAATAATTGCCTGAAGAAAACTCATATTTTTTTATTGCTCGCAATCTACTGGGGCTTTCGCCGCCGCCGAATTTCGTGCCAACGAAGTTGGCGTGCCGCCTTTATTTAGAATCTCCAAATTTTCACAGCTATTTCAGCCAATTTTTCACCGCGTTGATCAACTTGAGAAAATCTAAACTTTTTATAATTATCAACTAAATCCTTGTTTAGTAAAAGCACGGATTTTTTGTATTCCTCTATTTTTGACCGAAAAGGATTATTGGAAGCTTTAATATTAAGACCTTCACCTAAAATTGTAAGATTCCCTATCCGATTAATATATTTTTTATGTAGTTCTTTTACTTTATCTTTGTTGTTTCCAAGGTACCTAACCCAATCTCCTCCATGCTCTTCTCTAGCTTTTTTCCCGATTATAGTTTGAGGGATAATATGTTCTAAGTGCACCTCCCTTCCGCCCCTTATATCTATTTCCTTTGAGTCACTTTCAATTTTATACTCAATTTTTGTCAAAATATATTTTGCTCTTTCTTCTGACCCTTTATTGCTGAATAACGGGAATTTTTCCTTAAATTCTTTATCATCTGGCAAATGTTCAAAAAGCTCCTTTTTTATATTTTCTACTAAACCCTTTTTAGACAAACGACATAATTTTGGGAATATATCATCTAGTTCACCTGTGCGGTATTCGCAAACCTGTCGTCGTAAAATGAAACATTCAATTAAATCTAAAATTTTTAAATAGTCTTCTTTCTGGACTCCATTTGAAACCAAATTCATTAAGAAAGTATACGACGGCAAAGCCTCAATACTTTTAAGTCCTTTCAATTTTCTACTAATATCAATATCTTCATTTTCGCCAGAAACTAAATCTTTATAAATAGATGAACATTTTTTTAGCTCTTTAGCAAAAGAAACTATCCCTAATTTCTTTTGTTGATATGAATCGAGATTAAATTTTGCGATATCTTCATCGCCATTATCTTCATAACCCTCAACCCCATTATCTTCTTGGCGCTTATTTTTCTTTTTCCCGATAAGTTCAATACGAGATTGAAAATCTGAAAGATTTTCGGACTCTTTAATGTTTAAGTAATAATAATTTTTGAACTCTTCTATCAATCTTGAGTTAGGAACTTTCAATTTAATTTTACCCATCAGATACTGCCTAAAAAATTTATCCATATCGGAATAATCCAGCTCATCAAGATTTATTATTAATTGCCGCCAATCTTCTTTTACATCTTCTAATATATTACTGCTTAATATTGAAGCATGGCCTAACAAAAAATTTTTAACAATATCTGCAGCACTTAATTTAAGCCCTCTGTTGTTAATGGTTTCGAATAGTTTATATGCGTCTTTGGCTTGTCCAATATCAAGTCGAATTATTTCAACTTGGTCTGTTAATTTGCGGTAAAAACTTTTAATATTGAGTTCTTCCTCTTTAATTTTAAGATTTAAAAAATCAAATGCCTGCTTTAATTTTTCGTTTTCAAAATTACTATCTACTCTATCGTTCATAATTTTAATAAAGTC
>CAYUUY010000063.1:0-4316 GCA_964448035.1 uncultured Candidatus Saccharibacteria bacterium
TTATTCTGCCACTTCGTGATTAATTTGTCTATTTCAGTCTCAATCATAATTATTTCATCATAATTACTTCACTTTTTGGTTAATTAACTTTTGAAATACTTCGGGCATATTATTTCTCTAACACCTCATCACCGAACCGTTGTTATTTACGCCTAATATATTACGCTTCTTTACCTGTTAATGCAAGCTTTTACCTAGAAAAAAAGAGGACATATCACCGAGCCGCACCGGCGCGCAAGCATACGGATAGCCCATCGGCATTTTCACCAATTTTTTTATAAAGCTATTATCTCTTAGTTATCTTAAATAGAGCCATAGCTCTATGATCGCAAATGTTAGTAACACCCAAGGGAGACCAACACTTTTGACTACCACACCTCTGCGTATATGTTTGTACCATTTTGGAATCTTTTCTTTTATAAAAATAATTGTTGCAGTTATTCCTACTAACATGCCAATTATTGAAAGAAACATACAGGCAGAAAAAGCTAATATGTTTTTGAAGGGATCACCCATTGAAGACATTAAAAATGCTCCGAGATTAATGAGTAAAAGCGACAATAAAATCAAAAAATACTTAAGCATAATTATATTATAATGGCACTATGCGATTTGTCAAAATATTTTTGAAATATTTTTATAATTGCCATAATTATTTTATTTAATTTCTTATTTGCCGGTTAGGGATTCGAACCCCAATTTCCAATTTTGAAAAGGCTTCGGGCATTTTTTATAAACTCCAATAATGTTTTTTCATTTTCTGTGCCATTAGTTTTCGGCGTTGCTCTAAAAATTCTGGATAATCATCAATGCTCATCTCGGAAATATTTTCTGGTATACAATGTTTTCTTAAATTATTTTTTAATTCTTTTTCATTTTTTAAGGTCGAATATTTACCTTTAACTATTTCATTCATATACTGCTTGGGTGATTTTTTCCCGATTTTAATATTTAAATTCTGATGCGCATAAACAAAATTAGCAATTTGATTATATTCAGATTTTGATGAGTATTTAGATCTTAAATATTCTTTTGGAAAAATATGATGGATATCACCCCTGTGTATAACCATATCCTTTACTGAAATATCTTTTGACATAAATCCTTTATCATTAAAATAGCACTGGGCAGCGAAAAAAGCACTTAATAAAGGATTAGAAATACTTGATTTTTCAAGGTCTGAAGGCAACCCAATGTCCCAAAAATTACCAGATAAATCTGCTTCTTCTATTGTTTTTAAATATTTTTCTACGCCCTGTTTGTGAATATTCTTTATATCAAAATCAAACCAGCTTTCAGAAGACCCAGAATATCGACCGGTGAGAATTGACATCACAAACCATTTTTTTACAAACTTTTCTATACTGTCGTAGTCTAACCCATTATCAATCAGATATAGATATAAAGCGTAAGCGAAATTTAAAGCATTTTGTGAATTGATAAGGCTTTTGTCTATATAACCGGTTGCCTTAATTGCCATAACGAAACGCTCAAAATTTGTTTTGTTGACAAAATCCAAAACACCAAGTTCGAGATTTTTAAAGGTCTTTTCTTCAATAACTTTTTCAAAATCTCTTGTTTCGAAATTTCTTCCTGACAATAAACTAACTAGATCTGAGAGTTTACCTCGTTTAAAATTTTTGGTAAATGCTACTCTAATAACATCTGAATAATCTGGATCGTATAAATCATCATTAACATCTTTTAACCATGAAATTTTATCTAAATATTTGCTGTTAGCAAAGTCTTGATCATTTTCACTAATGTGTTTATAAAATTTAGGTTCTCGAGAAAGATGGCAAAAATAATCAATCAGTTTTCGGATGCTCACTCCATAATCTCCATTTGAAGCTATTTTACTCATGGCAAAATCTGCTTGCGAAAGCACAACACCTTTGGAATTAATACGAATAAAAATTTCTGTCACAATTTCAATATCAAGATTTTCCGATAATTCAATAAAACCAATTTGTTTGTTTTTAATATTTAAAAGTTTTTGAACATTTTTTTCAATTTTTGATTTTTCAATTTCAGGATTTTTTTCGCAGTAAGAATTTACTTCTCCAAAAAGATCATCAGATGTTAGCACTTTTGATATATTTTGAATCCACTTTTTGTCTTTTTCAATTGCTGAAGTAAGTGTTGCAAACTCTTCAGTTTGCGGGTTAAAAGATATGGTAATATTTACCTCTTTATACTCTTTATTAATAACCTTTTCGCCAAGAATTGCGGCTTGCAAAGCAGTAACTCTTTGTTGACCGTCAATAAGTATTTTTTTTCCAGATGATAGTTCTCCATTTTTTAACCTAATGTCCGGATTTTTCCAAGAAATAATATAACCAATAGGATATCCTTGATAAAGAGAATCCATAAGATCTCTTACTTTAGTAGATGACCAGACAAATGGTCTTTGAATTTCAGGAATAGCGATTGAGCCCATTTGAATATCGCTTAAAAGATTTGATATTAATTTATGGTTTACTTCATATTTTTGCATCACTATCTCTTTTCATTGTCGCATATTTATTTAATTGCCATAATTATTTTATTTAATTTCTTATTTGCCGGTTAGGGATTCGAACCCCAATTTCCAGGACCAAAACCTGGCGTCCTACCATTAGACGAACCGGCAACATCCTAATTTATTTTACCACAAAAACACAAAAATTCAATAAAACCTTGTAAGGCTTTTTTAATCTTCAAACTTCAGATATAATAATTATGTAAAAATAATAAATAATAAAGGCAAAATGAAACAAAATCCTTTACCAACAATTAATATGCTATATTGCAATTTGCAATATGCAGAAACAACTCACTCCCAATTACCTGATATTATTAAAGATTCTTATAATCCAGTTTTGGACGAACTTTTAAAAAGAAAAAATACCAAAATATTAATGCTCTTAACTGGCAGAACAATTGAGATCTTGGCGGAAAAATATCCAAAAACGCTTGCCAAATTTCAAAAACTGGTTAAACGCAATTCTGTTCAGCTTGTTGGTGGCACTTACACAAACCCAGTTTTGCCAATAATCCCTAGAATCAGCCAAGAAAAACAAATAAAAACCCACTTAGATTTAGTTAAAAAATATTTTAATGTTAAACCAAATGGTTTTGCTTTGCCTGAATATGCCTGGGATCCAAGTCTTTCAAAACTGCTTGATTCATTTGATTTTAAATGGACAATAATTCCCCACCATTTAATAGAATACTCTGCGCGGTCTAATGAAAGCGCGCCTATTAAAGCAAAAAGAAAATCATATTCTGGTGATATTGGGGCAAAAATTTTAGAAAAGCCAATTTTCTATAAAATCTTTTCGCTTTATCCTTTATATCGCAGTTTTCAACGCGAAGTTAGTTTAACTGATCACGAGCCTTTTATAATTGATGCCAGTATTGATAAAATTATTGGGCTAAATAATAATCGTTCTTGGTCAGCACTTATTAATTTAGTAATGACTAGAAAAGGATTGCAAACTTGGACAGGGCTAAAAGGAAAAATTAAAAGACAAATTAAATATGGAAAAGGTTTATTTTTCCCATATTTTGTGGATATCGAAAACATTGGTTTTAAAGGCGGTAATTCCCCGCTTAATGTTAGTGTTAAAAGTTTTATGAAATATTTGGACTTGCTGGAAAAAATGAATATAAAATACACTTGGCCAGATGAATATTTAAAGGAAAATAAAGCTGAAAGAAAAATTTATGTTAAAGCTGGATCTGGCGAGCCAGGAACAAAACTTTCGCTTTGGACAGAAGAACCAGATAATCAAGTTCTTAATATGCTTTGCAATCAGATTCGAGAAAAAATAATTAAAGAAAAAGATAATAAAAAAGCAGAAAAAGCTTGGCATTATTTAATGCTGGCTGAAAACGGTGATGGCCGGGGTTGGAACCCAGTTCCAGAAAAAAGATTAGCATGTTTTCAAGCAGCAGAAAAAGCGCTTGAAATATTTGAATAAAATTGATTGAAAAAACTTGGATAATTAATAATTAATATCTCAGAACTCAGAAACATAATTTAAAATTCAAAGCTTGCAAGTTTTGTCATTGCAAGGAGTCCGCCCTTTGGGCATAATGACATGGCAATCTCAACGCTCTGTCATTCCGAACAGAGTGAGGAATCTAGCGCGAAGCTCGTGGCAATTTAGATTTTCTCGTCATTGCGAGCGACTGAAAAGAGTACGGCAATCTAAATTATTTGTCATTCTGGGTCCTGAGCTCGTCGAAGGGCGAAGAATCTAGCAAAGCGGATATCCGAATCCTAACGGATTCTAGATCCTTCGTCATTATATTCCTCAGGATGACAGCAT
>CAYUUY010000064.1:0-4225 GCA_964448035.1 uncultured Candidatus Saccharibacteria bacterium
CGCCCTTGGCAGGATTCGAACCTGCGACCTTTTCCTTAGAAGGGAACTGCTCTTCCACTGAGCTACAAGGGCACAAAGTTATTATAACACAAAAGCCTGAGCTTAGGAACATTTTTCCTAGCTAAAATCAAAAATCCCAGAGTCCGGAAATTATTTACGTTTTTTATTCCTTAGCTCTTTTTGGCTATATGCATAAAGATAAATTAGAATTACAATTGCCACAATTGCCAAAGTAAAAAAAGCAATTACCCAAGGGTCAGACCATTTTAGTTCAAGCTCAATGGAAACTGAACCATCAAGCGCAGTGGCTTTTCTGCCTGCAACAATACTAACCGCGTTCGAATTCGGTGATTCATAAATTCCTTTGTAAGCACGCACCATATATGAATATCCACCGCCTTCTTCAACGCCAGTATCTATTATTTTCAATACTGATTTAGTAGTTTGAGCAATTTGTTTGTAATTTGTTGAGCCGGTTTTGCGAAAAACCTTATACCCTGTGATTGTAGCAAAACTATCTGATTTTTCCCAAGATAAAGTTACTGCCGGCTTAGCTTTATAAGTTCTTTTTGTAGCAATTAAATTTGTTGGTGATTCTATAGCAGCTAAAACATTTTCTGAAGGAGCAGCGCCATAATTAGTTTCAAAATCAACGCCTTCTTGAACATACAAATTATTTAAATATGTATTTTCTGTTTGCTCGCTAAATTCATTTGCTTGATTTTTTATTACATCATTTTCTTGAGTGCCATAATTATAACCGCATAGCAAAAAACCAAAATCATAGTTTTGAACAACGCCATCAACATATGCTTGACCGCCTGTGTAACAATTACTATATTCACTTCGCATCCAATATGTATTTGGGATTATTGTTGAAAGCTTAAGTGAATATTTAGATCCTGGGACTATTTCAATAATTTCACCAAAATCAAAATAAACCAAAGCATATCCTGCAGGTGTTGAAGACATAGCTGTATCAATTAAAGTTGAATCTTTGTAGAGCCTTAAACTAATTGCGCCAGTTGTCTTGCCTGTTAACCAAACACCAACTTGGGTTAAGCGGTTTTTCTCTGCTGTAAAGGTTTGGTATAATCCTGGATGATCAACAATCGAAACTTTTTCTGTTTCGCTGCTTGCGCAACCTTCGTCACAAGCCTGTTCAGTAGCATTAACTTTTTTAAAACTCGAACTAATAAATAAACTTGAACAAGAGAAAAATAAAAGAATTAAAAAATTTAAAATAATTAAAAAAGATTTGTGAGTTGTGGAAATTTTTTCGTTCATCACCCTCCCTTTATTTTTATTGTAATTGATTTTTAAGAAAGTGTAAAGAAATAAAAAATGGGACAAGAAAAAAGCATTTAATATAATAAATTAAGATGAATTTTTACCCAAACAGCAGAAGACAATTTACAAAAATTATTTTAAAAAAATTTCCTAACGCAAAAATTACCGAAGATATGAACAAGCTTCCAGAATATTTACTTTGGATGCTTGAAGAAATCGAAAAAATGGATGGTTCGCGCAAAGCTACTCGCTGGCTTGGATATGTGATTGGGCGGATTGAGACACTTGAGCTTTGCAACAATTCAAAACCCCGAGATATTGTCAGGATTGATGTGAAAAATGAGGATAATAGAAATTAGAATATTATTTTAAAAATTCAAAACACTATTCTAATATTCTGCAGAATTGTAGAACAGTTTGGTTAATTAAAATCGATAACATTAATTTGATTTTTTGAAAAAGCTAGCAGATAATTAAATTAATGAGCAAGGTTTGGCAATTTCTAAAACCAAATAAATTTAAACTGATTTTCTTTTTTGGTTGTATCGTAATATCTATTTTATTTTTGACCTTATTTTTAATATTCGGCAGCAGAAATCAAGAATCAGGTGTAGCAGTAATACATAATTTTTCTGATATACTTTTAGTAGCACTACCTATAATATGCGGTTATTTACCAGCTTTATTTGTTTATAACATTACGAAATATTTTGCACCAGATGGCATATGCCAACAAGTTATGCCTCAAATGACAATTGAAGAAGAAAAATGGTCTACTGCGGCAAGTGCTACAAGTAAATGTATTGACCCGATTTATTATTGGATTTTATTTATATTTTTTATAGCTCTTTATATCTATCTTCTGGCCTGTTTAGTTTACTGGATTGTTCAAAAAATCAGACAAAGAAAAAATCCTAGTTTTGACACTCAGAATTCTAATTCTGAAACTTTGGAAAATCAAATTTCTGGAACAAACTAATTTTAGATATTTTGCTCAAGCTCTGAAAGTTCTATTTTCTCAAAAATTTATAACCCTCAGGCAATTTTAAACTTTCTGGATTTTTGCCGTCCCAAGAAATTTCGCCTTGAGTTACTAAATTTGTAATATAAGATTGATATTTATGTTCAGCTTGATTAACCCGGTGAGCCAAAATTTCTGGCGTGTCAGATTCTAAAATTTTGACTGGATAGTGGAAAAAGACTGGGCCTTCATCATATTTTTCTG
The DNA here is from genome assembly GCA_964448035.1 of uncultured Candidatus Saccharibacteria bacterium. GTDB lineage: Bacteria > Patescibacteriota > UBA1384 > DATEAH01 > CAYPSR01 > CAYUUY01. The sequence continues at coordinate 2,516 of CAYUUY010000064.1, forward strand.
TGACAAAGTGCATACTAACAGCCGTATTTTTAATTTTGCCAGCTTTAAATTTTTCAATAGCTGCTTTATGAACATGAATTCCGTACATTCCTTTACCGCCAAGTTCTGGCAAAATTCCGGGATGAATGTTGATGGTTTTTTTCGGATCTAAACCTTTAACCAATTTAAGCCAACCGGAAAGTGCAATTACATCTGGCTGATATTTATCAATAATTTTCTGATAATTTAAGGAATCGTACGGACCTGAAAAATATTCAAATTTGATATTTAGGTTTCGAGCTTTTTCAAAAACCCCACCAGCTGGTTGGTTAGAAATTACTGCCACAATCTCAGCGTTTAAAACTTTGGTCTGAGAATTTTCAACAAGCTTTTGGAATCCTGATCCCCCGCCAGTTTTTGTTCCAGAAGCGAAAACTAAAATTTTCTTTTTCATATTTTTATTTTACTTTTTTTCAAAGCTAATTTCAATAAAAAATATCATAGCGCGGTTTTCCAAACGGAATTCTGTCTGGCGCTGAATTTTCAGCTCCGTAGGCAGAAGCAATGCCTAAAGTTTCAGCTCCGTATTTATCATTAATATTATCTAACGCGCGCGCCAAGTTTTTTTGTTTTTCAAAATCATCAAACAAATTTATTTGATAACTAGATTTTGGGACTAAATTATAACTAGTTGCTTCAAGCCGCAAGGGACGAGCTTGCCAAGAACATTTTTTTAAAATTTCTGCTAAATATTTATACAAAGCAAAAGTATCTGAAACAGGAGCGAAATTTTTATAATTTTTGAAATAGGCTTGATTAACAAATTTGATATTGATGCTAAGGCCTTGGGCAAGTAGTTTATTTTTTCGCAAACGATAACCAATTTTAGCAACCAGTTTTTTAAGCACAGCTTGCGCTTTTGGATAGTCCCGGAGCTCGGGCGCTAAAACATGCGAATGCCCAATATTTTTAGTTTTGGTTTTAAAATCATCAATTTCATACCCGCGCAAACGAAAATACCATAATCTGCCCCAATGACCTAAAATTTGCACAAGCTCATAAAGAGATTTTTGATAAAGATCCAACGGGGTTTGAATTTTTTTAAGATTAAGTCTTTTCTCCATTTGAAAATTAATACCTGTTAAATCACGAAGACATAAATTTTGATAAAAATTTTTAAGGTCTTGGAGTTTAATTGCAAATAATCCATCTGGTTTTTTATATTTACTTGCCATTTTTGCCAAAAACTGATTTGAACTAATCCCCACAGAACAAGTTAAATAATCACCAACATTAGATTTGATTTTTTGTTTGATTTGATATCCGATTTCAAGTGATTTTTTGTGGTTTCGTTCGCTTGGGCTAAGCTTGATTAAAAATTCGTCCACGCTTAAGGGCTGATAAAAAGGGGTTAAATTTGATAAAACTTTTTTAATTTCTTTGTGATAAATCATATATAAAGCTGGCCTAGCTTCGACGACTTTAATTTGCGGACAAACTTTTTTGGCTTCACCAACTAAAAAGCCAGTTTTAATTCCGATTTTTTTAGCTTCTTTGGAAGCAGCAATAATACAACCAGTGTTACCCGTGTAAGGCGCAACTCCAAGCGGCTTGCCGCGATAACTAGGCTGAATCTGCTGCTCAACTGAAGCAAAAAAAGAATCCATATCAAAAAATAGAACTTGAAAATCTTTTGGTTTTTTACTAATACTCATACTATTTATTATACAG
>CAYUUY010000065.1:0-4096 GCA_964448035.1 uncultured Candidatus Saccharibacteria bacterium
GAATTAATTAAACATTTTTCACGTTTAAAAGATGAACTTATTCAACCTGAAGATTATTTAAAATATGCTAAAAAAACATTACAAAACGTTAAAGATAAAAATCAAGCCGAAAAAATTGAAGCTGAAAAAACTTTAGAATTGGCAAAAGCTTATAAAAAATATCAAGAACTAATGCTTGCAAAAGGAAATTTAGATTTTGGCGATCAGATTTATTTAGTTTATAAACTTTTAAAAACAGACCCAAGTGTTTTAAAAAAAATCAGAAACCAATTTAAATATATTTTAGTTGACGAATTTCAAGACACAAACTTTGCTCAAAATGAACTTATAAAATTAATCGCTGGAAAAAAAGGTAATATTACAGTTGTTGGTGATGATGACCAGTCAATATATCGTTTCCGCGGAGCTGCAATTTCAAATATTTTAGATTTTAAAAAATATTATAAAGATACTAAGCAAGTTGTTCTAAACAAAAACTATCGATCGAGCCAAGAAATTTTAGATTACTCTTATAATTTGATTCAAAACAACAATCCAGATCGTCTAGAAGTTCAGAATAAAATTGACAAACATTTAATTGCGAATTTTCACAATCAAATTCCAGAATTAATTTATGCTAATAATTTATCTGGAGAAGCTGACTCAGTGGTTCAAAAAATCGTTCAATTGAAAAAAGAAAAAAAATATAAATTTAAAGATTTTGCTATTTTAATTCGCGCCAACAACCATGCAAATTTTTTTATTAATTCCTTAAATTCTAAAGGTATTCCTTTTATGTTTTCCGGATCAGCAAATTTTTATTCTTTGCCGGAAATAAAAATGCTAGTTGCTTTTTTAAAATGCCTTGTTTATTCAGATGATAGTATTTCTTTTTATCAATTAGCTACTTCAGAAATTTATAATATTTCTGATAAGGTTTTGACAAAAATTTTTGCAGAATCAAAAAAAACAAACCGTAGTTTTTGGCAAATTTTAAAAAAGAAAAAAAATAAAGCGCTTTTTGAATTTGTGAACGATATTGAAAATTATCGAAAAAGAAAAAAAGAACCTGTTGGCGAAATGCTTTATGATTATCTTGATGAAAAAAAATATTTTAAAAATTTAGTTTTAAATGCTTCTTATGAAGAAGAACAAAAAATTAAAAATATCACCAAATTTTTTGAAAAAATTGAATCTTTTAATTCTGCGCAAATAAATAATGACACTTTTTCTTTTTTGGAAAACTTAGAATTAATAATTAGCGCTGGAGACGAAATTGTTTCTTCAGAAATTGATACTGAAATTGATGCTGTAAATATTTTAACTGTTCATAGTGCAAAGGGTTTGGAATGGCCAGTAGTTTTTATAGTTAATTGCGTTGCTGACAGATTTCCTTCCAGAAACAAAGGAGAACAATTGCCAGTGCCAAAAGAATTAATTAAAGAAAGATTGCCTCAAGGCAATTGGCATTTGCAAGAAGAAAGAAGGCTTTTTTATGTTGCTGCAACTCGCGCAAAATATTTTTTATTTTTTTCAGCTGCTGAAGATTATGGCGGAAAAAGAGCTAAAAAAATTTCGCCTTTTGTTTTGGAATTTTTTAATACTCCAAAAATTGAAACAAAAAAACAAAGATTTTCTGCAATTGAAAAAATTCGTCATTTTCAAAAAAAGCCAATTCAAAAAATTAAGTTGCCAGAAAAATTTAATCAGAAAATTATTAGGCTTTCGCGTCAGCAAATTGATGATTATAACACCTGTCCAAGAAAATTTTATTATGGTCATATTTTAAAAATTCCTTTTTTGAAAAATAGCCAAATAGTTTATGGGACTGCGATTCATAATGCTTTGAATAAATATTTTCAAGTTAAAATTAATAAACAAAAAATGGGTTTGCAAGAATTGCTAAAAAATTACGAACAAGCTTTTGAGAATATTGGGTTTATTAGCCGAGAACATGAAAAAAGATTATTTGAAAAAGGGCAAGAAACATTAAAAAATTTTTATAAGCACGATAAAGATGAAAAACAAATACCAGAGCAAGTAGAGCAACCTTTTGAATTTTTAGAAAATAATTTAAAAATAATTGGTCGCTATGATTTAATTTATGGAAAAGGAAAAAATGTTGAAATTAGAGATTTTAAAACTTCAGATGTAAATGATCAAAAAAAAGCTGATCAGAAAATCAAAGAATCAACTCAAATGATGATTTATGCGCTTTCTTGGTATAAAAAATATGAAATAATTCCAAAAACCAGTTTGTTTTTTATTGAATCCAATTTAAAAGCTGAGAAAGTTTTTGCAAAAAAGGAATTAGAAAAAACTCAAAAAATGATTGATAGCGTTGAAAAAGGAATTAGGAAAAACAATATGAAAGCAACTCCGGATTTGATAAAATGTAATTGGTGCCCTTATAAAGATATTTGCTCAAAAGCTTTTAAAAATTAATTATTATGTCTATTGATTTAATTTATATTTTAATTACAATTTTTGTAGCTGTTGTTACTGGAATTTTTTTAGTTAATCTTTTTTTAAAGAAAAAACAAGGTAAAGAATTACAAGAATTAAATCTAGAAGAAAAAATTGCTCGTTTATCGCAAGAGGCCTTAAGAAATAACAATGAACAATTTTTAGTTTTGGCAAAAGAGGTTTTGCAAGCTGAAAAAGGAAATATTAAAACTGATCTTGATGGGAAAAAAGCGCAAATTTCTAATTTAATCGATGAAATTAGAAAAGATCTGCGAAAAAATGAAGAAAGATTAAAAGGCAGTGATGAAGATAGAGTTCGTTCTTTTTCTGCATTAAAACAAGAAATGGAAGAATATAAAAAAATTAGCGGGGATTTAAAATCTTCTGCTGATAATTTAAAAAGACTTTTAGATAATAATCAAATGCGTGGAGCCTTTGGTGAGCAAGTTGCTGAAAATTTACTAAAAATGGCTGGTTTTGTGATTGGGCAAGATTATCAAATTCACCAAACTTTAAAATCAGAAAAAACCCGTCCAGATTTAACTATTTATTTGCCAGATAAAACTAAAATAAATATTGACGCAAAATTTCCATATTCGTCACTTAAAAAATATGTAGAAACGGAAAATAAAGAAGATAAAAAACACTATTTTCAGCAGTTTGTCCAAGATGTGAAGCAAAAAATAAAACAAGTTAGTTCGCGAGACTATATTAATCCAGCAGAAAAAACAGTTGATTTTGTGATTTTGTTTATTCCAAATGAAATGATTTTTTCCTATATTTATGAAAAAATGAATGATGTTTGGGAAGATGCAATGAGAAAAAAAGTTTTGCTTACTGGGCCTTATTCTTTTACAGCAATTTTAAGAATGATTAAACAAGCTCACGCTAATTTTAAATATCAGCAAAATTTGCATCAAATTATTGGGCAAATTCAAACTTTTGACAAAGAATATCAGAAATTTTCAATAGAATTAGATAAACTTGGGGAAAGAATAAAATCAACTGACAGGCAATTTATGCAGGTTGATACAACTAGAGAAAGACAATTAACAAAAATTGTTGATAAAATTAAAGATCAAAACATCGAAGAGCTATCTGTAGCAGATGAGGAAAAAATTGGTTCTGGCAATCAAATAATTGATAACTTGAATAAATAATATTAATATAAAAATATTCAATTTTTTAAAATTTAAAGCTAAAAACTAAAAAATCGGTGCAATCTAGCTCAAAATACTTGACAAACTGTAAAATCAGTTATATAATGGGAACATAACATAGGAGGGGTTATTTACCCCTTTTTATGTTGGATTTTATTGGTTTGGCTGGGGGTCTGGACTGAGGTGTTACTATGTTTATGGACTTATGTCCAATTGAGGTGCGCCGGTACCGTCTTCCTGGCCATACCAATGGAGTTCAGCTTAGTTTATAGAGAGTAAAACCTAAAAATTGGGTTTAGCTCTGTGTAGGCTAGCGCCTACTGCAAGTCACGCTCCCAGCGGATCCTAGCAGCGAGTGCTGCAGGATGAGCGTGAAATAAAAACGAACGGAGGTGGCGCAAATGCGTCATCTTAGTATTACCGTGGTTTTTTTCACTGTCCTTTCGGTTGTTCTATTCTGGCTGGGTGCAAGTACGGCCCAGTCCAGCCCG
>CAYUUY010000066.1:0-3604 GCA_964448035.1 uncultured Candidatus Saccharibacteria bacterium
TTGTTTTCCACTCTTTCTTGAATAACCCGACGGAGCGGTCGCGCTCCAAGCGTTGGATCATATCCAAGTTGAGCAATTTTTTCAATCGCTTTTTCGCTAATTATTAAATTAATCTGTTTTTTGTCATATAAATTTTTGCGTAATTTTTCAATCATTATTTTCGCAATTTGGATTACAACTGGCATTGGGAGTGGCGAAAACGAAATAATTCCATCAAATCTGTTTAAAAATTCTGGCCGAAATATTTGCCGACTTTGTAAATGTTCCATCAGTTTTTCTCGTAATGTTTCGCTTAAAGTTCCAGCTTTTATCTCTTGACGAATTAATTCTGCGCCAGCGTTTGAAGTAGCAATTATCATTGTATTTGTAAAATCGATTGTTCTCCCCATATTATCTGTTAATCTACCATCATCAAGCACTTGCAAAAATAAATTTAAAATATCTGGATGAGATTTCTCAACTTCATCAAGTAAAATAACTGAAAAAGGTTTATCTAAAACTTGTTTAGTTAAATATCCACCTTCTCCAATCGCGCCTGTTCCAGGCGCTCCTCCAATTAATTTTTGAACAGCTTGACTGTCTTGATATTCAGACATATCAAGCCGAATCATATCATTTTCTGAGCCAAAATAAGCCTCAGCTAAAGCTTTCGCGGTTTCGGTTTTTCCAACTCCAGTTGGACCGAGAAACAAAAAACTACCAATCGGCCGGTTAGTTGCAGATAGCCCAGCACGCGCGCGCCGCATTGCAGAAGCAATTGCTTTAATTGCTTCGTTTTGATCTACTACTCGCTTATGTAAAATATTTTCAAGATTAAGTAATTTTTCTCGATCAGTTTTTTGAAGTTGACCAGTTGGGATTTTAACTTTTTGACTAATTACATTTTCAACATCTTGACCAGTAACAATATTTTCACCATCACGGCTTGAAACAAAAACTGCAATTTCACTTGCTAAATCAAGCGCTTTAGCTGGGAAAAGTTTGTTTTGAATATATTTTCCAGAAAGTTCAATGATTTTTTTAATTGCATCATAAGTAAAATAAACATTATTATGATATTCAATATAAGGAATATGCTCTTCTAAAATTAAAATTGCTTGTTCTGGTTTTGGCTCAAGTATTTGAATTCTTTCGAAATTCGAAGATAAGCCTTGATTGGGTTCAAATAAACTATGATAATCCCGTAAAGCCAGTGTAGAAATAAATTGAAGCCCAGAGTTTTGTAAATAAGGAATTAAAACACTTGATGCATCAATTTCTCCAACTTTACTTTCTCCGCCACCGATCAAGCTAGCTAAATCATCAATAAATAAAATTACGTTCCCGGCGTGAACAGCATCATTTAAACATGCAATTAATTTTTGCTCAATTTGTCCTTTGCTTTCAGACGCTAAAATTGTGCCAGTATTAAGCACATATATATGCTTATTTCTAAGTGGCGCCAAAGTTTGACCTTTTAAAATTTTGTCAGCAAGCGCAAAAACTACTGATTTTTTCCCAACTCCAGGTGGCCCAACCAAAGTAACATTATTTTTACTTTTTCGCGACAAGATTCTTTCTAGCTCGTCAACTTCTTGCTTATGAGCTGAATTCTCGTAAGTTGAAAAAACATTGCCAACGCGAACAGGGCTTGCATACATCATTAAATTTGGAGTCCAACCAGAAGCCCAATCCTGACCAATTCCACCAGTTCGTTCTTTAAGATTACGTTCCCAAAATTTCTTTCGATATTCAATTTGATAATTTAATTTTTTTTCCCAATAAACAACATTTTCTAAATCTTCAAGTTTTAGATTTAAATCAAAAATTACCTTCTGAGAAAATGGATCTGCTTGTGCCGCGCCTAAAAATAAATCTCCAATATCAATCTCATTTCTATTTTCACTAATTGCAATTTTAGCTGCAATTTCAAAAGCTTTCTCAATTTCAGATGAAATATATCCTAATCTTCCTTTTGGTAAATCACTTAAATATTGATTAAAATAATCTGCAAATTTATGGAAATTAAAACCAAGCCTCCCCAAAATAAACCTACTCCTTTTTGATAGCGCTAATCCAGCAATTAAAACAGTTGGTGAAAAAACAGCAATTTTTTTCTCACGTGCGAATTTCATTGCTTCTTGAATCGCTAAAAGTCCATCGTAATTTAAATAATCAATCAAATTTCTTTGGCTTGAAATTGCTTGTTCTAAATTTCCAATATGTTTAATTTCAGAAATACCAAAAATAGTAAAAAATCTTAAAATTGCTCCAATTAATCCAATCGCAATTAAAATTAAACTAAGACCAAAAAGCAAATTTGGTAAAACTGTAATGATTCCAGAAAGAACAAAAATAAAAACAAAAAGCCCAAAAACCCCAAAAAGAATCATCATAATCCAAAGATTATCATATTCAAAAAACTTATTTGCTCTTTTTACCTGTTTTAGATTTTTACTTCCTAAACTAATCATAAAATATTAAAAATTCCTAAAATTAATAACCATAAAATTATAAGTGGCAAAATAAACCATAAAAAATACATTAAATATAAAATCAAAGCCAGAGTTGCCAAAAACAACATTCCAATAATTAAAGTTATCGCTCGAATTGCAACTCCCATGAACCGCGAAACTAAATTCCAACTCCAAATTTGAAATTTTTGTTGAAGAGATAAATTTACACCAGTTGCAACATCACGTTTCCAAGGCGCAAAAAAGGTTTTTAGCAAATATTCAACACTGAAATTATCGTAACTACGAATTAAAATCGCTTGAATCATTTTGGAAAATAATTTTGGACCATCAACAAAATACCATTTTAAAAAATGGTTTATAACGCTATAGCTTCCAGATTTTTCCCATGCTGATTTATAATTCTCTGGAACTGGTTTTTCAAATCTTTGGTTAAGATTTTTCAAACTTTCTTGCACCTATCCTCCAAACTAAAATCTTCTGGCAATATTTATATCCTAATTTTAGTTTATCCGCAAGACGGGTTGATGTCAAAAAAGGGTTGATTTGATTTTTGTCATTACGATTCAACTTATCACTTGTCATTGCAAGGAGTCCTTTAATTAAACTCAGGATAAACTTTGTGACGCGGCAATCTTAATCCTTTATCATTCCTAAATTGATTAAGAATCTATATCATTCCATGTCATTCCGTGATATGGCGCCTTGCCTATCAACAGCCAGGCAATAACTATGTATTTTCTTTATGATTGCCGACACTGATCAGAAATTTATTTTTTAGTCATTCTCCCGTTTGACTTTGGAATCCACACAATAGAACTTTATTTGCATAGATTTCTGCTTTCGCAGGAATGATAACTTTATTGTTCGAGGCACAGCCGAGAACTAATTTCTTGTCATTGCAATCTAGCTTGCTGCTCGTCATTACGATCTGACTACTGCTTGTCATTGCGAGCGTAGCGCGGCAATCTTAAATTGTATCAGATGTGATTTTTAAACTCGTCGCGGGGCTAGAATGATAATTAGTCTAACTGTTCGAATGAAATGAGAACTATTAACCTTATTAGTTCTCGTCGCAGGCTCCTTGAATATTAATTTTTTTGGCTATTAGCTATTTTATCTCTAGAGCGTTAAAGCCCGCGCTGGTTCTG
>CAYUUY010000067.1:0-3518 GCA_964448035.1 uncultured Candidatus Saccharibacteria bacterium
AAGTCCAAGAGAAACTCGATCCGATTTGGGAAGATAAATATATAAGTACGATTGAGGACTAAAAATAATTATTTAATAATAAAATTAATATTAGAAAAACAATATTAAAATAACATCATCTATTTTTTTAAATATTTTAAAATTTATATTTCAAAAAGCAATCTGTAATTCTGCAGAATTACAGATTATCCCTAGATTATTCTAAGTTATTATTTATATTATTAAGAAAGTTTTTTTATTTTCAGTCCATCACCGCTGTAAGCGCGCCAAATATCACCTTTTATATTTTTAGATTTTATTTCTGGATAACTCTTATATTTTTCTCTGACTTTAGAAATAAACTCACGCGCTTTGTTTTGCTCAACAAAAGCAACAATACTGCCGCCAAAACCACCGCCTGTAATTCGCGCTCCAAAACAACCTTCTGTTTCGCGAGCAATTTTTTGCATAATATCTAATTCTTGGCAAGAAACTTCATAATCATTTTTTAAACTATCGTGCGCGTCATTTATAATCTGCCCAATTTTTAAATAATTATGATTTTTTAAAGATTTAATAAATTCAAAAACCCGATCTTTTTCAGTAATTGGATGCTTAATTCTTTTATGTTCTAAGCTTGAAAGTTCATAAGAATATTTTTGCAAATCTTGGCAAGACAAATCGCGCACAGTTTTCGCATTTGGAAAATATTTTTGGAGTTTTTTAAAAGCCGCCTCTGCTTGCTGTCTTCTTTCTGCATATCCAGAATAGAGTTGGCTATGCCGAACTTTTGTGTCGCAAACTATAATCGCCAAATCGCGAGGTAATTGAATATATTTATAATCAAAATCTCGATTGTCCAACAAGATCGCGCTACCAGATTTTGAAACCATGAGCGCAAAATGATCCATTGCCCCGCCTTTTGTTCCGTACCACCATTCTGAATAACAACCCCATAAAGAAAGCTCGCGCATTAATTTTTTTGAATGTTCATTTTTTTGATTAATAATGTTCACTGCCGCGTTTGCACTCAAATAATTTTTACCATCAAAAAATTTATTTGAAAGTCCTAAAGCGATTAACGAAATCATTGTCAGAGCTGATGAAGAAGAAAGCCCGCCTCCAGAAGGAATTTTGGATTTTATAAAAATATCAAATCCGCAAATATTTTTAAACTTTTTTTTGTATTGAATTATTGCGCCTTGTAAATATTGAACCCAACGAATTTTATTTCTTTTGTCATTAATATTTATTTCAACTCTTTGACTTTTTCTAACTCCCAAAGAATAAAGTCGGATTTTCTGATCTTTTCGAGTATGCAAATAAGCGAACATTTTAATGTTATCAATCGCCATTGGCAAAACAAAAGACTCATGATAGTCTGTATGCTCACCAATCAAATTAACTCTGCTTGGACAAGTTATTTGATATTCTGGTTCATAACCAAAAATTTTTTTAAAAAAAAGAAAGTCTTTTTCTGCTAAATTTTGCATTTTAAGATTTATTAATTTTATTATATCACGCCTAGACTCAGTTTGAAATATACATAACAAAGGGTATAATATAATTAAATATGAAAAACAAATTTTTGTATATGTTTTTATTTGCTTTAATGCTTTTTGTTTTAATCCCAGCGAACGCTTTAGCAGTTTGCCCTGCCTGTACAGTTGCAGTCAGCGCTGGCGTGGGATTAAGCCGATGGTTAGGAATTGATGACACAATTACCGGGCTTTGGATTGGCGGATTTTTAGTATCAATAATTATTTGGACAATAAACTGGCTTAGCAAAAAAACAAAATTTAAAGCAATGCCAGCTTTAACAACTTTTTTCTATTACGCAATTATTATTTTTACACTTATTACAACTAATATAATTGGACATCCAGAAAATATTTTATGGGGAATTGATAAATTAATTCTAGGAATTTTTATCGGCAGCGTTTTCTTTTTAATTGGTTCTGAAACTTATAAATATATAAAAATAAGAAATAAAAATCGTGCTTGGTTTCCTTTTCAAAAAGTAGTAATGCCTATTTTGCCACTCATAATTTTAACAATAATTTTTTATTTTATAACTAGATAGGAAAAAATGGCTAAACAAAATCAAACTCTTGATAAAATTCAAGAATTCATTGACAAAGCGCAAGATTCAAAGAAAACCGAAAAAATGGATTTATCTTCAGACCAAGATTTATCACTTGCAATTATGAATTTAATAAGCATTGAAGAACACTTCTTTTTCACAGGAGCAAAAACTGGTAAAAGCGAGTATTATAAAATGCTTAAAAAGGTTCGTGAAATAAGAAAACAATTGCTTAAAAAAATTATTAAAGATTATGAAGGTGAGGTTTGGTGCATTTCTAAACACTTACTTTCTAGTTCAATGAGACTAATGGAGGTTGGCACTAAACAAATGGAATTAGGAAAACAAAAAATTGCTAAAGATATGTTTGAAAAATCTTATGAGCTTTATTCGCTTTTTTGGGCATTGAATTTAAATATAATTAGTTCAAAAGATTTAAAAAAAATTCCGGGAAATAAATTAGATAAAAAAGATAAAACAAAAAACGGCGTTTGGTCTAAACTTGGTGAATTAGTTAAAAAAGCAATCGATTGCTGTATTGAATAAAATTTTTGGTTTTCCCCTTGTCGTTCCGTGCCACGACACGGAATCTATATAATAGTTTATTTGTATAGATTCCTGCTTTCGCAGGAATAATATTTTATTGTTCGAGGTGTATCCGAAAATTATTGAATTGTCATTGCGAGGAATTAAATAACAAGGCAATCTCTCCGCTTGTCATCCCGAACCTCCATTTGGCAGGGGAGGAATCTAGAATCCGAAGAATTCAAATATTTTCGCTTCGCTAGATTTCCCGACAGCCTTCGGCGTACGGGATCCCGATCAGTTCTGCCGTATCAGGACTTCGCCCCTTCGACGAGCTCGGGACTTAAAATGACATTTTATTGTTACTCGATTGTTTTTGACTCCATCGGCTACACGATGTCTGATTGCTGGGTTTAAAAACCTAAAAAATTCACAACCCACAAATAATCTTAATGTTCGAACGAAATAAGAACTACTGACTTTGTTATTTCTCGCTTTGCTCGAACAATCAAATTTAATACAAATAAAAAATCCCTGATTGCTCAGGGATTTTTTAGATCTATGGTGAGATTATTCTCTTGAATAACTACCGCCGCGATCATCTCTTGGTTGCATAGGACGTGCCTCGTCAACCTTAAGTTTTCTTCCATCTACTTCTTGGCCGTTGAACATTTCAATTGCTTTTTTGGCATCTTCGTCAGAAGCCATTTCAACAAAGCCGAAGCCTTTTGATCTACCTGACATTTTGTCAGTGATGATGGAAACTGAAGTTACTTCACCAGCTTCGGCAAATTTTGCCTTTAAGCTGTCTTCAGTCGAATCGTAGGAAAGATTTCCTACATACAATTTGCTGGACATTTTGTGTCTCCTCGCATTAGTTTTTATGCACTGTAAGTTTATTTAAACACTATGCATGAAAATATGCAAGGTC
>CAYUUY010000068.1:0-2823 GCA_964448035.1 uncultured Candidatus Saccharibacteria bacterium
ATATTTGGTCCATAATCTATTTTTTTGTTAAATTTCAATTCTGCCAACAATTCTTCTGAATTCACATCATACACAGCAACCCCTCCAGTATCTTGTAAATCGTATACATCATATGCGGGCGATGTAGGTTCTTCAATTGTTTCTTCTGTAGATACTATAACACGATCATATAAATTCGTCAAGTCTTTAAATACATATTTTTCTGCGTATGTTAAATCATCACTTATAGTATCACGCATATAATCTTTTATTATTACATTTTCTACAACTTTAAATACATCAAACAGATTCCTGGACATAGCATCAAATACATCTGTTTCCCCATCTTCGAATTTTAACATAACTGTAGTATTTATTTCATCTGATATATCAACATCATCTTCTATAGATTGATGGACACCAGATATGAAAAACTCATCGTTTGTATACATACCATCGAAAGTGGGATTAGACACTTGATAATTTGTAAGGTATGATTTGAATCTGGCCCTATATGGTTTAAAAAAGTTTATAATTTCAAATATATTTTTGTGCAAAGAATGACCAACTAAAATACTAGTCATAGAACTAAGTGATATTAATCCTATATTTTTCAAATATAATGACAAATCATTTATATAAATTTCACGTATTCTATTCAATCTTAACATGTCTAATGGGAAGGTTATACCCACTATATATAGTGTGTTGTAAATCGAATAGTATAGAATTGGATTAGCCGCTTCTAAGAATACGTTCGGATGAAATAAAAATTTGGAGTCTTGTTCACTGTCTTCTGTATATCTTTCTCTACTAAATTTTTTGTGGTAGTCATCTAGTCTGTCAAGTCTTTGATCTCTTAGTGAATAATATGCGTCCCGGAATTTATGAACGCCATTAGACCAATTATGTAATGTGTTGTCTATTGTTATTTCTGGTTTCTTTGTTAAATTTCCGTATTCATCTATTATTAAATCGTAATCGACATCATCTATACCATCACTACACCCATCTTGTGTATCTCCCAATTCATCTATATACTTGTCATCCAAAGGCGCGTATTCACCCGGATATTCGCCTGTTGTTGAATCCATATCACCACCGTAGCTTAAATACGATTTAACATAATGATCGGTGACTTCTGGTGGTATGAATAAAATGGCACTTATTTCACCAGTAGGTGAAGCAAAATTGGATACATATCCGAGATCAATCCATGTGCGCTCTGCTAAATGTGTAGGTGTGTTAGAATTTTTAGATCTATCTTCTTTATATGTAATCCAGTCCGTTTTGGTTTCTTCTACATAAACAATATATCTATCTTGTGTTAAGTCAGTCCAGTGCGGGTCTGTTTTTAAATCATTTATAGTCACTGGTGAACCATTGTATATGTTACTTATTCTTTTTAACCCAACAACATAATCAACACCAAGCAAATAATAAAAGCCAAGCATAGCTTCAAATATCGAAAAATTAGCTGCGAAATCAAATACATCTGGTGAATCACCCAGACCGGGCATATTATTGGAATTAACTTCTGCTGCTATATTGAGTTTTACATTTTTAGGTGCATATCTGCTAGGTTTCAAGGGACAATTGGGGGTAGCTTCTAACAATTCTTGGGGAAGAGTGCATTTAATATCTACCCAATTCAGTCCATTGTATATATGGTGTGTATTGGTTTTAGTGTATAAGATTACATCATTTCTAGAAGGATTATGAGGATATGATGTTTTAACACCCACGTAATTTAATTCATATTCTACCCAATATTCATACGCTTCTTGTATTTTTCTTGATAGTATGGATAGTTCTCCAGTATATCTGCTATGATCTATATTATTGTTTAAAGATATGTATGGTGTTATAGATGGCAGCGTTATTTTATTATTTCTTGTTCCTGTAATAGGGTCCATTTCAAAGTACATATCTTTTATTTTTTCGCCTGATCCGGGTTTATCATAGTGCCATAGTGGATCAGTTGCTACGAATTGTTCGTATGGCATTCTCATTATTAGGTCGGCATCATCTTTTCTATCGGGTGGCCATATCGGGCTACTTTCCATAACAAATCTACCAGCACTACTACTAGTGGGTATATATTTAAGCCACCATTCAGATAACACTACATCAACATTTCCAAAAAATGACATAACTGAACCCAGAACACCTGGTGAACCCTTATGTTTGTAATGCTCGATTAGTTGATGTAGAAATTCGGCTTTGTCGTGTCTATTTAATTCATATGGATACGGAAAACCAAAACTTAATATCAATTCGTCTAATTCAGGTGATGTTAAATAATAAGGTCTTACCGCTTGTCTACTTTTTGTGACTAATGTTCTTTGTGTAGTGTACCAATCTTTCAATAATGCTCTTATTCTTATATGATCTTTTGATGTGAAAGTGGGTAGATCTAAAACTTTTCTAAAGAACGAATCTACAACTTCACTTTCGGCAAAAAGTAAATCTTTTTCTTCTATGGTTATATTGTTTCTGGATGATAATAATGTTGCGCCTATACCATTTTCTAAGTTTAAATAATAATCTTCGTCATCTAAACCATATTTATCTTTTACCATTACCTTTGTATATAATGGGTTGTTTCTTGCATACTGTAACAATTCCCATAGTTTAAAATAATATTCAACAGATTCAGATTGAAATTTATTTAAACCCTCCGGGACATCGTTATAATTCATTATTCGTTCCCTTCGGCTGCTGTATAATAATCTATAATCACGCTATCACCTTTCACAACTGAAATGTCGGGACCCCAATATATTTTGGTAGTATCTGTAGATTCTTCAGCCCAAACGATATTATATTCATTATTTTCCAATA
>CAYUUY010000068.1:2833-3423 GCA_964448035.1 uncultured Candidatus Saccharibacteria bacterium
ATAAATATGTTATCTGTATTATATGGGTATGGATCGGATACTGAAAAATAACCGTCATAGATATCAGTTTCTGTTAATATATAATACTTTCTAACCGGAACCAATCGAACAATATTTGAATCTATCATGACTTCATTTGTTTTTAAATATCTATGTGACTCATTTATGAGATATATATAATACATAACATTTAGTTTGCTTTCGGGATCATATATATCACTTAAAGTTGTTATGAAACCAAAATCATTATTTAACCGCATTTTGATATATATTTGTATCATTGTTGCTAATTTTGTTGTTGGTTGAAATTCATCAAGATACCAATTATTTACATCGGTTCCTGATTTAAAATTATATAGTTGTTCTAACATCAAAATATCATCCGATGCTAAATTCAAAACTTCTTCTACAGTTTTCGTGTAATCATCTACCGTGGACACATATATAATAGGTCTTGTTCGTTTTACGCTTAATCTATCTATTACCTTCTTAGGCATAGTTGAAATAGATTCTGTTTTCATTTTAAGGTATATTTTATCATAATTATATACATCTGAAAACAATAATTCAAATATACTATTTTCCTGTAC
>CAYUUY010000069.1:0-3329 GCA_964448035.1 uncultured Candidatus Saccharibacteria bacterium
ATTTTGCGGTGCGGTGTTTGTTGGACAAAGTTCGAAACTATTTCGAGCAAAATCCAAATGATTAAAACTAATAATGCGGACTCGGCAGGGCGAAACAATTTGTCTGGGGTTTTGGATTCGCCCTGCCTCGGCTGATTTCCCGCCCGCAGGAGGGGTCTGGGGAGGAATGCGGGCGGGATTTCGGACGGATTCCAATTTTTTTTCGGAAATGCTTCGTTAATTCAAGAATACCAAATTTTTACCTTTTTTGCTATTGCTTGATTTTATACTATCGTGTATACTAAAGTTAGCAGTGGATATTAAAAAATTTTATGAAGATTAATTATAATAACGAATTGGAAAATGAATATTCAGCAAAGACGGATATAAAACACCGTCGCTCTTTAGGGCAATTTTTTACACCTTATAAAATTGCATCTTTTATGGCTGAGTGGATTTTAGGGAGTAAAAAAAATAATTTAACTATTCTTGACCCAGCAACTGGCTTGGGAATATTTGAAAGAGCCATAAAAGATAAAAATAAAAATAAAAAAATTAACTTTGATCTTTTTGAAATTGATGAAAAAGTCTCATTCGAATTAAATAAAATAACATCCGAGATTGGGATAGATGCAACAATAATATGCTCTGATTTTCTTATGAGTTCGTGGGATAAAAAATATGACGCCATAATTGCAAATCCTCCATATTACAAACATCACTTTATAAAAAATAAAGAAAGTATTTTTCAAAAAATCTGTTCAAAAACATACTTCCAGTTTAGTATTCAAACAAATATCTATTGCTGGTTTTTAATTAAATCAATGAACTTACTTTCTGACGGAGGTAGGCTTGCTTTTATTATTCCGAGTGAGTTTCTCAATGCAAACTACGGAGAAAAAATTAAAGAATATTTACTAGACTCTGGAATCGTACTGCATCTAATAAATATAAACTTTGAGGAAAATGTGTTTGATAACGCACTAACCACTTCGTCAATAATTCTAGCTGAAAAAAATGCAAATAAAAGCACCTCAATTAATTTTTTCAATGTTTCTGATGTGGAAAAACTAAATAGTTTAACTGATTTTCTAAACGATTACCCTAGAAAAAAAATTGATAATCATAAGTTAAACTCTAAGGTTAAATGGCGAAATTATTTTAATGGGTATAAACAAGAAGATGATAAAAATTTTATATCATTTTCACAACTCGGTAAATTCTCAAGAGGAATAGCAACTGGATCAAATGAATATTTTACTTTGACTCCAGAAGAAGTAAAACAATATAATATTGCCAAAGAATGTTTGTATCCTTGCATGACAAAAGCAAGTTTTGCGAAGGATATATTGTTTTCAAATAAAGATTTTGAATTTCTTGTAAAACAGAATAAAAAAACTTATCTTTTTGACGGTGAAAAATCAAATCACAAAACTTGTGTTAATTATATAAAAAAGGGAGAAGATCAAAATATTCATAATAAATTTTTGACAAAAAATAGAACGCCTTGGTTTGCTTTAGAAAAGAGAGATGTTTCTAGAATATGGGTATCGGTATTTGGTAGAAGCGGATTAAAATTTATTTGGAATACTAGCGATTGCAAAAATTTGACCTGTTTTCATTCATTTTACCCAACAGAATATGGCAAAAAATACTTAGACATTCTTTTTCTATACCTCAATACCAATTTTGCCAAAAATTTATTTGATAGAGAAAAGAGAGAATATGGAAATGGGCTAGAAAAATTTGAACCAAACGATATAAATAAATCTTTAATTTTGAATTTTGAAATTATATCAAAAAAGGATATCGATACTCTAAAGAAACTACAAACAAAACTCCTAAATAATGTTGTAAATGAAAGAGCTAAACTTATCAAAGAGGCAGATTTAATATTTAAATCTTATCTTCAATCAGCTTAATTAAATCGTCTTTATTTAGATCGGTATTTCCTCCGTCAAAAGTCACATAATGAAGTAGTCGTCCACCAGCTAATTCTTTGCGAGTTCCTACCAATTTAGGAAAGTCCATTTTATTACTTAAAATATGTCCTCTGTCTAAATAAATATGAATTGTTTCTTTATATTGATTTTTAGGATTTTTTTCTATTACAAAAGCTGGGCTATTATTTATTTTTCCTAAGAATTTTTTGTTTTTAATACCCCTTTCATCAATTTGAGCATCTTTCAACAAAAGCAATATGTCTTTAAAAGATATAATATAAATTGAATCAAAGAAAACCTGAACATAAAAATGTGGAACTCCAAAAGTTTCAATCCATTTTAAAACTACTAATAGATCTTCCACTTTTGGTGTAAAACTCAAAAATGGTCTATCTTTTTTCGGTACAAATTTTTTTGTTAGATAAGCACTTGATCTTACTTCAAATCCAGCAACTGCTTTTGGAACAATAGATTTTAATTCTTCTTGAGATAACTGACTTATATCATCTCCCCATGTTTTTTGATAATCTTCAGGTTTAAATAAAAGAATATCTGGTCTTTTTCCAATTAAATCGAGTTCATCTTGATATGAATTATAAAAACTTTTAAAAGCTGGATCTCCTGCAATAATTTTGTCTGATTTTCCGTATCTTACTGGAATATAGGGAATATCAGATTTTTTTATAGTATTAAAAAATAAAATTTCTGCCCAATCTCCTTGTTCGCTATGGGTTAAAAAATCAGAAAATGCTTGAGTAGGAGCAGTTCCTCTTTTTCTTTTTACATTAAGATCAACAATGCTAGGATTTATTGATTCACTTATTTGTTTTATAAGTTCTTTATAATTCATATTAAAAATCTTTAAAAAATTCAGATAATTTTAAACCAAGAGCTTTTGCAACTTTTTCTATATTTTCTAGTGTGATATTTTTTTCTGCTCTTTCAATCATGCCAATATAAGTACGATGGACACCAGCTCGCGATGCGAGTTCTTCCTGCGAAAAACCTTGTTCATGTCTTTCCTCTCTGACTTTTTCACCAAATTTTTCTAAAGTTGTTTTGCTCATAAATTTCTATTTGAATAGCTAACTATAGTATAGCCACTTGCTAATTTTAGTGCTACATACTATAGTTAGCATATGTATTTAAGCATTTCCGAAAAAAAATTGGAATCCGTCCGAAATCCCGCCCGCATTCCTCCCCAGACCCCTCCTGCGGGCGGGAAATCAGCCGAGGCAGGGCGAATCCAAAACCCCAGACAAATTGTTTCGCCCTGCCGAGTCCTTTTTAGTAGTTTTAATCATTTGGATTTTGCTCGAAATAGTTTCGAACTTTGTCCAGAACATACCGCAACCACAAAAATAAACCTTGATACTATCAAGGTTTATTTTTGTGGTTGCGGAGGAT
>CAYUUY010000070.1:0-3222 GCA_964448035.1 uncultured Candidatus Saccharibacteria bacterium
CATTTTAACCTACCTAACTAAAAAAGTATAGCTATATCGAATATTTTTTAATTTTTATATAGCTATATCGAATATCTACATTTTCGGCTTTTTCATGTATTTTATTATATCATCTGTTATGTCTAAAACTTCTATGGTATCATCACACGAATTTAAATAATGTTTTTCGGTAACAATATCTATTGTATCGTGTTCTTTAGCATATTTATTAATTAAATTTTTAACATTTTGCGATGCTTTGGCTATTAGTACCCAATACTGACCTGTTCCTCTTTTTATATCCTTTTTTTGTATTTCTTTGTATTCTTCGGTTTCTTTTAATATTTCTTCATATACAATTTCAGTTGGATTTTCAAAACTATTTAAAGAACCATAATACACTTTTGTTAAATCTTGCTGGTCTTCTGATATGCTATATGAAGACAATATTAGAAATGTAACTAGGTATATCATGACATCCTCCTATTTCATGACATTAAAAAATGGGCCAACCATGATAGATTGGCCCGAAGGAAGGAGAGCACCCGAGGGGTCAAGGTGTTCTCTGGAGGGTAACATTAGTTTGTCCCAATTTTTGGGTTGTAAACATTGTGTTCGTATATACTATTTGAAAAAAATATAATTTTTATGTTTTAATGATACAAAAAAATAGAAATCGTGGTTCACAAAGGACAAATATATATTATTATAATGGAGGATTTTTGATGAGCGATCCGAGCGGGATTGGTGGAATAGCGTACACGAATAGAAGTCTTGAAAATTTCAATAACATCATACCTGGAAACTCGAAAACCCCACACGATATAATACCCAAAATTGACTCTACTGGGGACCTTAAAAAGATAAAAGGTATAGATGTTATAATAACTAGTATAAGAAATCTTTTGTTAACTTCAAAAGGCACATACGTATTTGACCCAGAGTTTGGTGTTGGGTTACATCGATTTATATTTGAGATGTTTGATGAAAGAACCAAAGAAAAAATTTCGGCCGAAATAAATGCGGCTGTGAAGCGATATGAGCGTAGAGCCAAAATAACAACAAATGTAAGAAGACTTTCTGGTGGTAAAAAAGGTTTTAGAATAGATATGAGTATTACATATGAAGGAGAAAATCGCAGTGTTAGTTTAAATTTCGATGAATCTTTATTGAGGGATGAATAATGATATCATTTCCTTTTATAAGAAAATATAATTACATTGAGGATTATTTTCATACTGTATATAAATTATACGCAGAAGAATATGTTAGTGCATATCCAGTAACATATTATTCAATAAACAAAGACAGTACAATATGGGACGATGACCTCATAAACGGTGGTTCATATGAAAAACAAGGTGTTGGTGAGTGGAGTGGTATGAGGTGGAGAAAGATTATAATGTTACCAGTATTTGGTGTAGAACAAGTAAACATGAATCAAACGTCAGATGAACGTGGCGGTATGACGTTTGCAGAAGGTATGACTACGCAAATAATATTCCCATCGTTATATGGATTAAAACCTATAGAAAATGATATAGTTGATATGTCTTTTGGTATAGATCATCCAGCTAAAAACCAAAAAAATTTATACACAATGACGAATATAAATATATCGCATCAGGGTGATTATTTTCAAATATATCAATGTAGACTAAAAGTGTCCCCATTTAAAAAACCTGATCTAGAAAAACAGGTGGATGAAGATTGGATGTTTTATGAACATGATAAAATTATTGTACCATTAGAAAAAGGATTATTATTAACGCAACTTCAGGTTAAATCCGTAGAAGTGACTAATATATATAATACAAACATATTCGATAATCAGTCATCTTTTTGTTTAATTTAAGAGGAGTTATACAGTGTTCAACGATAAAACCTATGAGATATATTCATCTAGAGACAGAATAAGAACTGAATTAATAGATTATGCGCAACAGTATTTAGATATAGAAGGTATTGATTTTTCTAAAACATCATATCTATCGTATTTAATTAATGTATTAAGCGTCATGTCATCCAACTTAATATATTATAACACAGCAACATACCGGGAATTCTTTTTAACTAGAGCGCAACAAAAGGAATCAGTATTAAACTTAGCTGCAATGATTGGTTATACGCCAGAAAAGGCTATACCAGCCACAGCTGATCTTCTTATAACATTTCCTATAAAGTTTCCATCCACAGCACATGTAACAATACCCGGTAGACATGATGCTGAAAACAACCCACATAAGTTCTATGCTGGTTCTATACCTTTTTCTAATGAAAATGAAATTAAAGTCGATGTTATAATTGATCGTGGCAGAGTGTTATCTTGTAAGGTTTTGGAAATAAATAAACAAAATGATAGTGTACGAAATTTAAATTGGAGATTTACTGAAAACCGGGAAGCCATAAACTTTGTTATTACAGCAACACAGATAGAAGAAAAAAAAGATGATTTTTATTTTCCAAAACTTAAACCATATGAATTTTACGATAGGTTTATAGCATTTACCGGTGATTTTGCTGATATATCTTTATCTACTACAATGGGTGAAGAAGATAGAGTGTTCTGGGAAGATAAAACATCATTATTTATGATGACTCCCGGTGATTATGCATATAGCTATCGTGTCAACAGCAAAGGTATAACTATATATTTTGGAAATGGTATTGTTGGAACACAACCACCCGAAGACGCTAAATGTGAGATATCAGTTAGTACTACAAATGGGTATAAGGGTAATGTCATATCTGGTTCTATAGTTGCATCAGAACCACTATATATAGACGTAGAAACACCAAATGGGAGAACAGTAAAACAAAGTTTAAAACTATCATGTATAAATACGTCACCCGCTAGTGGTGGTAAAGACTTTCCCGGTATAGATGAAATACGTTCAAACGCCATAGCACAAGTATCTACAAATGGTAGACTTGTTTCTGGTTACGATTTTAATAATGCAAAATCATTCATAACAGAATTACCAATTCAAAACTCAATACCAATTTTAAAAAGATCCGATCTGAAAAGAAATGAAATAGTGTTATTTACCGATTTAATTTATCAAGAAAATTATGTTCCTACTAGAAATAGTACTCTTATATTAAACACAGATGAAATTATATATAATGTTGAATATTACAATGTACCAGAATACATCCTTATACGTAGCGGTGATTCGGTAAATATTCTTCCAGGCAAATATGAAAATATAGATGATATAGATCAAATAGAATATGTTAGTA
>CAYUUY010000071.1:0-3206 GCA_964448035.1 uncultured Candidatus Saccharibacteria bacterium
AAGATAAAATGTATAGTCAATAATAAATTATTTGTTTATTTTTATTTCACAAATAAGGTGAATTAAAAACAATGCAAATAAGATTTGCTTTAAGAAAAACCTAAAATTTAGGAATTTCTGGAAAAATTGACAAAAATAAACAAAAAAGCTCGTTGCCTTAACTCGAACTGGAATTCTGACAATCGCAAGCTGAATGTGAATTCTAATTCCTTTGATAATTCTAATCCTGAAAATGGCTCCCGCTTTCAGAAATGCTTAAACAAATTTTATCCATCCTCCAATCATTTTGCCAATTTCTAAAATTTTTGTGAAAAAGAAAATGTATTTTTTATTTTTCATTATATTTAGTTCTTTTATCATTCTGATTAGGTGCTTAAATATTTGCAATTCTAGATTAGCTTTTTTAAGATATCTTAATTTTTCTTTATTTCTGGAAGCAGCGAGTAAATTCTTAAAAATGTCTAAAATCAAATCCTCACATCTTTTGCCAATGCTATATTTTTCTGGTTTTGGCCATTTTTTAATCTCGATGTAAAAATCTTTATACAAATCTAAGGTTTTTAAAATTATTTTTGGTTCATAATGTTTCATTATAATTTGTTCTCCAAAATTATTAGTTTAGAAAATTTATTCAAAGCTTATTATAAGTTTCGTAAAGGAAAAAGAAGCAAATTGGCGGTAGCCGAATTCGAAATTTTTTTAGAAGAAAACATATATCAAATTCATAAAACATTAAAAAATGGAACATATAAACATAAAAAATATTATAGTTTTAAAATTTCAGATCCTAAACCCAGGATAATTCATTCAGCCAGAGTTGAAGACAAAATTATTCACCAGGCAATTTTTCAAATTATTGAACCAATTTTCGAAAAAGCTTTTATTTTTGATTCTTATTCTTCCAGAAAAAATAAAGGACATCACAAGGCATGTAAAAGATTAGAACATTTTGTCAAAAAAGAATCTGATAATTATAAAATCAATTGCTATGCTTTAAAGCTGGACATTAAAAAATTTTTCAATAGCATGGACCATAAAATTTTATTTAATATTATTCAGCAAAAAATATCTGATAAAAAAGCGTTAATGCTTATCGAAAAAATTATTTGCAGTTATAATTTTCAATTAGGAAAAGGGTTGCCTTTGGGAAATGTTACTTCGCAACTTTTCGCAAATATATATTTAAATTTGCTTGATCATTTTATAAAAGAAAAATTAGAACAAAAATATTATATTCGTTACTCAGATGATTTTATTATAATTAAAAATAATGACGATTTTGAAAAAATATTTAATCAAATAAAAATGTTTTGCATAAATAATTTGAAACTAAGTCTTAAAAATGTTAATTTAAGTATAAGAAAATTAAATCAAGGATTTGATTTTTTAGGTTTTGTAATTTTACCACATCATAGAATTTTACGTCTAAAAACCAAAAAACGATTGCTTAAAAATATTAATAAAAATAATATAAATTCATATTTAGGTTTATTAAAACATTGCAGTTCGTATAAATTTATTAAAAAAATTAATATTAATGGAAACTCAAGAAAATCAAAATCAAAGCATTTATCAAGGTAGAGATGAACAAAGAAGAGAGCTTCAGGAATTTTTTGACACAAGCCATGATTTTTTAGCTTCTTATGCTCAAGATTCTACTTTTCGTTTTGAACCAACAAATATGAGAGAGCAAGGATTGCCGGCTGATTTTGCGATCGATTTAGAAAATGGAATTATCAAAGTTGATTATGATGTTTTCCAAGGACAAGATTATTCTCCGCAAGCAGCAATGGTTGGTTTAATGCATGAAACAGAACATTTGCGCGAATTAGGGCAACTTTTAGGAGAAAAAGACGGTTACAAAGTTTGGCAAAGCGAATTATCAAAAGCAAGAAGAACCCCACGGCTGAGAATTTTAGATAACTGCGTTGATGATGTGAGGGTTTATCGAAATATTTTTGATCGCGCGCCAGCGCAAAAACAAGAAGTCGAAACTCTTTTTTATCAAAAAAGCGGTTGGGAAAATACAGATTTTACACAGTCGCCACTTCATATGCAATTTGCTCAAGCCTTGCTTAGAACTGGTTTTAATCCAGAAGAACCAGTTCAAGTTGATGAAAAAGTTCAAAAATATTTAGATCAGTTAAATGATATAAAAACTCCTCAAGGCGAAAATCTTTTAAGCTTTATTACAAAACCAGATTTGTCTCCAAGCTTGAGAATTAAGTTACAAGAAAAATTTTTAGAACCAATTTATGAGGTTTTGTTTCAAGAAGATTTGGAAAAAAGAAAGCAAGAAGAAGAAAATGCTGAAAACCAAAATCAAGAAGGACAAGGTCAAAAACAGGAGAGTCAATCAGATTCAGAATTGGACGAGCAAACAGAAGGTGAGGAACCTGGCTCAGAAGAAGAAGAAGGAAAATCAAAAGATAAGTCTGAAAAGAATAAACCAAGCAGAAAAAGACCTGAAGATTATTTCGAAGATGAATACGAAGAATTTGATAAAAAAAATCCAGAAATTATTCCTCAAAAAGATTTAAACAAAGCAATTAGGGAATATATTAGAAATAAACAAAAAAGCCCTGATCAGCTTCGAGATGAAGCTTATGCCAGAGAACAAGGAGTTAGCGTTCAAGATTTAAAAAACTATCGTGCGTTTTGGCAAAAATTAGAAAGCTTAAAAAATCCAGAAACTGATGAATCAGTTATAGAAGAACTTAGAGCTATTTTTAGACAAATTATTTCTGAAAGAGAAAAACCAAGAATTACTTCAAAAATTCCTCGTGAAGAAGGCGAAATTTTAATTGATCCAGTTAGAGCTTATATTGATGTTGAATCTGGAAAACAAGAAACTAGGAGCTGGCTAAAATTAGAAAAAACAGAAAAAATTGCAGAGCTTTACGGCAATTTTGATATTACCTGGGTAGTTGATAGAAGCAGTTCAATGAGTTTTGAAAATGGTGAAAAAAGAATTCAGCAAAAAATTTCCACTATTTTAGGATTAGAAGCAATTAAAATATTTTGTGATGAATTAGGCGAGGCAAGCGCGGATATTAAGCAAGAATTAAATGTTAGAAGTGAAGTTTGGAGTTTTGGCGCTAGCGATGAAGAGGGTGGCGAACCAGTGCAAATTTTAAAACCATTGTCTGGAGAATTAAGCGAAAGACAAAGAGTTGCTGTTTACAAAAATTTAGATAATTGCCCTG
>CAYUUY010000072.1:0-3061 GCA_964448035.1 uncultured Candidatus Saccharibacteria bacterium
TACAAGTGGGAGATCTTACACCTACCCGCGATTTCAATTACGTGAAAGATACCTGTAAGGGTTTTGTAGAATTATCAGCGTGCGATGAAGCCATCGGTCAGGAAGTAAATATTGCCGGCAATCAAGAAATTTCCATGCGCGACACGTTGCAATTGATTGCTAAAATCATGGACGCCGATGTTGCCTTTGTGGAAGACAAGCAACGGATTCGCCCCAAAAACTCCGAGGTATTCCGTTTACGGGGCGATAACAGTAAAATTAAACAATTAACCGGTTATACCCCTTCTTACTCGTTGGAAGACGGGTTGCGGGAAACAGTGAAATGGTTTCTCGATAAAAACAATCTGAAAAAATATAAATACGATATATACAATATTTAATCGCAACTATCATGGAATATAATATCCCTTTATTTAAACTGAATTTTGACGAAAAAGAAATTGATGCTGTTTCAAAAACAATTCGTTCTCAATGGATATCGACTGGTCCAAAATGCGAAGAGTTAGAAAAACTGTTCCAAGATATGCTGAATGTCAAATATGCTGTTAGTTTAACAAATTGTACAGCTGCATTACATTTGGCTTGCATACTATGTGATATAAAAGAAGGTGATGAGGTTTTATGTCCATCTCTAACTTTTGCAGCATCGGTAAACTGCATCCGGTATGTTGGCGCAACGCCAGTTTTTTGTGATGTAGTAGGTCCGGATCATTTAAATATCGATCCAATCGAAATTGAAAAAAATATCACAAAAAACACAAAAGCTATCATTGTAGTTCATATGGCTGGATTCCCGGCAAAAATGGATGAGATAGTAACTATTGCAAATAAATATAACTTGAAAGTAATTGAAGATGCTTGTCATGGGCCTCTTTCGGAATATAAAGGTAAAAAATTGGGCACTATTGGAGACATTGGGTGTTTTAGCTTTTTCTCCAACAAAAACATTAGTACAGGTGAAGGGGGTATGTTGGTAACCAATAATGAAGAGATGGCAAAAAAGGCCCGATTATTAAGATCGCATGGAATGACCACCATGTCTTATCAACGAGCAACCGGTCATGCAACTTCTTACGATATTTTAGAATTGGGGTACAATTACCGAATGGATGATATACGTGCTTCTATTGGTGTTGTTCAAATGAAGAAGTTGTCTGATGATTTGAAGAAACGCATAAATGTTCGCAAGAGATACATTGAACAACTTTCCAAAGTTAAAGGTATCGCCGTGCCTTTTGCGGATAATACCGAATTCGTTTCAAATTATATTTTGCCGATTGTACTAAAAAATTCGACTTCTGAAAAAAGAGATAGAATAAGAGAAAATTTACATGCTGCCGGCATTCAGACAAGTGTACATTATCCTGCCGTTCACAAATTTTCTATTTATAGTCAGTATAAAGCTACACTGCCAAAAACTGAATATATAACGGACAACGAAATTACACTTCCCATGTATGGTTCTCTTACAAATGATGAGATTGATTTTATTGTGGAAACTTTAAATAAAGCTTTAAATGGATAAGGAAATAATTCTTGTTGGTGGTTTTCATGAAATAATTGAATTGTGCGAAGAAATCGGATATAAAATCATTGGAATTATTGATAATAATCTAAAAGAAAGTTACTGGGGTTATCCAATTATTGGTACAGATAATATGATAAAGATTATATCTCAAAATTATAAACATATCCCTTTAGTCATAACACCTGATTTTCCCTCGACACGAAAAAAATTATTTTTAGAATATTCAAAATATGGATTCGAGTTTGAAACGATAATAAGCCCAACGGCTAAAATTTCCAAAAGTTCGATAATTGGTACAGGGGCAATTATTCAGCATCAGGTAAATGTTTCCTCAAATGTAAGAATTGGCAATTTTACAAAACTCAATGTTGGATGCAATGTCATGCACGATTCCACTATCGGAAATTTTGTTACCATAGCTCCAAATGCTGTTATTTTAGGAAGAGTAAATATTGGCGATAGTACTTATATAGGTGCTAATTCTACTATTTTACCGGATAAATCTGTTGGCGAAAATGCAATAGTAGGAGCAGGTGCAGTTGTAACAAAAAATTTTGATTCCAACTCAACAATTAAAGGGATACCGGCTAAATAAGTTATGACAAATAGAGAAAAATATAAGTTTGATTATTTTACGTTGAATAATTATCGGAAATTATTAAAATTGGCTATTGCGAATAATTTTCAGTTTATATCTTTTTCCGATAATTTTGTTAGTGAGAGAAAAGATATTATTTGGAGACACGATGTGGAATTTTCACCCGATATTGCATTAGATATGGCGAAAATCGAAAATGAATTAGGCGTTCGAACTACATATTTTTTCCAGATTCACAGTGAATTCTATAATATATTCGAACGTTATTTTTCTGATATACTCAAAGAAATCCAATCTTTAGGGCATTACATCGGGCTGCATTTTGATTCACATTATTATAGTGTTCAAACAGTAGAAGAACTGGATAAATATATAAAGATTGATAAAGATTATTTTGAAAATGTGTTCAATATCAAATTAGAGGTCTTTTCGTTTCATAATACCACCCCTTTTATTTTAAACTGTGAAAATTTTCTGTATGGAGAATTGATTAACGTTTATTCCTCTTTCTTTAAAAAAAATTACAAGTATTGTGCGGACAGTACCGGTTATTGGCGTTATGAAATTCTTGATGAAGTATTATGTGATCCAAAAATCAGGCATTTACATGTTTTGGTACATGATGCAATGTGGACGAAAGAAGTGCTTTCTCCAAGGAAAAGAATTTATAAAAGCATACAGGATAATGCTGACAGAATCAAAAATCAATACGATAAGATTCTTTCTTCTTTTGGAGCGAAAAATATTGATGATGAATTTATCCTTTGAAAGAATGTGATATTTTGTAAGAAATTAATTCAGATTGAGAAAAACCATGATAGTTTGACTTGCAAACTTCTTTTGACAAATAAATTCAATGAATAAATACATCGAACTTTTAAAAAGCAATTTTTCCAGAATTAAGAATTTTTCTTTATACTTGTCGGCGGCTATTG
>CAYUUY010000073.1:0-2991 GCA_964448035.1 uncultured Candidatus Saccharibacteria bacterium
AATGACAGCACGAGCTTATCTTTTAAGCTTTCTCAACTTTTCTTCTAATTTTATGAAAGTTAATTTATCGCCAATTTCAATTGAATCATTTGTATCAAGTCCAATTCCGCACTCGGTTTCTGCTTCAAGGCGAGAAACAGAATCTTTTGCCTTTTGCAAAGATTCAACTTTTCCTTCACCAATTTTAGTTTTATCTCTAAAAATTAAAACTTTCAAATCTTTTTCTGCAAATCCTGAATTTAATTTACAGCCAATAATTTTATGAGCTTTGGTAGTTCTGAAAATCGCCAAAATTTTTGCTTTACCAACTTTTGTTTCTACAATTTCTGGTTCAAGCAAGCCCTCTAAGGCTAAAGTAACATCATCAAGCAATTGATAAATTATATCATAAGTTGCAATTTTAACATTTGCTTCTTTTGCTAATTTTTGCGCGCTTGGGCTAACACTGGTTTTAAAAGCGAGTACCAGTGCGCCAGTTGCTTCAGCTTGAGAAATATCGCGGTCTGTAACTTTACCAACACCAGAAACAAGAACATTAATTTTTATATCTTTTTCGCCTAGAGCTTCAAGCGAATCTTTAATTGCCTCAGCAGAACCAGTAACATCAGCGCGAATTATTACATTTAATTCTTTAATTTTTCCTTCTTTAACGCCTTCAGCAATCTCGCCAATTCCAATTGTGTTTTTAACTAAACTTTTAGCGCTTTGACGTTGTAAAATTTTATTTTGGTATTCGCGAGCAGCTTTATCCGAAGAAAAAGAAAATAAAATATCTCCAAATTTTGGCACACTTGAAAGTCCGATTATTTGTACTGGTTCAGAAGGAAAAGCTGATTTTATGCTCTCGCCTTTGTCGTTTAAAAGCCGTCTGATTTTTCCTTCAACTGAACCAACTATAACCCGGTCGCCATTTTTTAATTCGCCTTTTTGAATTAAAACTGTAGCAGTTGCTCCAACGCGCGGATCCATATGTGATTCAATTACAACTCCAGTAGCAAGTCCAAAAAAAGCAGCTTTTTGAGGATCAAGCTCAGCCACTGTTAAAATCATTTCCAGCATTTCTTCAATTCCTTGACCAGTTTTTGCTGAAACTTCTACAGCTACAGTAGAACCTCCCCAGTCTTCTGTTGAAAGCCCAATTTCTGATAAACCTTTTTTAACTTTATTTACATCAGCGCCTGGTTTATCGATCTTATTTATTGCTACCAGTATTGGCACGCCAGCTGCTTTGGCAAAATTAGCAGCTTCTACAGTTTGCGGTTTTACTCCGTCGTCAGCTGCCACAACTAAAACTGCCAAGTCTGTAATTTTTACGCCATGAGCCCGCATCGCGGCAAAAGCCTCGTGGCCAGGAGTATCAATAAAAGTAATTTTTCGTTTATCTTTTTTATAATCAATTTCAACTTGATAAGATGAAATCGCTTGAGTAATGCCGCCAGACTCAGATTCAACTACTTTTTCTTCGCGGATTTTATCGAGCAAACTGGTTTTACCATGATCAACATGGCCAATAATTGTTACTACTGGCGGTCGGACTTCCAGTTCTTTATCATCAACTTTTTCAGCTTCAGCTTCCACTTCATTTTTAACGCTTGCTTTTTTTACTTTAAAACCAAGATCTTCAGCAATGATTGAAGCAGTTTCAAAATCAATATTATCATTTATTGCTGCCATAATTCCGTTTTTAATTAGTGTTGTCATTAGTTCAGTTACTGGATACTCAAGTTTTGCAGCAAAGTTTTTGACTGTAATTACTTCGCCAAGTTCAACTGATTTTGCTTTTTCTTTAATCACTTTTTTTTCTTTTGCTTTTTCTTGTTTTTCAGCTTTTGCTTTTTCTGCTTCGTTCTCGGCTTGAATTTTTTGAATAATTTCCTCTGCCATATCATCGCGAACGCTTTTTGATTTTTTACCCAAATCATAACCAAGCTCAGTTAATTTTTTTCTGAGAAGGGTTGGGTTTAGATTAAGTTTTTTTGCTAGTTCCGGAATTTTCATAAATAGTAATTAATAGCCATTAGCTAGTAGCCATCGGAAAATAGTAGAGAAATGTCATTGCGAGGAATCCTGCCAGATGCAGGATGACGCGGCAATCTCAATGCATCATTATTTGAGTCTACGTCTACAAAAATAACAAATTATATAAATCAAAACCAACTATTAGCTAATAGTTTTTAGCTTTTATTTAATTCCTTTAAATTATAGCATAAAATCGTAGCAGTAGCCAGTAGATAGCATGTTGCAT
Source organism: uncultured Candidatus Saccharibacteria bacterium (assembly GCA_964448035.1). GTDB lineage: Bacteria > Patescibacteriota > UBA1384 > DATEAH01 > CAYPSR01 > CAYUUY01. The sequence goes on from CAYUUY010000073.1 coordinate 2,246, forward strand.
TCAAAAAATATTGTCATTGCGAGGAGTTCGCCCTTTGGGCGAGACGACGAGGCAATCTCTTGAATTGTCATCCCGACCCTGCCTTTGGCAGGGGAGGGATCTAGAATCCGAAGGATTCGAATATTCGCGCTTACGCGCTAGATTTTCCGACAGCCTTTGGCGTACGGGATCCCGATCGAGCTCAGCTCGTATCAAGACTTCGTTTCACCTCTGGCGGACTCAGAACGACAAAGAGATTGAGACTGCTTCGTCTTTTTACTCCTCCCAATGATATTCTTGCTTAATGTTTGAGTTCTGCGTACGCGGGACGAGAACTGTTTATTAATTATTAGTTATGTTTTTTAGATTTGACCTCTAACTTTTGAGATAAAAAAAACCGACCACTTAACTTATTTATTATGCATTTCCCCCCGAAGGGAGATGTACCCGAAGGTACGTGCAATAAGTTTTGTGATCGGTTTGGTGGCATAGTGCCAGTCCTGCCATGTACCCAATGTGGTACGTGGTGAGATGGCACTTGCCACTGGGGTGACGCAAGGCGTCGGTTATGCACTCGTGTGTGAGTGCGGGATGACGCCAAGCGTCGGGAAAGAGTGAGTTTTTTGCAGAATCCTTGTCCTGTGAGATTGCTGGATTTATTGATGCTTTTGGCATCAAACCACCAAACCCTGGTTGGGATTCATTAATACTTTGCTAGGCTCTCCAGCCTAATCCCTGGTCATTTTGTATGTGACCTTTAGCGGGTG
>CAYUUY010000074.1:0-2938 GCA_964448035.1 uncultured Candidatus Saccharibacteria bacterium
TTAAATTAATCAATAATATAAATCATATAATAGTGATTGACCGTATCCCCCTTGATTATCAACACATATTATATTGTGTGGACAATATGCAGCTACTACCCTAACCACATCAACTAACTCTTTTGGATCCAATTTGCCATGAAATTCCATAATCTGTTGCATTGTCTGGTATTCCATTACTTCTATGGCTGAAAAATCTTTACCAGAAACAGTAGACACATCTATGCCTATTATATGAAAGTGATGTCGATGCAACTCTCTAAATTTCCACAACTCACCCTTACCTCTAGCAACAGGTATTGGTAATTTTTCTACTTCGGCTATATGTGATTCTTGAAGTTGCATCTGGACATCTTCTTCGAATAAACAGGTATCTGAACCAACGAATTTTAATTCTAACTCTTGTGCTATACGATTTCTATCATTATTCATCATTTTACATTGGTGATCATACCATTCCGGGTCGTTTGCATAATCGGGTATTTCTTTCCAATGTATTCTGTGTGGTTTAAATATGTTTTCATTTCTAATAGCCGAAGACCACATTTGAAAAAACCATTTTCCCACACCTTCCGTTTTATTTGGCGTGGATAATATAACAGTTCCAAATGGGACCCCTTTTCTTTTTGCTACTTGTTGTGTTTTGGATAAAGTACTAGCCATACCAGTCCACGCTTCGCTGATATTTAATATGTGTGCAGCTTCATCTAACACCAACAAAGTCAAACTTTTAGAACGAAAAACCGCTCCAGGATTCGCAGGTGAAACCGCTGATGTGTGTAATTGGCATCCATTTTTCAATACTATATATTGTATAGATTTGTTTTCGTATTTAGGTTGAAGCCAGGATGGTAATGCGTCTATCATAGCACAAACTTTTCGACAAAAATCGGAAGATTCTTTGCTATCTCGACTTATTATACCCACAACACAGTTATCAAAAAATGTGAATATATAGGTTATGATCGCTTGACACAACGTACTCATACCTATCTGTCTAGATTTAAGCATTATTAAATGATGATCACTAAAAAATTCTGTTAAAATCTTTTTTTGTGGTTCGTATAATTTCATATTTTCACTATCACCAGGTATTGGCAGTTTTACGCATTCTTCTACGAATTTTATAGGATCGTTTTTATACAAATTCTTCTTTTTAGCTAACTGAAGTACATCATTACTTATTTTTATTTTAGAACTCATAATAACACCATATCATCCCATACTCATCATGGGTGTACCTATGAGTTCCCATCTTCCTAATAAAAACGCTTCCATAACATTCTTAGCTATATCTATAGCCACGGTTATTCTCACAATTCCAGCAGTATTACCAAACTTTTTGGAATCTTTGATTAAATGTATGTTTAATTTTTCAATTAGATAAGATACTATTTTTAATATTATACCGGTGAGATAGCTGCCAGATATGGTTGAAATGAAATATATATAAAAAGGCGCTTCTACTGCTTGTTTTATTATCGCGTAGTATTTCGATTTACCTTTATCTATAACAAACATTCTAGTAATTTTATCAAAGAATGTTGAAAGTAAAATAACTAATATAACTGAAATAACACTATTTGATATCTTGGAAACGCTGATACCAACCAGACCGAAAAGTTCTAATACTATTGTTCCCATAGCTCCAGCTAAAACAATTTTTAAAGCAGTAAACGTGACAACGATTAATAAAGGAATTAATATATCTGGGGGGTTTATGTTTGATATCTTAACAACAATACTTTTTCTATCGCCTTCAGATGTGTTTTCTTTAACTGCTTTTTCTATAAACGTGTTATGTTTTTTCACTTCTTTTTTTATAACATTTTCTATTTTCACTGTGCTTATGCCATATTTATCTAGGGTCTTCTTTTCCGAATCTACACGCTTTTTTAATTTTTTGTACTTAGAATCAAATAATGAAATTAATTGTTTTGGTTTATACGAAGAAGCGCGTTTGACAAAATCTAGCACGCCTTCATTCAAAATTAAATCATTTCTATGTTTTTTGTCTTTATATAATTCTTCACACACATGTTCAAACACAAATTTATCTAATACATTTCGTTCGTTTGTGTCAATGTTAACCATATTTAAATCCCTTTATACTATCATACGAAATCACAAATTCATATCTTAAATATTTATCCTCGGAAAAAATGTATTTAAGTATAAAGACTCAATATAGTATTATCTATACAAAAAAAGTAATACATATTACTTTCTATTACGTCTTCTGGATTTTTTTTGGCTAGTTCGTATAGACTTTCTTTTAGTATTTGATACTGGTTGTTTTTTTGCACCTTTTCTTTTTGGTGTGGTTTCTAATATATCCGATTCAATTAATTCTTCTATTAGTTTGTTTAAAATCATACCAGAATTCTCATTAATACTATTTTCTGTATTATCATCTTTGATCATGAATTAACTACCCTTTCTCATTTTTAGGTTTTTCGAACAAAAAAAATCAAACACCACCACCCGCACTAGAACCACCGTGCTTTATATTAGACCTTATGCCAGAAAACATAGCTACAGCCGTATAATTAGAACGCGTTTTTACCAAAGTTAAATAAGATGTTTGCAGTATATATTTCCCTTGGTAATCCGTATAATCAGCTACTTCAGTTTCAATATCTATAACAGAACCATATTTAAACAAATTCTTCAAACGAAGATTACCACTCATACCAAACGTAACTTCTGAACCATTTATCATATTTAACGCACTAGATGACGTGGCTATAGCTTCGTAATCATCAGAACCCGCCATGAAAGGTTTAGTCCAAACCCTTTTAGATTTTTTAACGGATTCGTGTATAAATGTTTCAGATCCCGTTTTTGGTGCATTTTCGTTGAACACATCTTCAAATTTTTTCTTTTCAACTTTATATAAACCATCTTCTGGTTTTGTTACATAAACATTTTCAAAGGA
>CAYUUY010000075.1:0-2811 GCA_964448035.1 uncultured Candidatus Saccharibacteria bacterium
CTGAATTTTTTATTAAGTTACCTACGTTTTTAATATTTGCTGAAAGTAGTGCATTAGTTGTCCTGCTAGAAAGTCCTAATTCTTCAATTTGCATTTTTTTAACTGCTTCTGAATATCCAGTGTCTTTTTTAACTTCTTTTAATTTTTTTTGAGGTTTTTTTCCTGCTTTTTGCGCGATATCTGAAAATTGGGAAACCAAAATAGAAGCAGCTTTTTCGATTGCTTCTTCTGGTTTAATACTGCCATCTGTTTTTATATCCATTACTACTTTATTATAATTTGTCATTTGCCCAACTCGAGTATCTTCAACTTTAAAATTGATTAATTCAATTGGCGAATAATTAGCGTCAAGAGTAATTGTGCCAAGAGCTTTTTTTTCTTTATCTGCTCTTTCAGAAGGGACATAACCAATCCCTTTTTTAATCGTTATTTCAAGACTAAGTTCACCATTTTTTGATAAATTTGCTATTTCTTGATCCGGGTTAATAATTTCAACGCTTGAATTTTTTTCAAAGTTTTTTGCAGTAACTTTTTTAGTTCCTTTTTCATTTAATTTTAAAACTGCCAAATCAGTACCAACGAGTTTAAAATTTATCATTTTCAGATTTAAAATTATTCTAATAACATCTTCTTCAACCCCTGGAAGCGTTGTAAACTCATGCGCAGCGCCTTTAATTTTAACAGCCACAGATGAATAACCTTCAAGCGAAGAAAACATTACTCTTCGCAGTGCGTTTCCAACAGTAACCCCAAAACCAGGAAAAAGTGGGCCAATTTCAAAAGTAGCTAAATTTTTTGTTTCTTTTAATTTTTTAATTTCTGGGCTAGTAATTTCTGTCATTATTCCTCCAAAATTATTATTATCTAGAAAAATATTCAATTATTAATGATTCGTCTATATCAGCATCAATCTGATCTCGAGTTGGAATATTTTTAATTACTCCAACTAATTTTGATTTATCTAATTCTAACCATTTGGCTGTTTTTACATTTTTAATTTTTTCTTTAATCTCAGTTATTAATTTACCTTTTTCTCTTCTTAAACTTATTTTTTCATTAATTTTAATTTTTCTTCCAGGAACAGTGTTTTTAATATTATTAATACAAAAATGACCATCTTTAATCATTGTTCTTGCTTGCCTACGCGAATCTGCTAAATTTAATCTATACAAAATATTATCAAATCGTAACTCCAAAGCCTGCATTAAAACTTCATTGGTTGCTTCTTTATTTTTAGAAGCTTTTTGAAAATATTTTTTTAATTGATTCGCAGTAATATTATAAATTGCTTGAGCTTTTTGCTTTTCACGCAATTGTTTTCCGTAATCAGATAATCGAGTTCGAGATTTTGGTCCGTGTTGTCCAGGAATATAGCTTCTTCGAGTAAAAGCGCATTTTGGCGACAAGCATCTTTCACCTTTTAAATAAAGTTTTTGACCAGCTCTGCGACATTTTTTACATAAACTTTCGCTCATAATTACTCCTTAAACTCTTTTTGGTTTTCTGGCACGACAACCATTATGTGGAACTGGTGTAATATCAGTAATTTGATTAATTGTTATTCCAGAAGTAGCAATTGTACGCACCGCAGAATCTCTCCCAGAACCAACTCCGGATACATAAATTATTGCTTCCTTAATATTATAATTTGCTGCTTTTTCAACAATATTCTTACCAACCAAAGTTGCAGCAAAAGGAGTTGATTTTTTTGTTCCTTTAAAATTCATTTGGCCAGCAGAAGAAATTGCTAAAACATCTCCTTGTTCAGTAGTCATTGTAATCATTGTGTTGTTAAAACTTGATTGAACATAAAAAACAGCTGAATGAACATTTCGCAATTGAATTTTCTTTTTTTTCCCAGTTGTTTTTTTGCTTTTTTTAGCCATAATTTTAATAATTATTTATTAAGTTTTATCAGCAGATTTTTTTCTACCTGAACCAATAGTTATTTTTTTGCCTCTTTTTGTTCTAGCATTAGTTTTAGTTCTTTGACCATAAATTGGCAAATTTTTGCTATGTCTTTCCCCACGATAAGTCCCAATTTCCTTAAGTCTTTTTACATTCTGCGAAACTTGAGAGCGTAAATCTCCTTCAACTTTATAATTTTTTTCAATTAAAATTCTAATTTCATCAACTTCAGCTTCGGTTAAATCTTTAACTTTTTTTGCAGAATCAATTTTAGCTAAATCAAGAATTTTTTTAGAGCTTGAAAAATTAATTCCATAAATTGCGGTTAAAGCCGCGTAAATTTGCTTATTGTCAGAAAGGTTAATTCCAGCAATTCTAGCCATTTTATCCTTGCCTTTGTTTATGTTTTGGATTATCACAAATTACTCGCAAAACACCTTTGCGTCGCACAATTTTACACTTGTTACAAATTTTTTTAACTGATGCTCTTACTTTCATTTTTTATAATCTTTTTGTAATTCTGCCTTTTGTTAAATCATAAGGAGACATTTCAACAATAACTTTATCTCCAGGAACTACTTTAATATAATTCATTCGCATTTTTCCAGCTAAATGGGCAATTATTAAATGCCCATTCTCTAGTTGGACTTTAAAGGTTGTTGAAGGCAACGCTTCTGCAATTGTCCCTTCAAGATTAATTTTTTGATCTTTTTCTGACATAAATTTTCCCCCTTAAATAAAAATTATACAGGGCAAATACCCCAATTTGTTTTTATTTATCTTTCATAATATTACCATAATTAAATCTATGATGCAAGGATTTATTAATCATTTGAAATAATTTCGATTTTATTTTTTTAATACCCATGGCACCAAATCAATTACTCCTTTTTTTGTAAGTAA
>CAYUUY010000076.1:0-2802 GCA_964448035.1 uncultured Candidatus Saccharibacteria bacterium
GGTCAACAGCATAAGACCGTAGTGATTTTTGCTGAAAATGTTTTGGGTTTAAAATTTTCTGATTTAGTAGAGTATTTTAATAGAATGAGAAAGAAGCGCAATAAATTTACTTATGATGAACCTGATGTATTAATATCAGAAGAAGAAGCAAAGAATGCTATTTTTACTGCCAAAGAATTTGTTACAAAAATAACACAATTTATAAAAAAGAAAAATCCGCAAAAAGAATTAACTTTATAATTTTTTATGTCCAGCTTGTATTATATTTTTCTTAGTTTTCGGCCGAAAAAACTGCTGAAAAACGCTTTTGTCTTTTTGCCTCTGCTTTTTGCCGGCTTGATTTTTGATTGTCAGCTATTTTTGAGGACTGGCGAGGCATTTTTGCTTTTTTGCTTGTTTACTGGGGTAGCTTATCTTTTCAATGATGTCTTGGATAAGGAAGAAGATAGAAAACATCCAGAAAAGTCAAAAAGGCCAATTGCTTCTGGGAAATTAAATCCCGGAGTAGCGCTTTTTGTAAGTTTGATCTTAATAATTTTAGGCCTCTGGTTAAGCTTGGAGATTAATTTAAAATTTGCAGTTATCGCTGTTTCCTATCTAATGGTCAATATGGTTTATACGCTTTGGCTGGAGCATATAAGATATGTTTGTTCTCTCTGCGCCGGCATCAGCTATGTTTTAAGAATGATGGCTGGCGGGGCAGTTATTAACTTAACATTGACTTTTTGGCACTATGCCTTTGGATTTGCCTTTGGCTTGTTCCATTCTTTTTACAAAAACGCTTTTTCTAACGAGGGGGTAAAACCCCGTCTTGCTCAGAAATGATTTTTAAGAATAATTTTTTTAATTTGAAAGATTCCTCAATAAAATTTCTTGCTACTTGTTTTGGTTTGGGTTATGCCCCGCTAATTCCCGGATTAATGGGCGTTGGTTTAGGCAGTATCGTCGCCTATTTAGTTCATCCGTTTTCTTTTTGGCAGAAGGCGTTGATTACTTTAATTTTAATTATCGTTTCCATCCCTCTGACTACTGAGGCAGAAAAATTATTTCAAAAAAAAGATTGCAAAAAGATAATTATAGATGAAATAGTTGGAGTTTTAACAGCAACGATTTGGTTTTCTGATTTGTCTTTAGCAATGTTTGGGGCAATTTTCTTTATCTATGGTTTGTTTGACGCGGTTAAAGTTTTACCAGCTAATATGATTGAATATCTTTATGGCGGTTGGGGGATTGTTTTAGACGATGTTGTAGCCGGCGGCTATACCGCGATTGCCATAGTTTTGATTTTTCAAGTTTTAAAATTATAATTATTGATAATTATTGATAAACGCTCAAAACAATGCTGTCGAATAAGGTCAAAACTTTTTGTTTGGTAATTGGCGATTTAGTTATTTTTTATATTGCTTTGGTTGCGGCAATAATAGTCAGGCATGGTTGGCCTTTTGATTATGAGATTTTTAGGCAATGTTTGCCGCCGTTTTCTTTTATTTTTTTTCTCTGGGTGATTCTATTTTTAATCGGCCATCTTTACGAATTAAGATACGCGGCTAATCGGAGAAAGTTTTTTGAAATGGTTTTTGAGTTATTTGCTATTGGCGCGATAATCGCTGTTATCTATTTTTATTTACTTGTCCCTTCGCTTGCCCCCAAGATAGTTTTGTTTTTCACCATCCTCTTTTCCTTAATTTTGTTTTTAGTTTGGAGGGGTCTTTTTAACCGTTTAATTAAGATTCCGCGGATTAAAGTTTGGGTTATCTCTGATGCATTTGAGGCAGAAGAAATAAACATTTTTTTGAAAGAACATCCGCAATTAGGCTACCAGATAAATCAAATTTTATCCCCGAAAGATATCAAAGAGGATAGAGAGATACCTGTAAAAGAAATGGAGGAGAAAGGAATTGATATTTTGGTTATTGATTCTTCTTTGGCAGATGATTTATTTTGCCTTTTTTCTCAATTTTCGGATTTTTACTGCAGGGTAAAAATTATTAATTTAGTTGATTTTTATGAATTGACGATCCAAAAAATTCCGATAGAACTTCTTCATCCGTTGTGGTTTGTAGAAAATTATTATAATAAAAATTGGGAATTATATGATAATCTAAAAAGAGGATGCGATTTAGTCGGCGGCATTATATTATTTATTTTGTCTTTGCCGTTATGGCCGATAATTTCCTTATTAATCAAAATAGATTCGCCGGGCCCGATTTTATACAAATCCATTCGCAGCGGCTTAAAAGGAAAGGAATTTTATATTTACAAATTTAGGACAATGGTGGAAAGAGCTGATTCAATTGGTCCGGCTTGGACACTACAAAATGACCCGCGGATTACGCGGATTGGCAGGATTCTGAGATTTTTGCATTTTGATGAAATCCCTCAGACATTGAATATTATAAGAGGAGATGTTTCCTTTGTCGGCCCGCGGCCAGAAGAATCCAAATTGACAGAACTTTTTAAAGAGAAAATTCCTTATTATCAATTTCGGTCTCTAATCAAACCCGGAGTTATTGGTTGGGCTCAAATAAACTATCCCCATGGTTCTTCAGTGGAAGATGCCAAAGAAAAATTAAAATATGATTTTTACTACTTAAAAAACAGGAGCATCTTTTTTGACGTCATTATCGCTTTAAAAGCGTGGCGGATACCATTTGAAATACCAACCCATTAAAAAGCTTAACTCTATCGAGGTTCAACCTTGATAATAATTTTTCGTCTATTTTTCAGGTGCTAACTGTATCATATCAAAAGAAAGGATAAAATAATCCTTTCTGCCCCCAGTTAATTTATTTTAAATTAGTG
>CAYUUY010000077.1:0-2772 GCA_964448035.1 uncultured Candidatus Saccharibacteria bacterium
TGATCGTCTACACCATCCATAACATTCACCCGATCCGGCGTATGCGACTGATCCAGGAAGCGCGTCGCACTGGGATCCGCACTGTCGTCCTGCCCGATCTGATGTCCCAGCTGGCCAGGCCTGATTCCAGCACCGCGCACCTGCTCCAGGATCACCCGCTCGACACCCCGCTGACGTCCACCGAAACCACCGCCATCCTGAAACACCTCTCCCACCTGGCCCAACAAGGAGACCTCACCGGCGTGCAGTCATTGGCTGAGCAATTGATGAATTTGCTTCCTCCTCAGGAGGAATAGCTCTTAAGTTCTTAAGTTCATGAGTTATTAAGAAAAAGAACAGCGATTAAGCTCTTAAGTTGTTGAGCTATAAAGGGAAAAAAGCAGTAGAATTTAAAAATAGTTATTATTGGAATAAAAAAAGATAATTAATTAAGTAATCTTATTTTTTACTTAGATTTTGCGTCCGATCTTTATAATCACTTATCAGCTTAACAACTTAACAGCTTAACAACTTACCGGAGGTAATCATCATGGCAGAACTCACTACACTTGCATATAAAGATTTATTGGTTTGGCAAAAAAGCCTGGAATTTGCTAATGTAATAATTGAATTATCTGAAAATTTAGACACAGAAAAGAAACATTTTCGCTTGATAGATCAAATTGAAGCATCAGCAATGTCGGTCCCCTTGAATATTGCAGAAGGAAAAGGTCGATACTCAATTAAAGAGTTTCAACACTTCCTAATGTATGCCAGAGGTTCCTTATTCGAAACAATGACCATGATAGAACTATTCAAATTGCGTAATTGGATTCCAGAAGATAAATATCAATACCTGATATCAGAAGCAAATCAAATCACTAAAATGATAAACTCATTAAATAAAAACATTGATAGGCAAAAGGGTGCTTAAGTTCATAAGATCATAAGTTCATAAGTTCTTAAGAACTCAACACCTCAACAACTGTTCTCAAGAACTCAATAACTACCAGGGAGATTTCCATGAAAATTCTACTCACAGGTGCAGGTGGATTTATAGGATCAAATCTTGCTAGAAAATTATTATCCACCGAATTCAACCCAACAATCTCTAACGATGTTCTTCCCTCAAGAACTCAAGAACTTAAGAACTTAACAGCTTATATAAGATATAACTCCCGCGCCGACATCGGTCTACTCTCCCTCCTCCCCAAACACGAGCTCTCCCAAATAGAAATCATCTTCGGCGATCTGCGCGACCCCTCCGCCATCCTCGCAGCCGCCCGGGGTTGCGACCTGATCTACCACCTGGGCGCCCTGATCTCGATTCCCTACTCCTACGTCCACCCGGTCGAGACCGTGCAGTCCAACGTGCTCGGCACCCTCAACATCCTCGAAGCCGCGAGGCAGCTGGGCATCCCGGTCGTGCACACCTCCACCAGCGAAGTCTACGGCACGGCCCTGCGCGTCCCCATCGACGAGAGCCACCCCCTGCAAGGGCAATCGCCCTACTCCGCCAGCAAGATCGGCGCGGACAAACTCGTCGAAGCTTACCACCGTTCTTTCGAAGTCCCCACCATCATCGTGCGGCCGTTCAACACCTATGGTCCGGGACAGTCTGCCCGCGCCGTCATCCCGACCATCATCACCCAGGCCCTCACCCAGGATCACCTCGACCTCGGCTCGCTCGATACCCGCCGCGACTTCACCTACGTCGACGACACCGTCTCCGGCTTCCTCCTCGCCGGCCAAGCGCTTCTGACCGCCGTTCAACCCCTAACCCCTAGCCCCCAACAGCTTAACAGCTCAACAGCTCAACAGCTGGTTTCCGGAGAAACTTTCAATCTTGGAACAGGTTATGAAGTTACAATTGGTCGAGTAACCGAGATTATTCTGCAAATACTCCGGAAACCCGACCTCCCCATCCACCAGGACCCGGCCCGCCTGCGACCCCAGAAATCCGAAGTCATGCGTCTGCTCTCCGACAACACCAAAGCGCGTGAGTCCTTAGGCTGGGCCCCGCAGATCGACCTGGAAACCGGCCTCGAACGCACCATCGCGTGGATCAGTGATAATTTGGATAGGTATAGAATAGGGAAATATGAGAGATAGCTGTTGAGCGTTAAGCTGTTGAGCTGTTGCTCCGCTCAGTGCATGCGGAGTCCTTTGGAAGCTGTTAAGCTAAGAAATCCAAAAATAATCATTTTTAGCGCTTCAACAAAAGAGTAATGACAAGAATGGAATTAAATTTAAACAATATGACCAAATTATCGTGTAATCAGCTAGTATTAAACCTTAACAGCTTAAGAGCTCAACAGCTTAACAGCTATTCCGGAGGAATACCATGCATGCAGTGATACTAGCCGGCGGGAAAGGCACCCGCCTCGCCCCATACACCCGCGTTTTCCCCAAACCAATGATGCCGATTGGCGACAAAACCATCCTCGAGATCCTGCTCTATCAGATGAAAGCCGCCGGCATCAACCACGTCACCCGGACGGTCGGGCACATGTCCGGGCTGATGCGCGCCTTCTTCCAGGATGGCTCGCATTACAATCTCGACATCCAATACGCCTACGAAACCACCCCACTTGGCACCGCCGGGCCGCTGGCCAATATCAGCCACCTGAAAAATACCTTCCTGGTCGCCAATGGGGATGTGCTTTCCCTGCTGCCGATTCGTGATCTGGTGCAGTTCCACAAAGAATCGGATGCGATCTGCACCATCGCCATGCACCAGCGCGCCGTCAAAATCGACCTGGGTGTCATCGAATTGGATGGAGATCACCAGGT
>CAYUUY010000078.1:0-2745 GCA_964448035.1 uncultured Candidatus Saccharibacteria bacterium
GATAGATTAATAATTTTTAATTTTCAATTTTAAATTTTCAATCAATTTTCAATTTACACGGTAAAAAGACAAGAAACAAGAAACAAACAAGATACAAGAAACAAGATACAAAATACAAACAGTTTGTAATTTGAAATTTGTAATTTGTAATTTATAGTTTTGAGTTTTGAGTTATCATTATGTTTGTAATTTGTAATTTATTTGTAATTTGTAATTTGAAATTTGTAATTTAATACTCATTTTGCCTTTTGATCCTTCGACTTTGCTCAGGACAAACTTTTGATTTTTTAATTTTTGTTATGCTTAATCCTAACATTAAATTTAGCTCAAAGATTTTTACTGAGGAAATTGAACAAATTTCTCCTCGCGATGGTTTTGGAGAGGGTTTAGTTATTGCTGGAGAAATGAATGAGAAAGTAGTAGCTTTATGCGCTGATGTCACCGAGTCTTTAAGAATGAATTTGTTTAAGAATCGTTTCCCTGAAAGATTTTTTGAATTAGGCATTGCTGAACAAAATATGGTTGGTTTAGCTGCTGGCTTGGCAGCAGCAGGAAAAATTCCTGTAATTGGCAGTTATGCTGTTTTTTCACCGGGGAGAAATTGGGAGCAAATCAGAACAGTAATTTGTTATAATAAGCAGAAAGTAATTATTATTGGCTCTCATACAGGATTAAATGTAGGTCCTGATGGGGCAAGTCACCAGGCATTGGAAGATATCAGCTTAATGAGAGTTTTGCCTCATATGGCAGTTGTCTGTCCAGCTGATGCTTTAGAAGCCCGCAAAGCCATTCTTTCTGCTGTTGAATATCCAAACTCAGTATATATTCGTTTACCTCGGGAAAAATCACCTGTTTTTACAACAGAACAAACTCCTTTTGAAATTGGCAAATCTCAAACCCTCTGGGTTCCCTCATCTATGGCGAGTGAAAATGAAAATTCTCCCAGTCATTCCCGTGAAAATGGGAATCTCGTTACTATTTTTGTTTGCGGCTATTTAGTTTATAAGGCGTTAGAAGTAGCTCAAGAATTAGAACAAGAAGGTATATCAATAGCCGTTATCAATAATTCAGCTATTAAACCATTAGATGAAAAATTAATACTAAAATGGGCTCAAAAATCTAAAGTCATTATTACTTTGGAAGAACATCAAATAGCTGGTGGTATGGGTTCAGCCATAGCCGAGTTTTTAAGCCAGAATTATCCTTTGCCGATTAGATTTATGGGAATAAATGATCAATTTGGAGAAAGTGGCCAAGCAGAAGAACTAATAGAAAAATATGGTCTTGGGAAAAAAGCAATAAAGCAAACAGTAAAGGAAATGATACAAAAAAGTAAAATGGCTTAATTAATTTTTAATTTTTAATTTTGTAATTTTATAAATAATTTCTTAATGTCCTAATTTTTAAATGGTTTTAAAATTAAAAATTTAATCAGTTTATTTAAAAATTAAAAATTGAAAATTAAAAATTGTGTTTATTATGTTTGATGTAATTACAATTGGTTCGGCGACACGCGATGGATTTTTTCAAGGCGTTGATTTTTTGCCGGTTACTGGAGATTGTTTTATAACGAATAAAGGCATCTGCCTTCCCTTAGGGGCGAAATTAAGAGTGCCCCAAGTGTATTTTATGACTGGTGGTAGCGCTACTAATACTGCAGTCACTTTTGCTCGACAGGGATTGAAGACAGCCATTATTTGCCGCGTTGCTGATGATGTTTCCGGCCAGACAATTATTAATGAATTAAAAAAAGAAAGTATAGATGTTGATTTTATTCAAAAAGATTATCTTGTGCCGACTGCTTATTCGGTTATCTTCCTAACGCCCCAAGGTGAAAGAACCATCCTTTCTTATAAAGGATGTGCCGAAAAATTGTCAGCGCGAGAGATTCCTTGGCAAAAAATAAAGACACGTTGGATGTGTCTTGGCTCTTTAGGAAAAGAAAAAAATATCTTAAAAAAGGTAATTCAATTTGCTGTTTCCAAAAACATAAAATTGGCCATTAATCCCGGGTGGCAGGAATTGGAATGGCTGAAAAAAAATCCAGAATGGTTAAATAAATTTGAGATATTTATTTGCAACCAAGAAGAGGCAGCTCATTTTACAAGTATCCCGTATAAGAGAGAAAAACAGATTTTTAAAAAATTAGATGATTTAGTAAAAGGCGTTGTTGTAATGACAAAAGGTAAAAATGGTGCTAGTGTTTCCAACGGAAGATATATCTGGCAGGCAGGTATTTTTCAGCAAAAAACGGCTGATACTACTGGCGCTGGCGATGCCTTTACTTCTGGATTTGTTTCTGTGTTCATCAAAAATAAAACAATTAATAGTCAAACAATTGAAGAAGCCATTCGCGTAGGCAATGCTAACGCCAGTTCTGTGGTGAGTCATATTGGAGCCAAAACAGGTATTCTTTACAAAAAAGATCTCAAGCAACCCAGATTCCAGCATGTTAAAATACAAAGGATTGTTCTTTAAGAATAATTGATAGGATTTAAAATATTGTTGAAAAAACCGTCGCGCAGGCCGAGCGAGCATGGTCCCCCTCTTTTCGAGAGAAAAGAGGGGGGAGCGAGGCCGAGCGCGAGCGCAAATTTCTCGCTGGGAAATTTGATAGCGTGTTTTTGAAACAATATTTTAAATCTTAAAAGATAATAGAAGATAATACAAAATAATATAAATAAAATAAATAAAATTATGAACAACAAATTAATACAACCATTTTTAAAAAATGATAAAGCTATG
>CAYUUY010000079.1:0-2676 GCA_964448035.1 uncultured Candidatus Saccharibacteria bacterium
TTTATTTTTTTAATACCCATGGCACCAAATCAATTACTCCTTTTTTTGTAAGTAAAAAAGTAGTCTCAAAATGAGCGGATTTTGACATATCAAGAGTTATCACGCTCCAATTATTTTTACCAACTTTTACTTTTGGAGAACCTATTGTAACCATAGGCTCAACAGCATACATTTGACCAATTTTAAAACTAGCCCTCATGCCATGTTGTTCAAAATTAGGCAAAGATGGTGGCTCATGAAGATTTTTTCCAATCCCGTGACCGCAATAATCACGAACTATACCAAAACCAGCTGATTCAACAGTCTTTTGTATTTGGCTAGACATATTTACTATTTTTTGATTATCGAAAATATTTTTTGAAGCTACTTTTAACGCTTTTTTACAAATTAAAACTATTTTTTGATCTTGCTCTTTTTCAAAATTACCAACAATTTTTGTAAAAGCAGCATCTGTATGAATTCCTTTGAATAAAACTCCGGCGTCAACACTTACTAAATCACCTTCTTGTATTCTTCTATCTCCAGGAATACCATGAACTACTTCTTCGTTAAAAGACAAACAAATACTTTTAGGAAAACCATGGTAATGCAAAAAAGATGGAATAGCGTTTTTTTTCGTAATAAAGCTATATGCAAAATCATCAAGCTCTTTGCCAGAAACATTAATTTTTATTTTTTTATCTAATTTACATAAT
This sequence comes from uncultured Candidatus Saccharibacteria bacterium, assembly GCA_964448035.1. Lineage (GTDB taxonomy): Bacteria > Patescibacteriota > UBA1384 > DATEAH01 > CAYPSR01 > CAYUUY01. The sequence goes on from CAYUUY010000079.1 coordinate 696, forward strand.
AATTCAGATAAAATTTTACCAGACTCAATTGCATTCTTATATTCAGATTCTTTAATCATTAAAAATTTTTTTATAAATACTTTTTGTCACCTTTTTAATTTTTGGGGTACCGTCAATTTTAACTAATTGTTTTTTTTGTTGATAATATTTTAAGATTGGTTCGGTTTCTTGATGAAAAATTTTAAGTCTTTTTTCTACTGCTTTTGGTTGATCGTCCTCGCGCGTAATTAATTTTTCATTACATTTAGGACAAATCCCCTTTTTAAAACCTACTATTGTTGGATCAAATATTTTTAAGCATTTTGGACAGATTTTTCTGGTTGTAATCCTTTTTTTAGCTTCATAATCAGAAATATACAAATAGATAACTTTTGGTTGATTGATTTTGTATTTATTTAAAAGCTGATTAAGCTTTTCAGCTTGTTCTGTATTTCTTGGAATACCATCAAAAATTATTGGTTTTGATTTATCAATTTTTAAAAAAGCAGACTCAAAAATTTTAAATAAATAATTATTTGGCACTAATTTACCAGAATTAATAATTTGTTTCAATTGATCAGCAAAACGATCTTTTTGTTCTGTTCTTTTTCGTATTAAATTACCGGTACCTAAAATTTGATAACCATATTTATCAGCAATTATTTTTGCTTGCGTACCTTTTCCAGAGCCTTGAGGCCCCAAAATTATCAAATTAGGTAGCTTATTTTCCTTTGACATAATTAACAATCCAGATTCCGTTTGTGCCTTTTTTCCCAGGTTGACTTAACTCAGCTTCGTATAATTTTCCTTCGTGGTTAATTTCAACTGTTGCTGAACCGGAAATATTATTTTTTGATATTAAAGAATAAACATCTATATTAGAAATTCCAAAATTATCAGGAATTATTTTTTTTGAAACCTCTATCGGATCAAGCCTCCATAAATTTATGCCTTTGTCAGCTTCTTTCTGAAAAATTTCAATCTGACCATCTGTTAAAGTAAATTCTTTAAAATCAGAAGAATTGTTTGCTCCAGCAACAGTTGGAATCTTAATTTTTTGGCCTTCCGTAATTACTGAATCTTCGGAAAGTCCATTTGCTTCTGCTATTTCTGTCCAAGGCATATCATATTTTAAACCAATACTAAACAAAGTATCACCAGCTTTTACAATATATTCTTTTTGCCCAGCCTTTTCATTGTTAGCCTGAGAAGTCGATGTTTTTAAACTACTTGAATTTTCTTGATTATCAGAAACATTCTTAAGATTTGCTTGATAATAGCCAATATTTATTCCTTTGCCTTTTCCATAATAATAACCAAAAGCAAAACATGACATTCCAATAACAAAACAAAAAATAATTATTAGAAAGAGTTTAAAGCGATTTTTAACTGGCTCAGATTTTATTTCTTCTGCTTCTTCATTAATAAAAAAATCGTTCGCTTTTGGCTTTTCTTTTTTTGATATTCTTTTTATATCATTCATTTTAATATTCGTATGAACGCATTAAATATTGAGCTCTAATTTGTCTCATTGTTTCAAGCACAACTGAAACAATAATTAAAATTCCAGTGCCTCCTAAATATAAAGTATCTATCTTAACTATATTTTGCACGATAAAAGGTAAAATAGCAATAATCGCTAAAAAGATTCCACCAAACAAATTAATTCTCGAAATTAATGTTTTTAAATATATTTCAGTTTCTCTACCAGGACGAACACCAGGAATAAAACCACCTCTTTTTTGTAAATTTTCAGCAACTTGTTTTGGATTAAAAACAATTGAAGTGTAAAAAAAAGTAAAACCAAAAACTAACAAAAAGTAAAATAAACCATATAAAAAAGTGCCTTGATTTAAATTTGCTATTATCCATTGAGAAGAACTAGAAACCCACTGAATGTTTGATCCTTGAAGTAAATTTGCTAATGTTGTCGGAAAAAGCATTAAAGCAAGGGCAAAAATAATCGGCATTACGCCTGCCTGAGTAATTCTCATTGGAATAT
>CAYUUY010000080.1:0-2645 GCA_964448035.1 uncultured Candidatus Saccharibacteria bacterium
CCACCGATTGCGGCATAACCGGCATTGCCGAAACCCGGCAGGCCAAACGCAAGGGCATAGACATTATAATCACCGACCATCACAATCCGCTGGAACAACTACCGGCAGCAGTTGCGGTGGTAAACCCCAAACGTAATGACAGCGATTATCCATTCCGGGAACTGGCCGGCGTTGGGGTTAGTTATAAACTGGTGCAGGCATTATATGAGAGCATTGGCAAAGATGACGAAGTTGCCGATTTTCTTGACCTGGTGGCTCTGGGCACGATTGCTGATATGATGCCCCTCATAAACGAAAACCGCTACCTGGTAAAAAGGGGGCTTGAGAAGATTAATTCCAACCCCCGCCTTGGCATAAGCATGATGATGGAGTTTGCCGGCCTTGCCCAGGGAAAAGTAACCTCAGAAGACGTATCCTGGGCACTTGCGCCCCGCCTGAACGCCGCTGGCAGGCTTGAGCACGCACTTGGCGGCTACAACCTGCTCGTAACTGAGGACTGGAAGGAAGCCCATCGGCTGGCTACCAGGCTGGAGGAACAGAATCTTGAACGGCAGAAGATGACACTCAAAGCCTGTAACCATGCCAAAGCGCAGATCCTCAAGCAAGAACCGGGAAGCCTGTTGGTTGCCCGTGCTGATGAATATCCGGCGGGGATAATCGGGCTGGTAGCCGGCAGAATAGCCAACGAGTTTTACCGCCCGACAATCGTAGTAAAAACCGGCCAGAAGTTGTGCCAGGGCAGTTGCCGCTCCATAGTTGAGTTTGATATTATCTCTGCCATAAACAGCCTTTCCGGTTATTTGAGCCGCTATGGAGGCCATCCTCAGGCAGCCGGTTTCAGCCTGAAAACTGCTAACCTCCCCCAGTTCCTGCAGGAGATGACGAGAATTGCCGAAGAAAAACTGAAAGGGCTAGAATTACAACCTTCTCTTGAGATAGATGCTGAAGTCAACCTTAACGAGATCGGTGGAAGAGCCTACCAGGCGATATCTGCCCTCGCCCCTTTTGGCAGGGGCAATCCAGTGCCGGTACTCCTCAGTCGTGGCGTTGAAGTAATAAAGTGCCGGCAGATGGGCGCCACCGGCAAACATCTCAGGCTGCAGGTGAAAAACTGCGGTGCGGTGTGGGACGTGGTTGCATTCGGGCAGGGTGATAACCTGGAAGACGTTAAAAGCCGCATGGATATTGCATTTAACCTGGAACAGGATGAGTGGAACGGCGAAACCAGGCTCAGGCTTAAACTGCTGGATATGAAGCCCTGGTCTGAAAACCAGGCATCTTAAGGAGAATTAAACAAACATGAATGAGATACTGGCTTCTGTTCTGGCGGTGATTGCTGCCTATTTTATCGGCTCCCTGCCATCTGCCTATATCGCCGGCAGGCTGGTAAAAGGTGTTGACATACGCACCATCGGCAGCCACAACATGGGCGCCATGAATACCTTCTACAGCCTGGGGTTTATCCCCGGAGTTATGGTACTGGCGGCAGATATTCTAAAGGGTGCCGGGGCAGTAGCACTGGCACGCTTTTTGTGCCAGCTTTCCACCGGTGACGAAACTATTGTGATAGTTGAAATGCTTGCCGGTTTGTTTGTGGTTATCGGCCATAACTTTCCCGTCTGGCTCAAGTTTAAAGGCGGCAAGGGCGGAGCAACCCTCATCGGCGTGATAATCTTTTTGATGCCTTGGTGCCTGCCAATAGCATTCGGAGTGTTTCTACTGCTGCTTGCCATTACCCGCTTCCCTACTTTAAGCTACGGTTTGGCCATGATCAGCTTTCCGATAATAGCATGGCTGATTTATGACCGGGTAGATTACATCATCTACTCATCTGTGATGCTGCTTATTCCGTATCTTTTTTATATCCCGCGTATCGTAGAAATGAAAGCCAAAGGCGGCAGCTGGTCCAGGGTTATCAAGCGTAAAAACCTTAAAGACCGTTTTTAGCTAGTAAAGCAGCATTCTGAGTATGCGCTCGGCCGCTTTTTTATCCAGAGGCTCATTGTTATTACCGCATTTGGGGGATTGAATGCAGCCCGGGCAGCCTTCCTCGCACCGGCAGCTGGACACCAGCTTAAGAGTAGCTTCCCACAACTGGGTTATTATTCCATACCCTTTTTCGGCTATGCCGATGCCACCGGGATGGGCATCATAAATAAAGACCTGGGGCTTGCCGGTATCCATGTGAAGCGCTGTGGATACGCCGCCAATATCATTGCGGTCGCACATGGCAAAGAGCGGCAGAATCCCGATTGCGGCATGTTCGGTAGCATGAAGCCCACCTTCCAGATCCAGCCCTTCTTTGGAAAGAGCGGCAGTTACATCCCGGGGGAGGTCAAACCACAAACCCACGGTGGTAAATATATCATCAGGAAGATCCAGCGGCAGCTTGTCTATAAGTTTTTCTGAATACTGTTCTTTTCTTTTGTAGGCGATTACAGATGTAGTTACTTCAACCCGGCCAAGGCAGACTTCCACATTGCCAACCATCTTGCTTTCAAATACTTTAAGAATGCGAAGGGTAGTAAGGTCATCAGCGGTTGTATAGTAGGCTGCATCTACCGGTCTTGCTTTGGCGGTTGAGGAGGCCAGATCCAGCTCGGTTATCAGGTAGCTTTCACCCTGGTTAAGATACACTGCTCCCG
>CAYUUY010000081.1:0-2559 GCA_964448035.1 uncultured Candidatus Saccharibacteria bacterium
CTGATTAAGAGATTCTGGTTTTTTTTCTGGAGCTTGTTGGTTTAGAAGATCATCTGCTACAACTTCATCTTCTTTGGCTTTGCGAGATTTAAATCTAGATACACCTGGTATGTGGGTAAGATTGGCTACTTCATAAGGAGTCATACCTTTTGGTCTTGGAGATGGTTTGAGGGGTTCTGGAGAAAATTCTTGGTTGGCTGATTCTGAAGAAGATGGTTTTGATGATTCTAAAGCGTTAGGATTAGATGATTGGGAATCTGGTTGAGAGACTAAGGGTTGAGAATTGTCTGGAGTAGACTCTGGAATAGATGGTTGGGATTCTTGGTTTGATGGCTGATCTTCAGATGGTTGGGAGCTATTTGGTTGATTAGCTGATTCTTGAGAATTAGAAGAATTGTCAGGTTGAGAACCTAATTGAGAACCTGCTGCCACTCCGGGAGTGGCAGGGTTAGAAGAATTGTCAGAATTGTTGTCTGGAGTAATTGTTGAAAAGTTGTTTGGGGATTGTTCGGGCATAAGATATTAGTTAAATTTATAGTTGAATTTGATTTGCGCGCCAATTGTCAAGCTCTTGCTCTGTTAAATTATTTACCAAAAATTCACTTGCTTTTTTTGATGGAAAAAATCCATACATTCTAACTAAGCCTTCGAGCATTAATTTTCTATCTTTTTCTGGATAACCTTCTTTATTAATAAAGCCAATCAAGCCTTTTTCTATAAATTCTTGAAAATTTTCGCCTTTCGCCCTTGATTGTTTAAATCCTTTTAAAATTTGGAGTACTTGCCCAGGATCAAGAACAGCTTCTTTTAAAACGCCTTTTTTTCCAGTTGCAGCTTGACCTTGTTCAAAAACTTGAGTTTGCTTCCCTAAATATGCATCTTGAATCCAAGTAGCAGCAGCAACTAATCTTTGCAAAGCTTCAATATCTTGAATTCCTAAATTTAATCTTCCTCGAGAGTCAATCATCTCCGCCAAACAAACATCAAACAATTCTTCTTGAGGCAAATATTCAACATAGATTTGTTTGAAAACCCGATTTTCTGCTTGATCTAAATCAAATCTTTCTTTATGTTTTTCTCCTTTAATATTTGCTGTTGCTCCGATATGATATCCGTAATGAATGTCAATATCTTCTCCGGAATCTTCTTGCGCATAATAAACTTCGCCTGGCTTATAATTGTATAAAGCTTTTAACCTTAATCTGGTATTTGTTTCAATTGCGTTGAATTCATCAAAAATTACTGGCTGTCCATGTTCCATTGCATAAGAAACTTTTCCTGGAGCTGTAATAATATCTAGGCCACCGGATTCGGTTTTTTCCATTCCTTTTGGTTTGCCAAATAAAGTATAGCTAGTAACATCCCCTGTTCCTGAAACAAGAGTTCTCGACAAATCATGCCCCCAAAATTTTCTGCCTATTTGCCTGAAAAGCTCGGTTTTACCAGTTCCAGTAGGCCCAGTAAGCATTACATGGCTTCCTTGTTGCCAACGCTCCATAATTTCTTGCATATAAGCTTTTCTAGAAGGGGTTTCTACAAATCCATATTTTTCCATTTGTCTTTTATATTCTAAAAGTTGCCTGATTCTTATTTCTGCTGCAATTTCAGGATCTTCTTGAAGTTCAATAATTCTTTCTTGAATTTGCTGTCTTTTTGATTGTATTTCACTAAGCTGTTCCTGAACTACATAATTATCAGCACTGGTCACGCCTTTAATGGTTTCTGCCTCTTGAATATCTAAAACATTTTGCGCAGCTTCAAGCTTAGCAGCTTCTCGCGCTTTTTTAATTGTTTCAATTCTACTTAACCGATACTCTCGATATGCAGACCTAACTGCTTCATTTGAAGCAATTTGCTCTATTCTTTGATTAATTTCTTGCTGTCTTTTTTCTGCAGATTCAGCTAATTTTTTAATCGTAGCATTCTTTATATCTGTTAGTTCTGGTGTTTTTCGGAGTTTTAAAATATCATCAGACTCAGATTCAGGCTCTAGCTCTTCTTCAAAAGTAAGCATAAATTGACCTTCTTTGGTTTTTCCTTCACGTTCAGCTTGAGTTTTTCCAGTAAGATTGTACAAAAAATAACCAAGCTCTGCCCGCTCAGTATCTAAAGTTTTTAATTCAAAAACCAACTCCTGAATACGAATCTCTTCAGGACTAAGTTCTTGTTTTCCTTCTGGGTCTAATTGTTTTTGTTCCGAGCTTGATTGATTTTGCTCTGGGCTAGGTTCTAAATTTGTTTCAGACATAATAATTTAATTATTTTAATATTTTTATGATTTTATTATAACACAAAGATATTTCTAATTATCTGGTCAAGTATTTGTTTTTTATTGTGAAATATATCGCAGATTGTTTTTAATAAACAATAAAATTATGAACGAAAAAAATGTTCTTTTAATTTATTAATGTCAGACGGGGACGGAAAGCTGTCCATAACCATTCTGCCACTTGCAAATCTTGGGTTAGCTAAATGGTAACCGTGGCACATATCAATCATTTGTTTTTCGTCGGGAGTTACTTTTGCATACGCTATTTGGCAAATTAAATTTTTATCAAT
>CAYUUY010000082.1:0-2520 GCA_964448035.1 uncultured Candidatus Saccharibacteria bacterium
CGATCGGGATTCTCTATTGTGCCAAAGAACAGGGCGTTTGGCAGAAACGCCCGGCGTTGACGCCCGGCCTCACGGCTGAAACCGTCGCTATAAACGATGCGTCCACGCGAGTCCGGCTGTTCCTTGTCGAGGCACTCGAATAGTCCGCCATTGAGGAAGGGAACAACACTGAAACATTGGAGTACCTCTTCATTCCCAATCTTAAACCAGGTGTCATTTTTAGGATTTCGGAACAAGGTCTTGATGCCATAGTCTTCTGCTTGATTTTGCGGCCCGCGGTGTTCGGTAGCAAAGGCGCGTTTGCCAATTTCATTGTTCAGGGTAGCAAAAAACAGGTTTTGCAGAATGGCATTATAGTAGTTTCCTTCAGTGACGCTGTAGGGGTCAAAGGTTTTCAAAATGTTGTTTAGGGTATCTACTTTAAATAGCTGTTCAGGAACCAACTTCTTCTGTTTTATGAACCAGACGAACATTAGACGCGTAATCAGGCGGATCATTCGCTCTTCAATATTTTTCTTGCCATCAACTTCTGCATTCGGAAAAGTTACGCCAATTTCATCTGACAATGACCATTGAAACCAGTCGAATAATTCGTTATAGAATTGCTTGCTGAGAGCTTCAACAGAGAAGGCCGTTTTCATCGACGCAAAGGAAATTCCGGCTGCTTGCAATTCCATAAATCGTTGTACCGGCGTCCGATAGGCCTGATTTATATCACCGAAGGTATAGGAAAAACGTTTGGCTGCTGTAGCCTCTCCGGCAAGATCACAGACAAAGGAGAATCGCCACCTGGAGCCATCGTCGAATACCGCCAGTGCGGCATCGAAAGTATTGTTAGACAAAAATAACTTGACCAGATTGCGAAGGCCGATTTTCTTGCGCACTACAGAGGATGATCCAATATCGAAATGAAATAGCCCGACATGGTAATTGTCAACAGTTGTAAAATGACCAAGGAAATAGCCTGTCTCAGATGGAGTGGAGGCGTCCAAGCGTTCGGGCTGAACCAGCAGATTTTTAACCGCAAAGAAATCCAGCAGGAACCGTTGCCATGCCTGGCGGTCAAACTTGTTTTTAAACAGATTTTGCAAAGCCTCAGCCGTGTGTCTCATTTGAGAATCCCTATTTTACCAATGTTTCGGAGATGACGATGATGGGACTGGATTCGCCTTCCTTCTCCTCCGGGGAGGGCGGCACTGCGAGGTAGGTATCGAATAAATTTTTGAACGCCCCGGAAAGGCTGCTTTTCTGTTCATCGGTTAGCGGCGGCAGGGCGTTTTTGTATTCCTTGTTGAGGGCGGACACGGCTCGTTGCAAATTGGTAAAGACTCCATTTTGGATCGAGGTGGTCAGAGACTGGCAGTAATCGGATATCTCAGCAGGAAGAATCCCTTCATTCGCCCAACGGTCGCATTTGCGCAGAAAGCTCAAGGCCGTACCGACTATCCGGTCTTTGGAAACCAAATTGATGGATTTGTCCGGTTGGGGGTTCTGAATCTGACTGGAAAAAACTTCCAGCGCCTGCCGAACCTCGGAAAAGTGCCGCGTTTTCATTGGTTCAGAAAATGGCAACCCGACCTCGGAAATATCCGCTTTTAATAGTTTTGCTGCTCCCAGAAAACCCAAGGGTTCGACCTTGCCGCCGGCAATACGGAAGTAAGCTGTTTTTCGGGAGTTTGAAATAAAGGCAATCGTCTCATCCTTGGTTCCCTTTCGAATGACTCGGCTTTTCAACGGCAGATCTTTGATGCGTTTGTACCAGCCATGTTCAGCAGCATAAAAATGTCGCACCTCGCGCAGCAATTCTAAGGTATCATCGACATCGTCCTTTAACTCTGAATTGAAGAGCTTGAAATCTTTGACAATTTCTGCTTGGGAATAAATCTGAACATCCTCGCCCAACGCAGAATGGAAGCCCTGCATCTTTAGCAATGAGTTCTCATAGAGGGCGATGGCCTGGTTGCCTTCAGCGGAAGGATAGAACATAAAGTTATGAATTTCATCCGCCACCGAACCGATTCGATTGACGCGCCCAATACGTTGCATTAACCGGGAGGCGTTCCAAGGCGTGTCATAATTAACAATAACGTTGGCGCGGTGCAGGTTGATCCCTTCCGCCAAGACATCGGAGGTGATAACGATATTATATTCATCGCTTTGTTTTTCACTGTTTGCATCAAAGCATTCCATTATAGTCTTTCGGAGTTTGTCCCGGTTGCCGGAATAGACTTTAAGAATATCTTTGCGGGCGAGTCTGTGTGACAGATGCTTGACCAGATAATCGACTGTATCCACACTTTCGGAGAATACCACCAGTTTGCCCGTCGGATTTAACGCCTTGTCAAACAGCCGATTCGTCAGTTTCTCAACGAAAAGATCGAATTTGGGGTCTTCAGCAACTTGCGTCCACTTTTGGTCCAACTCTTCCAGAATCTTGCGGTCAGCAACGAGCATATCTCTGAATTCGTCCTTGAAGGCCTGCGCAGGATAGGCGATTTCATCTTTTGTGTAGCCATGTTT
>CAYUUY010000083.1:0-2475 GCA_964448035.1 uncultured Candidatus Saccharibacteria bacterium
GCACCGGTGGCAGAGGCGGATTTCGCCGACTCCCTAGAGTCCGTGCTTGACCTGATGAACTCGCCAAGAAGTTTCGCCGCTGGAAAATTCCGTTTCCCGGTGTCCAGCTTCCCACTGTTTCTGCGCGGTAAACCAGGCACCCTGGATAGCATGACGGCTGCCCTTGAGAAGGCAGTCGTCATTTCCGGGGAGGGTATTTCCCCGATGGCGGTCGCCGCCAACCCGATCAACGAGCGGGAGCTGAGGCTGACTTTGAACAATTTCCTCTCGCATGATTTCAAGGGCCGCTTGAACGGGCGCTCCATCAGCGTGCCGGGTTCCGGCTCTGCAAGCATAAAACTTCCATTGCCCGTGGAACTGCGCGCCGACAAGGTGACGGCGCTGCCGCTGCCGGTCCGGATCGACGCCGACTCCGGCTCCTCATACAACTATGACCTCTCTTTCGAAGCGCTGCTGGCCAAAAAGGTTCCGGTGACGGCAGACTTCTCCAGCCTTGACTGGTCGGCGCTGCCGTCCACGCCCTTTGAACGTGGCTACGGCGACAAGAGCAGCGGCTCATTCCGCCTCGGCTGGAACTCCGCCGGACTGTTCGTCGAGGTTACAGTCAAGGACAAGACCTTTGTCCACGTCGAATATGAGAAGACGGAACAGAGATGGAACAACGATTGCCTGCAGCTTTATATCGACAGCATGGCCAATGCCCGGGCGCGCTCCTTCAAGGGCTATGATGAGGACGACTATGACTACGCCATCTTCCCCAACGCCGCCGGTGACGACTCCATCGTCTTCCGCTATCGCTCGGTGGAGCAGCAGCTCGGTCTGGCCACACAAGCGCCACCAGATATGACTATCGCGGAAGATATCCGCAGCTCATTCAGCAACCGGGATGGAATCCTGACCTACCGAATCTTTATCCAGGCAAAGTATCTGCTGCCAATGAAACTGGAAAAAGGCTGGTGCTTTGGGTTGGGACTCTACGCTGCGAACTCCGACCAGCCAGGCAAGGTGGACTCAGCCCTGACACTGTCCAGCGAAGGCGGGGGGTGTTACAACAAACCGCATACCTGGCCAGCAGTGCTCCTTGTCGAATAACAAGGAAAGACATGGAACAATTCCAGAATATTAGCAGCGGGATTTTTCTGTACTGGAACGCCACGCCCACAGAAGGTGGGCTGGCTAGACATCTGAAAAATATCGCCGAAGCCGGATTCAAATGCGTATATCTGCATCCACTGCCGGAATCATTCCGCAAGCATATTTTTTACAAGGGCATGGAGTGCAGCTATCTCGGCAAACGCTATTTTGAGCTTGCAAAGGCAATGCTCGCTGAGTGCCGCCGCTTGGGACTGGTGATGATGCTCTTCGATGAGGGCGGCTGGCCCAGCGGCGGTGTACTTCACCGGCTGGTCAAACTACATCCGCAACGCCGAGCCCGATACCTGACAAGAAATGCCAATGGCGGACTTGGCACAATCTATGAGGAGGAGCCAGACCTGCTGGATCAACGCAGCACTGAAACATTCATCGAAATGACACATGAAAAGTACCGCGAGGCTTTCGGAGACGAGTTCGGGAAAACCATCAGAGGCATCTTCACAGATGAACCTTTTTTCCGTTGCCATGTTGGACGCCAGCAGGTCCGGATCGCTGACGGAATGGAAAAACGCATCCGTGAGAAGTTCAACTGCGATTTGCTAAAAGACCTTCTGCCTTTCCTCTGGGAAGGAACAGAAAATCTTCCCGGAGCTCAGGAGGCACGGCGGAAGTATATCCAAGTCTGTTCGGAGATGTTTGCCGAGAACTACTCCAAAATCCTCGAAAAGTGGTGCCAAAAAAACCATTTGCAACTGGAGGGTCATTTCAGCGGCGAATACGAGCATTTTGGCGTGGCACGCTTCGGTGACCTGCTGGAAGTCCTTACACCACTGCATGTTCCCGGCATTGACGTGATCTGGAGACAGATTTATCCCGACGATGACATGGCGCATTTTGTGCGCCTTGCGCCATCTGCGGCCATCCGCAGCCGCCGGCAAGAGGCGCTCTGCGAATGTTTCAATGTTTACGGCTACGGAATAACTCCGCCGCAGATGAGCTGGATCGCCAACACACTCCTGATTCAAGGAGTAAACAGAATCCTGCCCATGCCTTATCTCTACGCTGACATGAAGCTGCGGAAAGTCTGCTGCAGTACCGATTTCTCGCCCCGGGTACCACAGTGGGATGCCATGAGGGCGCTGACCGATTTCTGGAATACCGCCGGCCAGTTTGACACCGGGGCCATCGATCCGGATGTCTGGGTGCTGGCGCGGGCGGAATACCCGGTGCCCGATGTGACCTGGCTGATGCAGGAAAAACAAAACCAGGCTGAAAAGCGGGTCTATGCCCTGCTGGATCGCCTGGACCGCGAGGCGGTGCCTTGGCGTTTTGCCACTTACAGCGATTTTCTCGGCAAGCGCCTGCCAAAGGTACTTGTCC
>CAYUUY010000084.1:0-2454 GCA_964448035.1 uncultured Candidatus Saccharibacteria bacterium
AGCGTTCCATCGACATCAACGGTTTCATTGGCTAGTAAAGGCGTAGCAAGGGCTAGACCAGTCGCACTATCGACATAACGGTCAATGACATATCGCCCATTGTCATATCTAATTTTATCTCGTATTGCACCATTATCGGTTGCCGAGCGAATGGTAGCATTAAACACTTGCGTTTCACTCACATATGGTTCATAGGCTGTTGCTGTGGTGCCGAGTTCTACTTGAAAATTATTAAAAGTAGTTGTACTACCTAACGAAGAGTAATCAAAGCCTATATGTGAGATAGTTTTTCCTAGAGCGCTAGTTCGTGTAAACGAGGTTTCAACAAAAGCTGGAATTAAAATATAGTCGGTAGTGTCATCAGTATACTCTATCTGTAATCTAAGATTTTTATCTATATCTTCAAAAGCAGTTCCACTAAAAGTATATTGAGTGTTAGGCTTAAAATTAAGATTAGGAAATAAATTGATAGTACGCAAGCCAACTGGAATTACAGAAGTAATTGAAAATGAATTACTTGCAAGTGAATTATATTCAAGACCAACATTTTCAGTAGTAAAAACACCATCAAACAAGTTCTTCCCCACGCTCTTAATCGTTGCGTTAGTCAATGACTGCACTGCGTGTGGCAGTGTGCCATCTTGCACCCAACTGTCCATTTGTGCTTTGATTTGTTCATCGCTCATTAGGTCAAAGGTAGTTGAGTAGAGTGGTGAGTATTGCTTGTTGGTGATTAGGGTGGAGATGTTGAAAGCGTAGACATAATCAACTTCCATTACTGCGTTTGTTGCGTCTGTTGTATTGTCGTATGTTGCTCGTAATTGTAATCTAGCATTATCGGAAACATTTACAATGCTTAAATCATACCAAACATTGATTGTTGGTGTATTTTGAATAATTATTGCACCGGTAGTTCTAACTGTAATAGATTGGCATAGCGAGTTAGTAACTCTAACATATGCTTTAATATAGTATTTTTGACCTACTACTAAACTATCTTGAAATACTGATGATGATGAATTTGAACCGGAACCAGTGACAATTAAATTATCAGCAACTTCTGATAATACACTACCAGAGGCTGTCCACCACGTAGCCCCATCACTAAAATCACCATTCGTTACTAACTGTTCGCTATCAACCGTTAGCCCTTGGATTTCCTTGACCATTGGTATTCCGTTGGTGTGGGGGACAAACGAGCCATAGGTGCTTTCTATGCGTTCGGTATGGGTTTCTTCAATGGAAACAGGGGTTTTTAGGTGGTTTTTCAAAGCGCCAATCGTTGTTTTCTTTGGCGTTCCACTCTCGCCAACTAGCATATAGTCAGTGTCATCAATAGTTGCATCGCCAAGTTGGGAAATGTCTTTCATAACCCCAGCACTCTCAACCAAAGTCTTAACTGCTACTTTCTTCGTTTCGGCAGTGCCACTAACATCTCGAATTGCTACTAAATCATTGGCAGTGTCAATAGCACCCATTGCATTTAATGCTGAAAAGTCCAAACCTAGTTTGGTATCAAGTGCTACCCCTTGTGCAGTTGACACTGGTTTATTTACATCACTTGTATTATCGACATTTCCAAGACCAACCGATGCTTTTGATAAAATAACTGACCTATCTGCACTTGCAACTTCAAGTGGAGTACCAGCACTATCTTTAACGACTTCTATGATATTTACTTCGGCATTTTCTTCGATAGTTCCTAACTTGGCTTGTTCAAGGTCGGTATAATCGTTAGTCGATAGTTCTTTCCCTTCTACCTTATCAACTTTTGTAGCTAGTTCGGTTGCTATATCGTAACCTTCGGGGTAATCTTCAAATATTGCTAGTATTTCAGCAATAGTATTGATAACAGTATCTTCATCACTTTCTAGTAAAGCTACGAGAGTATCTAAATGAGTTTTATCGTCTATGCTCATTAAACCGTTTAATGATGTAGTCGCTTCACCAATGAGACTTTTTAACTGAGCTAATGTTAAAATGTTTGAAGTTGAACCATCGCAATATGTAATAACGAATAAATCATTACCGCTAATTGCAACTGACTTCACTAGATTAGCGTTCCATAATGCAGAAGCACTTGCTTCAACAGCATCAAATCTATCATCAACTAATTTGGTTGTTGGGTATTTTATATCATCAGGTGTACCCCACGCTGTTACTTTATTTGAGGTTTCTTCAACAGCTGGTTTGTTCTTAATATAATCATCTGCCATAGTATCTGTTTGGTTCCAATCGCTTTGGACATTCTTTTCAGCATCGCTTGGTGCGTGTTCGCTTGAAGCGTGAGCAACTGCACCATCATACGCTGTTTTTAGGGTGTTAGTTAAATCGTTAGTCGATAGTCCTTTTCCAGCAACTTTATCGACTTTATCGCTAAACTTATCAACTCCACCATCAACTTTCCCAAAATGGAACTCATTATCGGTATCATCATAACCAATTTCACCTTCG
>CAYUUY010000085.1:0-2438 GCA_964448035.1 uncultured Candidatus Saccharibacteria bacterium
TTAAACCAGCGCAAATTCCTGGCTCAGATAATTCCAAATTAGCAATTTGACAAAGATTTTCTCCAATGCGTAGTGATCGTCCATTTCTAAGCGAAGTTGTTGACCAAGATTTTTTTAATTCTTGCCAATTTAAATCATACTGAGCCAAAAAATCCTTAATGGCTTCATTAATTTTTGGGTTATCAGTATTAGCTAAAGCGCCTAGTAAACGATAATCAATAAATTGATAAAATTGATAAATTTTTCTATTATCATCAAACGGATCATTCAAATTATTACAAGATTCGCAATCATCATTAAAAGCTTTTTCAACAATATCTTCACAATCACTTGCTAAAGAAGAATCAATATTATCAAGATAAAATATTAAATGCTCTGCATATCTAGGACGAGAAACTAAAAAGCTTGATTTTCTTTTTTGATAATGATTTTTAAAAACCTTTTCATAACTATTTCGGATAGCAACTAACATGCTTTGATCAGTTTCAGGGTTTTGTTCTAAATAACGAATTCTTAACAGACTTAGAAAATTTGCCGGGTATTTATTACGCTTGCAGGCTATATCTGTTAGTTTTTCTGCATTTGAAACTAAAATCTTATCCCAAGTTTTAAATTCTCTAGCTAGCATCAATTCTCTTGTGCCATCTGATTTTATTTGGTTAGAACTATAATTAAAATTTAATTCAAGAAAAAAAGATTCGAACTGTTCCTCGCTCATACTTTCTGTAAGGCTCATTAATTCATCTAAAGAATCAGCTAATTGGTATCCTATTGCTTCTTGCTCCCAATATATTTCGTCTTGATCTGCCTGTTTTCTTTCAGCTTGAATATAATCATGACGAAGAGTGCTCAATTTTTTAATTTTTCCATCTATCGAGTTTTCTTGATTTTCAATATCTTCTGTTTGCGGTTCTTGATTTTGATTTTCTGCAAATATAAAACCATTAGCATTTGGATCTTTATTTTCATTTGAATCAATTGATTCTATTGGCATATTTTTCTAATCATTTTTTTTAATAAGCTTTAATAACATATGATTTTTATTATTTGAATCTTCGTTAAATTCAAATTCAATGTTTTTATGCTGACCCACCGATCTGGCAACTGCTTCATAATTGTCATTTTTCGAAATAGGATATATTCTTGCCTCTCCACCAGCACGGAGAACTCTAATAATTTCAGAAATTGATAATTCTATATCATTTTGCGATTTTGTATACTGCGGAACGGAATGAAGCGCTAATACAGCTCCAACAGAATTATTTTGAAGCGGTAAGTTTTGAGCAATAGCAGATAAAGTCATTGGGTCTGATGCTTTCCTGCCATGAATTCTTTCGTCTTTTTCTTCGTCAAAAAAAGCAATTAAATCTCTATTTTCATCTAAAGATAATCTGGGATCAATCGAAATAATATTAACAGAATCATCGATGGAATGAACTTCACGGGCAAAATTTTGTGATGTTCCAGATCCAAGATCTACTATTGTGTGCCATCTTTTTAAGTCTTTTGGATTGAAATCTAATTTTTCACAATATTGACTTAAATTTCTTTCAGTTACAATACTTTTTTCAAATTCTTGTGCGGAGCTAAGATTTTCTGACATTTTCTCCTAATTTTAATTAGCTTTTTTTATTAAATTGTTATTTGTTTTGTAAATCATAAAGAAATTATTTTCACCTAATTTTACCACGCCCGGATCTGCAGTTAAACCATCTGCCTCAAATTTATTACTGGTTTTAGCAAAATTTTTGCCATCTTTTGATGTTGAAATTTCTATACCACCAGTAAACATATAATAAGTTCCGCTTTCATAAATTGCGTTTGGAATAGAACCCTTTTCGAGCGCCACTCCTTGATAATTAAATGATAAACCGTCTTCAGAATCTGCATAAATAACCTGCTCTTGGTCTGTTCCACAAAACATTCTGTAAAAATCCCCAATTTTCATAACATCTGGATCAAAAATACCACGATAGGCAAAGCGCTTGCCCTCTTCTTCTGTAAAATTAACTCCATCTTCAGAGATTGCTGAATAAATTGCATTATCGCTCAAATCTCTATCTTCCTTAGTGGCAGAAATGTCAAAGTAATACAGTCTAATCCTACCATCATCCAATAAATATGGATCAGGATCAACTGCAGTTTTACTTTCTAATCCTTCAATTGTAACTATTTGCTTTTCTGACCAAGTTTTGCCATTATTTTCAGATTTAATCATCCCAATTTGTTCTTTGATGCCGTCCTCTGAAAAATCTACAAAATATGCGTAAATTGTGCCATTTTTTAAAATCACATCCGGAACACTAGCATGTTCTTCTAAGATTTCACCGGAATCTTTCCAGGTTTTTAAATTTGTGCTTGTGGCATAAGAAATTCGATCGTAATAAGGTCCTTTGTCCATTTGAGACCAATCATAATCGTGATTTTCTGCTGGCTGA
>CAYUUY010000086.1:0-2420 GCA_964448035.1 uncultured Candidatus Saccharibacteria bacterium
TTCGGTGGCCGATACCCCGAATCATTGTTATGCTTTTATGATGCCTGCTAAAAAGCGTGAACGCCAACCGTTTATAGATATATTGGCCAATCCGGGAGTGGAAAAAATGGCGCATAATATGAAGTTTGAAGAGGCATGGAGTGTTACCCGGTTGAGGCAACCTGTTGAGAATTGGGCGTGGGATAGTATGGTGGCGGCGCATATATTGGACAACAGACCAAGTATAACCGGGTTGAAGTTTCAAACCTATGTTAATTTTGGGGTGGTAGATTATGACAGTGAAATTAATCCGTATTTAAAGTCAATTTCCAAGGGAGGTAATGAGATAAACCGTATATTTGAATTGGTGGAACGGTTTGGCGGAAAGGAGCAATTGTTGAGATATTGCGGGATGGATACAATATATCAATACCGATTGGCACTGAAACAGATGGATATAATGGACTATGACGGTTTGCCATTTTAACGTATAAATGTTATGATGAATATAAAAGCAAATAGCAAAAAAGCATATAAATTAATGCACGATGGGGTATTGGCGTTGGCGCGGGCGGAGCAACAAGGAATCCGTATTGATATGGATTATTGCGAGAAGCAAAAAAAGGGGTTAACCCGGCGAATTATATGGGCAGAAAAACAATTTTATGAAACATCCTTTTATAGGGATTGGGTGGATTCATTAAAGGGCAACGCCCCAAACATATATTCGCCAACGCAATTAGGCGCTTTCTTATATAAAGTCAAGCGTTTTAAGCCCGCAAACACTACCAAATCAGGGGCGGGGGCAACTGGTGAGGAATCTTTGGAGCAATTGGATTTACCTGAATTACAAATGCTGTTAACGGCTAAAAAGTTAAAAAAGATTAGGGATACATATTTAGAACAGTTTGTGAGGGAAGAAGTGAACGGTTATTTACACCCGTCATTCGCTTTACACTTGGTTAGAACGTTTAGAAGTTCTTCAAATAATCCCAATTTTCAAAATATACCAAAACGGGATGAGGAAGCGAAACAAATCACCCGGGGTGCTTTATTTCCAAGACACGGACATCAGTTATTGGAATTGGACTTTGGATCATTAGAAGTGAGGATTGCCGCGTGCTATCATCAAGACCCACTTATGCTGAAATATATAAATGATCCATCCACGGATATGCACCGGGATATGGCTGCTGAGATATTTATGATGGATATAGATCACCATAAAAAAGCAAGTCATAAGATTTTACGAGCGGCGACAAAAAACGGGTTTGTATTTCCTGAATTTTACGGAGATTATTATAAGAATTGCGCCAAAAGTATAGCATGTAAGTGGATGGGGTTGTCTGAGACATGTGTTTGGAAAAAGGGCATGGGCTTGGAGTTGGAAAAAGGGTTTCATATATCGGATCACTTTCTGACGAAAGGTATAAATAATTTGGAAAAGTTCACCAAACATGTACAGGGTATTGAAGCGATTTTTTGGAATGATAGATTCACGGTGTATAACAGGTGGCGTGAACGGTGGTGGAAATTATATCAGCGAAAGGGGTATTTTGATACATTAACCGGGTTCAGGTGTAGCGGGGTGATGGGTAAGAATGAAGTCATTAATTATCCTGTACAGGGTTCCGCTTTTCATTGTTTATTATGGACTTTAAACGCGCTTGACTCCCATATTACTGAAAAGGGATTAGACACCCGCATAATTGGGCAAATCCATGATTCTGTGGTATTAGATGTTTTACCATCTGAGAGGCTCGCGGTGGTGGCGGCGTCAAAGAATATAGCTTGTGTAGAGTTATCAAGAGCGTGGGATTGGATTAATGTTCCATTGACTATTGATTTTGAAATGGCCGGGGTGGATCAAAGTTTTGCTGAAATGCGTGAAGCGATTTTATAACTAATAAAAATTTATGATGATAATAAACAAGATTTACAATGAGAATTGTTTAGAAACAATGGAAAGAATGCCGGATTGTTTCGTTGATCTTACTGTTACTTCTCCTCCTTATGACAATTTGAGAGATTACGACGGATATTTATTCGATTTTGAAAGTATAGCAAAAGAACTTTACAGAGTAACTAAACAAGGTGGTGTAGTTGTATGGGTTGTGGGGGATGCTACGATAAACGGAAGTGAAACAGGAACTTTATTTAAACAGGTTTTGTATTTTATGGATTGCGGGTTTAATTTACATGACACAATGATATACCATAAGGCAGGATTTCCATTTCCTGAAAAAACAAGATACAACCCTGTATTTGAATATATGTTTGTATTTAGCAAAGGGAAACCAAAAACAGTAAATTTAATAAAGGATAGACTAAATAAATATTCAGGTGATAAAGTTGCAAGACCAGGTGGACAAAGGAAGAAAAATGGTGAATTAGAAGGAAATTCAGCGTTTAGAAATAACAAAAGTAAAGATAAATGATAA
>CAYUUY010000087.1:0-2387 GCA_964448035.1 uncultured Candidatus Saccharibacteria bacterium
GGAACGCCTGTACAGAATTAATAAGTAAGTAATAAGTAAGTAAGTAAGTAAGTAAGTAAGTAAGATAAGAGAGAGAGTATGAGAGAGAGAGAAGACTAACCCCCATGTCCCCTCCCCACCCTGATACCAAGAGACTTTCCTAACAGGGCGATGGCCTCTTGGAAGGCCAGTCGCCCGTAGATCATCAGGAAATCAAACACGTCACCTCCCCGGTTGCACCCAAAGCAGTGCCACTTCCCCTCTACCGGGTAGAGTTGTCCTGAAGGGTGGTCGTCCCCGTGTATCGGGCATCGGTACTTGTAACTGCCCGATACCACGGTGACTTCCACGTAATGCCCCACTATCCCCACAAACGTCTCCCCTACACAGAGTTCCTTCAGGGCACGTATCTCATGCTGCGAGGCTTGCGCCTTCTCCGAGATGGTGAAGTCGCTGCGCCTCTCAAGCTCTCTGGTGATGCTCTCGGCGTAGGCTTTCACCCACTCGTCCTCTGCCTCGGTGCCCACCTCGGCCTGGTCTGCCAGGGATTGCAGTTCGGTTACCAGTCTCCATGTCGGGAGTCCTCTCAGGCTCCGTCTCGTGGCGATCTCCGCGTCCACGTCGTAGAGCAGCAAGAACGGAGGATGGGCGGCGAACCATTCTGCCGTCTCCAGTGCCTCTCTCACGGCCTCTCGCCCCTTGAACGGGAGCCGCCGCACCCTCTCGTCTATGCCTGCTATCGGTGCGTTCATTGCATGTTCTGTAGCGCGACCCACGCGCCGTCGAAATCAGTGGATGCCGAGAGCTTCGTGTCCAACATCTTCTCCACGTCCGCCCGTTCCAGCCCTAGGTCGGAGTGGCATTTGTTCAGGAACGCGCCGAGGTTTGGGAACTGCTTCTTCTCTACCGCCCCCGCTGCCTTGGCCGCGTCTACCATCGTGCCCTGCTTGTTCTTGAAGCCCTTGAAGGTCACACCGGCCCGGTCAGTGAGCTGCGACACAAGCGCAAACTCCAGCGGGTCGTATGCGTCGATGGATGCTGTGGTGAGCTTGCCCGCAATCATCAGAGAAGTGAGTGCTGTCCTCGCGTTCTGCGCCTCGATTGACGCCTGCTTCTTGGGATGCGGTGCCCATTCCGTGCGCTCCTCTTGCGGCGCGTTCGGCGGCGCAACTTGCGGCTGTGGCATGGATACAGGCTCCGGTTCGCCCGAGGTCAAGTCGTCCTCGTTGCACCAGACCTGCTTCCCGTTCTTGTAGACCTTCTTGCCCGCCGCGTCCGTCACGGGATGGGCGTAACCCTTCATCCGTGGCGTCTTGAAAAACTCGACTCCGTGAATGGGACACATGTGTTCACTCATAGCCCCGCGCCTCCCAGCCATTCATCCAAGTGTTCCCGACAACAGAAGTCCAGTGTTGCCTTCGGCGGAAGGTTCCGGTCTACCGTCACTTCTACCATGTGCCAGCCCTGGGGCCGGTCCGCAGTCGTCCCACTGTACTCCTGTCCGCACCAGTCGCACTTCCAGTCAGCTTTCAGATGCTTCACCTTCCCTCCCTATGGGCGGAGTACCCGAGGCTGTATGCCTCCTCAAGCACGTCCTGCTCGTAGCCTTCGAGGTCATGCTCCGCCCGTATCCATTCGATGTGCCCGTCCTTGTACGTTCGACGGGTCAGATGCTCCGACCGCTCCGTTTCCACCTCGGTCTTGTCCGGCGCAATCAGCCCGCGTTCCACTTGACTCTCCCACCAGTTACTTTCCACCGGTGTCCTCCGCCCGCTTCTGTACCGCCGCTATCGCCGCCTTCCACCCGTCTTCGTAGCCGAATATGTAGACTTGGTTGACGGTCCGCATGAACTGGTCGTAGGGCACAGGATCGCCGCAGCTTCCAACCAATTCGCTGATGCTCGTCTCGTGTGGCTGTACTGCATCGCTTCCCTCAGTGGCTCGGTTGCTTCCCACGCTTCCCTCCGCATCGCCAGATTCAGCAATCCTTCTGCTGTCCACATGGCCCCTCCTGTAGTTGAAGACTCCCTGTGGTGTCTGTACTCTGGTCATCTCCACGCCTCCACAGTTGCCTGATGTGCCAATGGGTCGTAGGTGTCGCTCACTGCATCGTCAAGCTGTTTGTAGGTCACGAACAGGGTGTAGCCGTCTCCGAGGCCGACTACCGCCGTCGTCCAGACATGGGCTATCCCGTCGTTATCCACGAACCATTGGGTCGCCTTCTCCGCAGCCCCCTCGGGCCAGTGGTCGGTAAACGCCTTTACTCCGTATCTCATTTCTCCCTCCTGATTGAATCTGCCACCGTGGGCCGTCGCATGACCCCTGTTTCCCTCCTTCCTGGCCCGGTGGCTGTAGCCAGTTAATTACTTGAACCACTCCCTCAATCTCTGAAGCATGGACTGATTGTG
>CAYUUY010000088.1:0-2380 GCA_964448035.1 uncultured Candidatus Saccharibacteria bacterium
TTCAGACTGCTTTTATCAAAGCTTTTGACATTGGCCAGCCTGAACAAGACCGTGCGCGTCATACTGTCTTCAGGTGTGCCGCAAATCACCTCTGCTCCGGCAAGATGCGCCAGCACGGCATCCCCGCTGGCATCGACAAATGAGGCAGCGGTAAAACTCATATGTTGTCCGGCACAAAAAACCTGTACGGACTCGATTCGCTTCTGTCGAACTTCAGCTCCGACAAGGGTTGCGTAAAAGAGCAGTTTCACGCCCTGTTTCTGCAACAGCCGGCTCATCGCCAGCTGAACCGCCACTTCTGAAGAAGTCAGCGTATGTCCGATGATTCTTGCCGCATCCAGCTTTTGCAGCTCTGCAATGAATTCACTTGTCACGGAATTATAATGCCCGGGCTCCAGCGTCGAAATCCCCGAAAATACCGGACAGCCGGAAAAAGCAGCCACGCCGCCAGGCCCGGAATTCTGATCAATCAGCAGAACCCTTGCCCCTTGCCGGACAGCACCCAGCGCCGCCGCAAAACCGCCAGGCCCGGCTCCAATCACTATGACATCATATCGATCAGCAATTCCCATGGCCAAAATCCAACTTCAAAAGAATACGATTATTCGGTAAACATACAAAATGTCTTAAACATAATATATCAGAAAAAAAAACAGGATCAATCTACAAATAAGCTTTTTCTTTATAATAATCAGCTATATTTAATAATATCTCTGCGTTTTTTCTGACATTTTCGACTGGAGTCACTGATGAATTTGACCGGTATTGACATTTCCAATGCATTTGAGTCCTTCCCGGCTCTGTGGCAGGAATTCGAGCAGCGTTTTCATTTATATCTGACCATCCATGATCATATTGGGATATTGACGATGCCCGATGGCAGGAGTCTGCTGCCGCGGCACAATATCCATAGAGCTCTTTGCTGCCAGTATAAAATTGGCAAGCGTTTGCGCTGTTTTCAGCATTGCCGTCACAATGTAATGATCGAGGGTGAAAAGAAGCGAGGCCCGTTTCGTTATCAATGCTGGAGAGGAATCGTCGAATGCGTCCTCCCGCTTTTTCAGGGAAAAGAACTCGCCGCAACCATCTTTGCCGGAGCTTTCCGCGACCCCGATTTCCCGGCGGATACCCTGCCAAGATATTATCGGCAGCACTACCTGGCCATGCCACCCTGGAATGAACAAATCGGCGGCGAAGTCGCCTTCGCTTTGACCCTGATGGGAAATGCACTGATGCATCTGGCAAACAATCTGGGCAACGAATACTCCCTTGCAGAAACAGGCCGAAAAGGACAAATCAAACGATTCCTCGCCAATAATGCCAGTTACCACGTTACCCTCGCCGACCTGGCACAGCACTTGAATCTGTCCATATCACGCACCAGCCATATCGTTAACGAACTCTTTCAATGCAGCTTTGCCACACTCCTCCACCAGGAACAGATCAAACTGGCTAAAAAATTGCTGACCGACGGATCTTTGTCACTGAAGGAAATCGCCTCCCATTCAGGCTTCCAGAATGAATTCTATTTCAGCCGCATTTTTAAACAGTATTGCGGTCTGCCTCCCGGCGCCTTTCGCAACCGCAGATCCGACCAGGTCTGAATATCTCCTGTGAATATGGAAATTGCAGAGGTGCGGCAATATATTGTCAGTACACTCTGCAAAACCACAACTGCTGCTGCTTGAAAAATGTCTGATCTCACAATGGAATTAACGGTACAGACCCTCACAACTTCTGAAGCATTTGAGAAAGTGCGCGAACTGGCCCGAGAAATCTGGCCGCCAACCTTTTCCAGTATCCTGAGCGACGCTCAAATCGAATACATGCTCGACATGATGTACGCTCCGGAAGTCTTTCTGGAAGAACAAGCCCGTGGCATCATCTGGGAACTGATCCTGAATGCGGACGGACAGGCGATCGGCTATGTCTCTTGGGACTGCAATGCCAATGACGCTGGCAAGCTGCATAAAATTTATCTTCGGATACAGTATCATGGCCTGGGGTTGGGAACAAAAATTCTGCAGTACGTCAAAGACCGCTGCCGGCAACTGGGCTGTCAAACCCTGCAGCTGAATGTCAACAAACAGAACCGGAAAGCCATACGCAGCTACCGGAAGAACGGTTTCCAAATCATCGAATCCACCACTAATGACATCGGCAATGGCTTCGTCATGGATGACTATGTTATGCGTTGTGACCTGACACGCGAACAGCAAATTCCGAGAGAAATCAATCCTTCAAAGCAACTACCAGAAACATAAATTTTCGTGTCTTTGCGTATCTTTTCGTTTTTAAAAAACGGGTTATGGACGCCAGTCCAAGCCGTGCTTCCTTTTTTATTTGCACACAACCGTTAACAGGACATTGAATGATATCA
>CAYUUY010000089.1:0-2359 GCA_964448035.1 uncultured Candidatus Saccharibacteria bacterium
TTAAGTCCGGAACGCCGATAACGATGTC
Organism: uncultured Candidatus Saccharibacteria bacterium; assembly: GCA_964448035.1. Taxonomy (GTDB): domain Bacteria; phylum Patescibacteriota; class UBA1384; order DATEAH01; family CAYPSR01; genus CAYUUY01. Next base: position 29 of record CAYUUY010000089.1, read on the forward strand.
CGTATAGTTTTTTCTTTTTATTACCATTATATAATATCCAATCCAGTCGTCTTCGTCTTTAAGTTCTGCTCTCAGAAAATCGATTATCCCGCAAATGATGGCGTCGTTATCATAAAGCACGAAGCATCCGAAAACTTCACTCAACTTTTCCGAACAAGAAACATCGTTATCCCGTTGCCGTTTTATCGATTCTATCAGTTTGATAAAATTTCCCTTTTCCATTAATATTTTATTGTTTCTATTTGCATTAAGGATGTAATTCCAACCCTTTTTGCGGTTAATTACTTGTATGTTTTTACAGATGATCTTCATCTATTTCTTCCCAAGTCTCCCCGTTAAACATGATGAGATTTTTCATCAGGTCGATAACGGCAACATAATCAGAAGTCCAGTGATTTTTAGGATCAAACCAATCCGTATAAGCTGCGGTTTTTACACCCATTGCGCTAAATATTATCAAATACCTGTACATAATTATTCCTTCTTTTTAAATTGTAACGCCAAGTCTATCATTCCAAGTGTGACGCCTACAATACACGCTGTTTGCATGATATTGTTTGTCGTCATGGTGGATATTAGAATCCATATTTGCGTCTGAATGATTGAAAGTTCCGTCTTCATTGTTCTTGTTTTTTTAATTGGTTTTCTTCAAAATAATTCATCTTGTATTTGTTGTCATATTTAATAAGTACATCGTAAATGTATTTATTGTTATCTATGTCATACAGACGTCTCGAAACCATTCCTTTTTTGTTTTCGATATAATCTATGATGGTGACAGTTTCAAACAAATCGAATCTCGGATTAATTATATTCATAGTTTTTTTTAAATTGTTTCTTTTAAATTATTATTAGATATACTATCAGATAATTCTACTAATTTAGCCACCTCGTTTAGAAATTCTTTCATAAATGGTGCATTCATATTATCGATATTCCATCCGACGCAGTTGTACATTGCGTTTATACGTTTTGATTGTTTTGTTTTCATTGTTTTTCGTTCTCCATTTGTTCTAATTTCATTTTCAACTTCTCTATTTCTTATTCTCTCTTCCCTTTTCTTCAATGCTCGTTTAGCAGCCTCACTCCTTGCCCCGAGATTCGCCTTAGCGATAATCTCGAGTCGCTCTGCTTCATTTTTGCACTTATCGAGAAGTGCTTTCAGTTCTGTTCCTGTCATTGCTTCAAATTTTTAGGTTTTCTTTGTCTTTTCTGGGATATAGGAGGAAATTCAATTCCCTTTTCTTTTAGGATTTTATATCTTCTTGCCCTCTCCTCTAAATCAGGCTTTCCGAGTCGATAGACCTCTTCCAAAGAGGATTTATAAGCATACTCGATAAGCTCTGCTTTTTTACAATCAATATCAATCAAGTCATCGTCCTGCACATAAACAGGAGATTCATCGGTGTCAATAATCTCAACATTTCTAGTAAGGTCGTATTCAGGGAAAATAATGATGCAAAATTCCCTTTTCCCATTTATTTCCCTTGTATAGCACGACCTCAAACACGGTTCAAGGTCGTCTTTTTCATTCAAAAATTCTCCCTCAACGTCCCATAATAGCTTCCAAATTGGCAACTCGGGTTCGGGAAAATCTTTCGGAGCTTCAATTGGCGTTAACACACTAACGAGGTATTCCATTTCCTCGTCAAATACACGGCGAAGGAACTGTCCTCCAGCCGTCTGGAAACATCCTTTTTCTGTGTTAAGAATGTTTCCGTTTTCCGTAAGATAAAATTTCGTTTTCATTGTTTTAATTTTTTATTATCGCCTACTTGTTTTAGGGCTTCGGCTTTCCCTCTTTATTATTGTACCGTAAAGATAATAATTTATATTTTGTGTACCAAACGGAACTGCTTGATTTTAAGTATGTTTAACCATCTTTACGGTTATTTTTTTGATTTATTTTATGCATCCCATTTTTTTGATTTATTTTCTGGGGTACCTTTTTTAAATTATTTTTTACTCCTCGTTTTTTGAACTTATTTTTTCGTGTACCTTTTTGAACTTATTTTCTGCGCCCCGTTTTTTCGATTTATTTTTTGGTGTACCTTTTTTTTATTTTTTTGCGATACCCCTTTTTAAATTTATTTTTTTGCCATGTCTTTTGGTTTTTTCAACGACATTAAGTTTTTATATTATGGGAGGGTTATTTTCCCTCCCCTTTTTCAAACTTCACCGCCTCGTCGATTGTAAAAATGCTATCCATATTTTCTACCTCATAGGTAGAAATGTTTACCGGCATTATCTCAACAACCGTATCGCTTTTAAGTGATCTAAAAATAAGCCGTTTGTCATATATTTTATCGCCGGTTCTAAAAAGGATATTAA
>CAYUUY010000090.1:0-2298 GCA_964448035.1 uncultured Candidatus Saccharibacteria bacterium
TTTCGTCGCGGCTAAATATGCGGATCTCTTTGATATCCGTATCGAGAAACCGCCGAAGCACGGCATTACCGAACGACCCTGTGCCGCCGGTAATCAATAAAATTTTGTTTTTAAACATCGTTATCTGCTTTTAGATAAGAAATAATTTTTGTTGAATTATCATCAATTATATCTTCCAATTGAATCTTATCGATATTTTTATATATTTTCTCCAAATCATTTCTAGTAATTGAATTTAGAAATAAAATAATTGAATGATCATCCGTTGCATTGATCACAAATCCACACCCTAACTCTTTTACTCTTTCGGCCAAAAATGTATTTTCTGAAACAATGATAGGCTTTCGAAAATAAAGGGCTTCGTATAATTTGTTGGGCTCTAGAATTTGTTCGTTTAAATTTTGAGTATCGTAACAAGCAACAACAATATCAATATTACTATAAATGTTTACCAAATCATCGGGATTTTTGAACGGTCCATGATACTTCACGTTGTCAAACGAGTTTGCGATTTCAATTACTTCATTTCTAAATATTGAATCACCATAAAAATGAAACTGATGATTTGGATACTTTTCTCCAATAATACGTGCAAATCTGAAAATTGTATTTAGTGATCTAAATGCGCCAACGTAAGAAAAATTGAGCGAATCAATTGACCGAGGGACAATATTGTCCGGCCTTTTTTTATCAAAAAAAGAAAAATCTAATCTATTTGGTTGAATTATGATGTTTTTCGGTGTATTCTTCCCAAAGAAAAATTTCGCAAAACCGGCAGAAGTAAGCACTGTAAGCATGGAATGCCTGATAAGAAAAATATCGATGTATTTAAGGAGCCATCTGATTAAATTAAACCTTTTGTAGCCATAAAGTACATCCGATATTTCATAGATATAATTTTTACACCCATTCAATTTTAATGACAGCGTGATTGTAAAGTTGGTACCGTAAAAAAGCGTATCTTCACCATTATACTTCTTTAAAACCTTTCTCACCTCTTTTATTGTTCGAAAAAATTTACCCATGTAATCTTTCCCGTTTTGTTGATGGCCGAGAATATGGATAGTTTTGCCATCAATCTGTGCATTGATATTATACACTCCACGGTCAAACCCATAAATTTCAACATCGTAGCCCTGTGAAATAAAGCTTTTAATTCTCTTTATAAGGCGAGGTTGCGAAATTGATCCCAAAATAAATACAATTTTGCGGTTAGTTTTTCTCTCCATGAAAATTATTTATAACTTGAATTCAACTAATTTTTACGTTGCTGTAAAGCAAATTCTCTTGTCCATTCTCCAATTCTATAAGACCACTTACAATTAAAAATCTTTGGGTTTGCAAACTTAATCGAAACTATTACTCATTGAAAATGTTTTCTAAATACTTAATCATATTAGTCGGCAAATCGTCTTCGTCAGATATAATTTGTTCTTTATCTTGCTCTATTAAGATTCTGCCAAAATGTTTTTTTTGAAAGATTGCAGGTTTTTGTCCAAGAAATACAGCCCACCCGGAAAATGTGGAATCGGAACCAATAATAAAAGAACAATTGCTTAATGTCAATATATCTGCAAGTGCATTTCCTGCAAAACATTTTTTTACTCCGTCAATTTCAAGAATACTTTGTAATTCAATATCCGAACCATCGGAAAACAGTAAAAATTCTGCTTTATTTTGGGTGATTTTTTTAATTCTTAGTATTTGTTTTTTATACCAATCCAAAGATGTTCTTCTATCCTGAGAATAATCTCCTAATCTTATATGTATTCCTATATAATTATTATCCTTAGTTATTGTCGATTTACTTTTTGCTATATTTAAAATTCTATTTCTTAAAAATTTCTGGTAAGGCAATAAGGGAATAAAATAATCAGACAACCCTTCAACTACAATAAGTTGAGGTAAAATGCATTTTTTCTTTAATTCTTTTTTCAAATCAATTTTTTTACCAAATAGAATGAGAAAATATTTCTTTAAACCGGTTACTCCATCCGGTTTAAACAATCCAAAATAATTTCTTTTATCTTTTTCCTTTCTTAAATATTGCCCAATTCCCAATCTTTCCCATGTAGGATTAATTAATTTATACCCATATTTTTTTTCGAGTATTATAGCTCGGGAGTAAACAAATAAACAATTAGCCAATCCAAAACCACCAATCCTAATACCTATGTCTAGGAAGCTATCAAATTTAGGATAAATATATATATTTGAATTACCTTTTATCATTTTAATGCAAAATATTTTGAAGTTTCTTTTCTATTGTAGCTATATTGTGGTTTTCCATTGCAACGT
>CAYUUY010000091.1:0-2257 GCA_964448035.1 uncultured Candidatus Saccharibacteria bacterium
ATATAAACTCGCTCAAAAAGAAAATTATCGATTTTATTCTTTTGGCGATGCAATGATGATAATATAACCTTTTTTATCTTTACTCAATAAAATATTTATTATATAATTAAAATTATGAAAATTATCAAATTAAACAATATTTGGAAAATTTTTAATGCCAAAAAACAAAACGAAGTTCAAGCTGTTCAAGGAATTAATTTAGAAATCGAACAAGGAGATTTTGTTTCAATTATTGGACCTTCTGGAAGCGGAAAATCAAGTTTAATGCACATTATTGGTCTTTTGGATAAACCAGACAAAGGAACTTATTTATTAAATAACCAAGAAGTAAACAATTTAAAAGATAATGAGATTTCTAAATTAAGAAGTTTAAAAATCGGTTTTGTTTTTCAATCATTTAATTTGCTTTCAAGAACATCAGCGATTAATAATGTAATTTTACCTCTTATTTATCAAAAAACGCCGAATAGAAAAGAAATTGCTTTAGAAAAGTTAAAAGAAGTTGGTCTTGCCAAAAGAATATATCATAAACCAAATGAACTTTCTGGAGGTGAGCAACAAAGGGTAGCAATTGCCAGAGCATTAGCTGCCAACCCAGAAATTATTTTGGCTGATGAACCAACAGGTAATTTAGATTCTAAATCTGGTAAAGAAATTATGAAAATCTTTAAAAAGCTTAATGAACAAGGCAAAACAATTATTATTGTAACCCATGATTTAAATGTTGCAAAACAAGCAAAAAGAATAATTAATTTACAAGACGGAAAAATAAAAAAATGAATAAATTTACAGAAGCAATAAGAATTTCACTTACAGCAATTTGGGCTAATAAACTTAGATCTTTTTTAACAATGCTCGGAATGATTATTGGCATTTCTTCTGTTGTTAGTTTAATTTCAATTGGCGAAGGTGTAAAAAAAGATATTTCTAGACAAATTACAGATTTAGGTTCAAACTTATTATTTATTGTTCCAGGCAAAATGGATACTACTGGGAGCTCTTCAAGTTTTAATTCAAACCCTGCTAATTTAATGAGCGGCAACATATTGACAAAAAAAGATTTTGAATCAATTAAAAAAATTGAAGGAGTTAATGACGCTAGCCCAATGTCGCTTGTTCCAGGAATAATTAAATATCAAGAAAAAACACTTGATAGCGCAATGGCAGTTGGTTTAAATCCAAGTGCGCAAACAATTATGACAGGTTATGATTTAGAGCAAGGAAGATTTATACAAGAATCAGACTCAGACAAAAATGTTGTGGTTTTAGGAGCTGCTGTTGCTGAATCTTTATTTGAATCTCCAAAAGAAGCTATTGGTCAAAAAATACATGTTGGACAAAATGAGATGGTAATTATTGGAACCATTAAAGCTTCGAATACCTCAAGTATTTTTGGAGAAAATGAAATGTCAAATATTTGTGCTATTCCTCTTGAAACAGCTAATAGAATTATTGGCACTTATTCTATTTCTCGAATTATTGCGCAAGCGGAAAATGCTGACGATATTTTAAATATTAAAACAAAAATTGAAGAACAAATTTTGAAAAATCACGGTGGAACAGAAGATTTTTCCGTAATGACTCAAGACGATATGTTGAATTTTATGGATATTATTTTACAAATGATGACAGCTTTAATTACAGCGATTGCTGCAATCTCGCTTGTTGTTGGCGGCATTGGGATTATGAATATTATGCTTGTTTCTGTTTCTGAAAGAACTCATGAAATCGGGCTTAGAAAAGCTGTCGGCGCAACCAAAACCGATATCTCAACGCAGTTTTTAATTGAATCAATTGTGATATCTGTTGTCGGCGCTATAATAGGACTAATAATTTCTACAATCAGCGCTTTATTGGTTGCAAAATTTAGTGTTTTAAAACCTGAAATTACTTTAAATTCAATAATTTTGGCTGTTGGCGTTTCTTTCGGAGTGGGGATTATTTTTGGTCTTTTGCCAGCTTTGTATGCAGCGCGTAAAAATCCAATTGAAGCTTTAAGGTGGGAATAAAATTTAAAAGGGGATGCAAAAAATAAAGTTTTTATTATTAATTGTTTTTTTAAGTTTCTTTTTGTATCCTCAAAAAATAAAAGCTAAAAATATTATTCAATCAGAACAAAATCAATTACCTGCAATAATTATTAGCGAAATTATGTGGGCAGGAAGCGATATTAATAATGACGATGGGTCTGTTACATCAAGTTCGAGTGATGAGTGGATAGAGCTTTATAATACAACCGACCAAGATATAAATCTTT
>CAYUUY010000092.1:0-2256 GCA_964448035.1 uncultured Candidatus Saccharibacteria bacterium
CATCCAGATACCGTCTTATTCACTCCTTGTTGATCAGGTTCACTTATATTTAAGTCATCAGACTGATGGACAATTAACCTATACACCTATTAGAACATATCGCCTTCACTAGGCGATTTTTTATATAAAAATAGGATGCTAAGCACCCTATTCTGGTTGTAATTCTCCTAATTGTTCTAAGTTGACATCAGCCTCATAATCGATTGATTCATGTCCAAATCCGTGAATCTGATTAAACTCTTCTAAGAACATCTTGGTTCCATCAAGTTTAAATAAATCTTCATCCTTGATGGTTAACATCATATCAATGGTTTCTTTTTGAATTTCAGGATCCATTTCAAGATGATCTAAACGTATTCTTTTCAGATCATCAACAATTCTTTGATCACCATATACCATATCTTGATATAAGCGATAGGTATGAGATAAGATTGATTCGTGGACACCATGTCGTTTCATAACATCAAATAAACATGAGACATAAACGGGCATTTGTGGGATAAAGACACTTGCTTTAGTAACAACTGCTTTTGATGAAGAGATCAGTGCTTCACCTTGATATTTTTCTTGTAACATGTCATTCATGATTTTAGCACTGAGTTCTAAATCTTCTTTTGCTTTACCTAATGTACCACCACGATAAATCTTATCAGTTGTTGGCCCACCAATGTAGGTGTATGAGATGGTTTTACAATGGTGATTTAAGACATTTGCTTGATCGAGTGCATCGATCCACATCTTCCATGCGGATCCACCCATCACATAAACGGTATCTTTAACTTCTTCTTCAGTAGCAATACCAATTTCAAGATCCTTTACTGTCTTTTCAGCAACATCAATCGTTTTACCGATGGCAGGAGCACCGATAGCTTTGATACTTGATTTGATGAGTTCATTTTTCTCTTCATTAAAACGAGCTCCAGCAGCGAGTGAATAAATGACCAAGTCAAGTTTGCCAAATGTTGTTTTAATGTATGCGATGACTTGTTTCATCATCTCTTTTGAAAATGCATCACCCACAAAGTCTTTGTGGATATGGTTTGTCTCTTTTGCAAACTCTTGGAAATAGATATTATTCCACCAACCTGCTGTTCCAGTTCTTTTTCCTTTAGGTGGTGTTTCAAAAGATATATTAAGCGTATCCGCTTGTGCACCATATGCTAATGCTATGCGAGATGCTAAACCATAACCGGAGGATCCTCCAATAATTAACACTTTCTTAGGTCCTTCAAATGGTTTTTTCTCTTTAACTTCATTAATTAAGTTTTCAATGGTTTTCTGACATCCAAGTGGATGTGCGTTTAAAAATATATTTGAGCGTATGGATGGTTCAATCAACATCATGTATTCCTCACTTTTTTAGTCACATAGTGTATGACTTCTTTTCATATGATACCACAATATGATTCGATATTCAAAGTAATTAAGTATAAAAAAATAGGGGAAATCCCCTATTTTGATTCATTATCTTTGAGTTGTTTTTTTAAGTCAAGCTTCTTATTATGTCGTTTCACTAGATAAACAACACCTAAACCGCCACCACCAAAGACGATGGCAAATGGTAAGACGGTTGCTATAACGATAACAAGTCCATCTAAAAAGCCAATAAATGCGAATAAGCCAGTTAAAAATGCTTGTCCTAGTCGATTAAAAAATGGAGACTCCGTAACAATAAGGCTTCCATAAACTGTTAAGTGCACTTCGCTATAGTCCACTAAACTATCAAATACTAAGATTTCACCATTTAATCGCTGAAGTTCAACTTCAAGTGTTGATAATTGTTGGTTGATCACAATCATATCAGATAAAGAAGCTGTTGCGTACAAATCATTTAAGCGATCGATTTGTGCTTCAATTGCTAATATTCTGTTTGCTTTGTCTTGATATTGCAAGGAGATATCAGTACCAGTTTTCTCATAACGATTGATGGCATAATCATCTTTGATACCGTTGATAAAACTATCTAAACGATCTGTCTTAATTCGTATGACATAGTAAGCTTGAGATTCTGTAATCGTTTCTTGATCAAACCATTCATCTGATTGAAGCCGTGAAGATAAGTCATCAATAGCTTCTTCAAGATCAGTGACATTGATGCTCATGGTCACTTGGTAGATGATTTTTCTATTGGGTACATCATCTGCTAAAATAACTGCAGGATTCTCATTTTCATTGGGATCATTAATCACGTCTTGATCCGCACTACAACCTACTAAAACTAAGCTATCATCGTTTTTTTTAATTCCCAATTCTTTC
>CAYUUY010000093.1:0-2204 GCA_964448035.1 uncultured Candidatus Saccharibacteria bacterium
GGAAGCCTTGCGGGATTGCCTGGTCCAGACGTCCGGATTCAACCGCCAGGAAGCGGCTGATTTTGTGGCGGCGAAAATGCCGGAGCAGGCCAAGCTGGATTTCAAGCGCGGGGCCGGGCGGATTCAAATCACCCCGGTGGAAGTGAAACTGGCGGAGGAGCTGAACCTCGCGAATATGCCCGCCGATGTCCGCAAGAAGCTGCAGTGGAATCAAAAGAAAAAGACGCTGACGATCACCGCCCCGATGAGTCCGGAGGAAGCCGAGGAGGTTCAGGCGGTGGCGGTGATGGAGGACACGCGGGAGGCGATTCGGAAGGCGGGGGAGGCCAGCCGTACAACGGCCGTGGTGCTTTTCCAGACGCCTTCCGAGCGGGGAAAGGCCTTTTTTGTCCCGCAGATGGAAGTGGTGGTGGACGGAGAGCTGCGGCTTTTCGATGAGCCGGAAGCGATTGACTATCCGTGGGAACTTCCCCTGTACCTGTCATCCGTGACCGGTGAGCAGTTGAAGGCCTTGCAGTTGAGCATCCAAATGCTGGAAAGCGGGCTGATCGACGTTGATGAAGTGCAGGGGCGGGTGAAGACCCGTTTTTCCCGTGATTTGACACTCGATTTGGGATTGTCGTATCGCCCGGAGCATTGGACCGAGGCCAAGCTGGCGGCGTGGCTGTGTCGGCAGTTGGATGATCCATATATCACGCACGAGAGCAAACGCGCTTTTGTGGCGGGATGGCTGTCGAGTCTGTTGGCGCATGAAAACATCGATCTGGCGTTGGCCAATCGGCAGAAATTCCTGCTGAGGAATCTGCTGGAGGCCCGGATTGGCGAATTGCGGGCCGAGGCCATCCAAACCGCCTGCGAACAATTCCTGTTCACGGAAGGAAAAGAGAACCGGGTGCGGGTGGGTTCAGAATACCAGTTCGAGTTTCATCCGGATGCCTATGCCCCCACACGGGACGACCGGGGCGAATATGGCGATTATGTCATGGAGCACCATTACTATCCCCGCATCGGGTGTTTTGACTCCAAGGAAGAGTATGAATGCGCCTGCTGGATCGACCGGCAGCCGGAAATTGAGTTCTGGGTGCGGAATCTGGTCCGGAAAAACGGGGCTTCGTTCTTTCTGCAAACCGCGACGGGCAGATTCTACCCGGACTTTGTGTGCCAATTGAAAGACGGGCGCATTCTGGTCGTGGAATACAAGGGGGCGGATCGCTGGAAAGCGGCAGAGCCCGATCGCCTCGTCGGTGAGTTGTGGGAGGAACTGAGCGGGGGCACCTGCGCTTTTGTGATGGTGAAAGACAAGCAGTGGGAGCGAATTCAGGCCAAGTTTCGCAAGAATGATGGATTATGACTGGGCTGATTTGCTGAGCAGGCGGTTGCCAAGCTGAATGGCTGCGAGGAGCTGAGAGCGAGGGCTTCTCCCGCATTGCATCGGTTCCAAAGAGGTCCGCGCAAGGCCACGGGCGGGGGGCTGGCGGTCAGGGTACGAGCAGATCGAAGCCGGAGGCCGTGTCCGGCGATCGACGGGCGGAAGAATCGAGCAGTTCGGTCAATATGACTTCGAGAACGTGCCAGGTTTTAACTCCCGTGCGGATGCAGCCGGTGATGGTTTTCTCTCCTCGGCCGCAGGCGAGATGGACGTGTAGAATCGGCGCGCCGGTTGGATTCGGGAAAATCGTGCCGGCGCCGGGGGTTCCATCGGTGCAGACCTGGTGGCCAGAAGCAAGCCGGACGGCTATCGGATTCTGATGCTGCCCATCGGCACGTTCACTTATTCGCTGTTGAACAGCAGCACGCCATATAACGTCCGCAAGGACTTCACCCCGATTGCCATGGTGGCGGGGGCACCGCAGGTATTGGTGGCCCGCCCCAATCTGCCGGTATCGAATGTGCAGGAACTCATCGAACTGGCCAAGTCCAAGCCAGGTGGCCTCTCTTATGCCAGCGAAGGCGTAGGAGCGGCCTCCCACTTGGTGGCATCCATGTTCATGCGGGATGCGAAAGTGGATTTCCTGCATGTGCCCTTCAAAGGCGCGGTGGCCAGCTCGGTCGCCACCGCTGGTGGCGAGGTGGATATCAACTTCCCTACAGTGACGTCGGCGCTCTCGTTGCTGGAGGCCAATAAGCTCAAGCCGCTGGCTGTCACCAGCCAGCGCCGCTCTGCATTGCTGCCATCCGTGCCCACGCTGGACGAAGCCGGCCTG
>CAYUUY010000094.1:0-2090 GCA_964448035.1 uncultured Candidatus Saccharibacteria bacterium
GGGGACAAGAGGACTATGGGATGACCCCGTTCCCAGCGCACCACGCACCACGCACAGCGTCGCTGACGCTTTACCATTTTCCAGTCTCAATATTTGCCAGGGTCAAAAAAATGGTTGAAAAATAAAATAACAAGCATATACTATCCTAAAAATCGGCTAATGACCACACGAAACATCTGAATCATGACTTTTGCTCGAATTTTTCTGGGAAAATTCGGGCTTTTTTCTTGCAATATTTCGTGTAGTAATTAAATTATAGTTACTACACTTAAAAGCCAGGAGATAGCGATGCCAAGACCGTTTTCCGGAAAAGTCCATGTCAGCCAGTCACGCATTACGCGTAAAAGTGGGATCACTTATGTGTATGAACGCACAACCCAATACGACCAGCAGAAAGGAAAGACTGTGACCACATCAAGCAAATTGCTCGGGAAAATACTTCCCGGGAGCACGGAAATGGTTGCAACCCGGCCAAGAAAAGCAGCTGGACTGATGCGCCAGGAACACTATGCTCTGCGCCGGCATGTCGGACTGACCGACATTCTCGAGTGGGCTGGTCGCACTTCAATGATAGACCGTGATGTGCGAAGCTGTTTCAGCATTGGAGATGCCAACAAAATACTCTCCATAGCCCGCTATTGGCTTGGCACCGATGGAAACACGCTGCCAAGACTTGAATCCTGGCAGATTATGCATGACCTTCCTTATCAGCATGGTATCAGCGAAGACGTTTATGGCGAACTATTCAAGTCGCTGGGCCATGACGAGGATGGTATCCAACGCTATTTTATGGCGAGAGCCCAGCGTCTGTCGACTAAGCCAGTTATAGCGTATGACTCAACTACCATTTCCACTTATTCACTGAACCAGAAGGAGGCGCGAAGAGGGTTCAACAAGGAGAGGGACGGACTGGATACCATCAAGCTGCTGACGCTTTACTCGGTAAAGGATCAGGAACCCATTGCTTTTGCAAAGCAGCCTGGCAATGTTCCTGATGTCATTGCCCTTGAAAATGCTATTGAGCAGCTCAAATGCTTCAGCCTGGAAAAACCACTGGTGACCACAGACACTGGCTATTACAGCGAGAGCAACATCCGTGAAATGTGCCGCCGTAACATGAAGTTTCTGACGCTGATAGACACGGATCAGACCTCGGCAAGGAGAGCTGTAGATGCGCTGCGCAAAGAGCTCGAATCAATGGGAGCAGTCTGTCCCTTTGACTACAACGTAGCTGGAGCCACCATGTCAGTCATGCATGAGTTCAGCTACATGCGTCAGCGTGCCCGCGGTGCTGCTGCGGCAGGAGATACGGAAACATTCACGCGCCGCTTGTATCTGTATGCTTTCAAATCTAGTGATCTGTTTGGCAAGCACGAGGCAAGTTTCAGACAGAAGCTCATGGAACTGAAGAAGCAACTTGAGGATGGAGTGACTGAATTCACGGAAGCTGCTAGAAAGCGGATCGAGACCTATTTTGTGTGCTCCAAAATGGGCAGAGGAGGCAAACTCCATGTGACCTTCAACGAGAAAAACTGTGCGAAAGCCAGAGAATATTTTGGATATTTTGTTCTGGTCAGCAATAGTCCGCTGGAGGTTTTTGAAGCTCTTGAAAACTACCGACTACGTGAGAAAATAGAAGAGTTGTTCCAGGATGAAAAGGGAAGCGTAGATGGACGCAGGCCAAGAATATGGTATCCCGATTCCCTGCGGGGAAGAATGTTCGTGCAGTTCGTTGCACTCTGTTACCGCTGTTTCATCGCCAGAAAAATAAAGGCAGTAAAGGAGCAGCTCTGCTTGCCACGGGAAGGCTTGACGCAAAAGCAGATGGATCTGGAGAAAAACCTGAAAAGCTGGCTGGAACAGAGGTCAATGGCACAGATATTCGACTGGTTTGACTGCATCGAGACCACATCAGTCAAAACCGAAGCGGGGATGCGGAGATGGACCACGGAATCCGTGGCAAGAGACCGTCTGTTCCTGGCATTGCTCGGCGTCAATCAATAGTGTAGCAATTTGCCGACTTTTAGGATACTATACTGTTCCGCCTACCTTTGAATCTTAATTTTGCATTTTTGTTTTTTGGTGGTAGT
>CAYUUY010000095.1:0-2006 GCA_964448035.1 uncultured Candidatus Saccharibacteria bacterium
GATATACTCGTCATCCCGCTAAAATCTATAGTTCCACAATCTATATAATCATCAGTTCCATCAAAATCATACTATAATTTACCATCTATACCAGTTGCAATAGTAGCACCATACACAGTTCCATTATTTCTATTAGGAGTATAATCTTCCTAATCTCCATTCAATGGATACCACTATATTAACCCATTAGAAATATTAACTTCTGATGCTTCGCCTAAATAAACAGAATTTTTTTCTACATTTAACTATAAATTAGATGTTCCACCTTTATCTCTTATATATTCTATATGATTAGAATCAAATCCAGATATTAATTCATTTATTGATGGTTCAGTTCCATCACAAATATCTACTCTTGGATATACCCAATGTTGTCTTACTGTAATATCTGTGCAATAATATAAATATGATCTATGATTAGCAGATGTACTTTCCGCTCGCCATACATAATCTACTGAAATATTACCAATCCTACCATCAATTGTATACCTACCAGAATCAGAATGATTACTTCCAGTTCCAGATCCCTATGGCCAAATATGACCTACCCATAATTCCCATTGACCCTAAATAGGGGCAGCACTAGTCTAATAAAAATATGGATTAGTATTATTCTATCCTGTGCTTCTATTTAATACACCAGCAACAGAACCATACCCATGACACCCCAAATAAGTAGTACCATTACCATTTTTATTACGCCATATCCAAGTAGAAAATCTATATAATTTAGTATTATCTATCTAAAATGAACTAGAATTCCATCCACCATCAGCACCACTGGTCTAATCTGGAGTAGCTATCCATATAACTGTTTCTTTACCCCACGGATCTAATCCTAACTATCTTGAATTTTCTGTTGTTGTTCCGTTAACAGAAAATGGTGTTATAGAACCAGTTTGACCATCTTCCCATACTGTATAATCTAATATTAATGATTCATGTTTAGTTTCTAAAAATTCGGGCGATTTTAAATTACCAATTTCATCTAAATTGGATCTAGTTAAATATAATTCTTTTATATCATCTTCACTTAATACAGTATTATATATACGTAAATCATCTATATATCCATGATAATTCCAATCAGTTGAATAATTATTTAATATTAACTAAGTCCAAGTAGTTAGATCAACATTACGCATAACATAATGATGCCAGTCTGTATCATCTATTGGATTACTACGTGCTACACCATCTACATATATGCTCCAAGATGAACCAGCATTAGCATGATAAAAATTTCCTGTCCCCGAAGCTGTAGCCATTATATAATAAGCAGTAGTTTGCCCTCTTAATAATAACCACCCACTAGATTCGGTTTTTTTCCTCCAGAATGAAATGGTACAATTAGATAAAGTTGGCATATTAATAGTAGAATGTGGTAATGTAATATATTGCTAATTCTATTTTACATATTTATACGATCCTTCACCCAACTAAGATTCAGAATCCCATTGTGGAGTAGAAGATAGATATAATTCCTAATTATTTTCATACCCAGACTAATCTAATATTATACCCTATCTTGAACTACTGGTATATGGTGTATAATGATCCTTTTGCTCTAATTGAACATTCCATATATCTACTATTGTATTCTAAGAAATATTAAAATCCATAAATTTATACACAGATGTATAATCCTATCTCATACCCTATGCTGAATGAAATCCCTATTTGGTTACAGTGTTAAATAATGTAGTATCACACCAATCGGTCATTCCAAAATCTGGACCACCATCCATAATAGAATAATTATAAGATAAATTATAAGTTTTACCATCTATTAAAATACCATCGGGAAAATTCATTCTAAATGCCCCCCCAGTAGTAGAAGTAATTCTATATTTATAATTATCTATTAAAGTTGATCGTGATACCTATCCTGTTAAATTACTAAGAGACCAATTAATTACACCATTAGTTAATGAAATATTTTCTGTTGGTTCTTGAAAGTCATCAAATTTATAATGTAGTATTTTCTATTGCGATAGCTCTTTTAT
>CAYUUY010000096.1:0-1999 GCA_964448035.1 uncultured Candidatus Saccharibacteria bacterium
GATTGCGAGGACGAGGTGGCACAAGAAAAGTTTGGGTTCTCAGACGGAACGAAATGCCCAATCTGGCGAGACAGATATAGCGCCTTTCAGCGACAACGTCAGTCTCGAATCATCTTCACAGCCACGCTTGGTGCCCACTAGCACATTTTTGGTCCGGGGATCCTCGGGCGAAAACAGCAAGACCCCCGAGCACGCGCTCTAAGCCAGGGCTGGCACAAAGCGTGAAATCTTGCTGTTTGCTCAGCCTGCCCCGGACCAAGCAATTTGGCTCAGGTTTGCGTGAAAATTAAGAGAAAGTCAGCTCCCACGGCTGATGTCCCTTCCCTCATTTCTCTTAATATATAACGCACGCCTGAGCCTTTTTCTTATCTTAAATGTAATATCTCAGATCTCACATAATTAATAATTCAAAGCTTTAAATTTTAAATTATCATTTTGAATTTTTACTGTTCGGGCCTTGCCAAATGCAGGGTGACGTTGCAATTTTTTGAACTGTCATCCCGAGCTAGTCGAGGGATCTAGAATCCTTTAGGATTCGGATATTTCGCTTCGCTAGATCCTTCATTTCATTCAGGATGACAAACTGTTAAGATTGCTTTCTCTGCCAAAGGCAGGATCGCAATGACAAAATTGCTTAATGTTCGAGGAGTTTACAACGAAAACTAAAAAACGTTAATAGTTCTCGCTCGCGCTCGAACAATAATTTTTTACTTTTTCTCGAACAGTAATTTTTCATTACACATTACTCGCTATCATTTCTATTGACTTTTTTAAACAAATTATATATGCTAAGCTCAAGTCTTTGAGCTAAATTGACGTATAATTTATGCGTCAAAAACTCAAGCGCACACTACAATTCAGGGAGGGATTTTGATGGATGTGCCAGATTATCGCGAAATGATGGTTTCAGCAGCCAAAAAGCAAAGGTTCTATCTGCTTGTAATTGCAGTAATCGTTTTGTTGGTTGTTTTGGCTGGGATTGGAACTTATTTTACGGCCCAGCAATATGCGTTTGGCTGCCTTAGTCTGTGTGGCGCTATCGTTTGGATATCTGTGATTATCGCTTGTTTTTTGGTTGTTGTTACACCTTGCTGCAAAACAGCGCTCAAAATCAAAACAGGCGTTGAAGAAGTGCAAAATGACAATTAAAATCCTAATTGTTTTGGGCGTTATTGCGGTTTTGATTCTGGTTTTTTCCTCGGCTTGATGTGGCTAGTATTTCATTGATTCAGCGACTGAGACGAGAAAGGGTGATTCGGAATGGAAAGGAAAAAAGTGCAAATGCCATGGTGGGAAGATGCGTTTATTACTAGCTTTGTGATAATAATTTTGGCTCTGTCGTTTTGCGCTATTTGGATACGCAATTTAACCAAGCCAAAATTAGATCGTAAATCGTTTGAACAAATAATTGATGAGCTTGAAGACGACTTGGATTAAGTTAACAACTTGAATTCAGGGGAGGTTGAAGCTAATGATGACATTGGCGTTTGTTCTGATTTTTGGAATTTCTGTTTGGGTAATAAGTAAGGAGTGCTATTATGGCAATTCGGGGTTCGTAACAGTTATTTTTGCAATTGCTGCGATAAATGTTCCTTTGGCGTTTTTGTCTTTTGGTATTGCAGGTCTAACTATTGTTAGTGTGTTATTGGTAGTAGTTGTCCCATTTACTTTCTTAACGCTCGAAAATCGTTATGCTAATCAACTTAATAATAAAAAGAGGTGATTTGTAATAAGCTTACTACTTATTTTTTTCCTGTATTATTGCTCCTTAGCCCGGAGTTTGCCAAGAGAGCACTTTTCTCTTTGCCAGCTACCGGGTTTTTATTTAAATCAAAATAATATTCGCGTATTAGTGCTAAATACTGCGTATTGCTCAGGATAACAAACTGTTGGGATTGTTTCCTTTGCCAAAATTAAGATCGCTATGGCGAAATTGCTTAATGCTCGAGGAGTTTACAACGAAAACTAAAAAACGTTAATAGTTCTCGCTCGCGCTCGA
>CAYUUY010000097.1:0-1971 GCA_964448035.1 uncultured Candidatus Saccharibacteria bacterium
GCTTCTTCCCGGTCCGCAGATTTCTCCAGATCGAGGTCGCTTGCTTTGGCAATCCCCTGCAGATCCTGTGCCAGCCACTGGCGCTCCAATGCGGCATTGCCTGCCCCCTCCCGCAGGCGCGCGGCCACAGCCTCGGCATCGATGCCCGTGCCTTGCAACGCCTCGGCCAGCTTTGGTGCCACCTCTCCATCGTCAAGACGCGCGAGGTGTTCTTCACTTAAGTTTGGCCTTGCATAGATGCCGTCCCGGGATGGGGCATCGACCAGGGCGGCGGAGCGATCCCCGAGCGGGTTCAAATGCGCGACCGAGGCCAGAACGTCGGTCAGCTTGCGCTCGATCACCGGCCTCTCGGCCGCCGGCGCCCTGTCGATCGCCGCCTCGATCTGGCGAATGTTCTGAGAAAACTCGGTGATCAGCGTGTCGAACGCTGCTTCGTCTTGGGACATGTAGATGGCTCCGTCAGATTGAATCTGACCGCCACTGGCAAGGATGGTGCTGGCCCTCTCGAGCGCCTCGGCCACGTCTTCGAAATTCGAACGTGACGCTTCCGCCGCGAGCCCGCGGTAGATCAGGGCATTCTGTCGGACGGTTTCCAGAGCGGCCGCCAGGTCAGCGCCGGTTCTCTGGCGCTCGACAGGGGGACGGCCTTCGTCGCGGGCCTTGTAGATTTCATCGATCTCGGCGCGGTAGGTCGTGACGCCGCGATCCAGACGACGCGTCGCCTCAAGGCGGATCCCATGTCCTCTAGCCGCTTCGACCATCGCCTCGCGAAAGGCGTCGTAGTTGAAGTGATGATCCTTCCCGAGAAAGAACATTTCGCCATCCTTGCTGCGGCGGTTCAGAACGATATGCGCATGTGGATGCGCGCGATCTTGGTGTATTGCAGCAATATAGTCGAATTGCGACCCCTCACCTTGAAAGAACTTCTCGCAGACCGCCTGGGTGATATCGCGCACCTCTTCACCCCTGGTCCCAATCGGGAATGCCATCAGCAGATGCGACGTATGGCCAAGCTTGGGGCTGTAGCGCTCGTTCCACTGGTTCTCGAACCGCCGCGCCACTCGGTTGATCTCGGCTTCCGAGAGTTGCTTCTTCCCGTCATGGGTGCCGCGGCTGTCGAGGATATGGGTCGACTTCGTCGTGAGATATGTGAGCTGCGCCCGTAACTGCACCCCGGTGTGGCAGCCCCCTTTCGAGATAGCCTTGAAGATCGCTGGCGAATAGCCGCGCGCGGCCCGAACCATCTGCGCGCCCTTGGAAAGCCCCTGCCAGGATCCCGAAACTCGGCTCCAGCCGCGGTCAAATAGCGCCGGGTCGATGCCACGGACCCGGTCACTCCGCGCCATTCTCATTCCTCTCGGCGAGGCCCGCCAGGGCAGAGCTGATCTCAAGGTCCAGCACGCTGCGCCGCGCACGCGACATCTCCTGGACCTGGTCGGCCAGATCGAAGACCAGACCCGCAAGGGCGCGGACGTCACGGTGACTTGAGGCCGGGTAGGACAGTCTCTCGCCCCGCACCTTGGCCTCGTTCAGACGTCGCGCGATCTGGTTCACATTGTTGCCGACCCGGTTGAGCGCGGCGCCGAGGTTGCGCAACTCGTCACACATCTCGTCGTCGGGCAGGAAGACACCTTCGGCCGCCAGCATCAGGCGGCGCATGGCATCCGAGCGGTGCGCAATCCCGCGCCGCGACAGCGCCGCGTCGAACCGGCGCAGGTCGTCGTCCGAGACCCGGATCCCCACAACCCGCGAACGGCTGCCATTCGCCGTCTGACGCTCACCCCAGTGGTTCACCACGTTGTAGATCGTCTTCAGGCTGACATCGTAGTGCGCGGCCAACGACGCTGCGGAGACGCCGTTCCGGCGGTCCTGGGCGATGATCGATCGCTCGGTCTCTGACAGTCTGCGACGGCGGAGCATTTTGAAGTTAACGTTCCTATTTCTTGCCAACTTCGTACAAGCCCGCCGACT
>CAYUUY010000098.1:0-1966 GCA_964448035.1 uncultured Candidatus Saccharibacteria bacterium
CCACCGCGTGCGCTTTGGGTAGCAGGGTTTCTTTTTCCAACCAGTCAGAAAATCTCACTTTTCTGCCCTGATCGATTGAACGCAGCATCCCCTGGGGAGTCAGGCAAATCAGGCTGTCCGGAAAAAAATCAAACAAGTCTGCTGAAATTTCCGAGATAATTGGTCCCAGGTGCACAATCGGAGCTTGCCTCCAAAGACTTGGAATGTCCGAAGAAGTTAACAGAGGTGCCTGGCTATAGCAGAATTGAATCCGTCCTTCAGGCGTTGAGATGTTTTCAAAACTGGTGGAAACGGTTTGGTTTTGATTGAGGATTTGAAGCGCATCCAAGGCAGTTAAATCCAAATCTTTCCCGCAGCTGGTAACGTCACCAACTTGATGACCCAGTTGATGAGCGGTGAGACCAGAAAAACTCGCAGTTCCGCCTAACTTGATGGATTTGTCCCTCTGAATGTCAGCGGTAACATGACCGATCATGAGGTAATTGATTGGTTTTAAACTGGTCAATTGATTCATTTAAACATTAATCTACTCTTTCAAAGAATAAAAATTATAGCATGGAACCTGTGCCAAAAGCCCAAGGATCAGGGTCAGTGTAACGAATTTTCTGTAAATTAACAAAAAGAGTAGATCACGGTATCCTTTCAACAGTTTTGCGAACCAAGAAAGGAAAGGACCATGATCTACACAACTGATTTTACAACAACTGAAGACACATTTCGCATGCCAAGAGAATATCTGGAACAACTTACCGAACAAGGGTTGGAGGGATTGCCCGAGTTGATCAGAGTAGTGGTGAATGAAGCCATGCGGATTGAGAGGGAGAACTATCTGCAAGCCAGACCCTACGAGCGCAATGAGTACAGACAGGGACACGCCAATGGCTACAAGCCAAAAACGGTCAAGACCAGGGTGGGTGAAGTGACCTTTGAGGTTCCACAGGTACGAGAAGGCGGGTTCTACCCCAACGCGCTGGAAAAAGGCATTCGCAGTGAACGGGCTTTGTTGATGGCACTGGCAGAGATGTATGTACAGGGAGTGTCCACGCGCAAAGTAGCCGCCATCACTGAGCAAATGTGCGGCACCCAGATCAGTGCCAGCCAGGTTAGCAGAGCCACACAAACTTTGGATGAAGAACTGGAAGCCTGGCGTAACAGACCCTTGGGAGAGGTTGTGTATCTATATCTGGATGCACGCTATGAGAAGGTGAGACAGGCGGGTAATGTCAGGGACGCAGCCATTTTGATGGCCAGTGGTGTGAAAAAAGATGGAAAAAGAGCCATTTTGGGCATCTCAGTATCTCTCAGTGAAGCAGAAGCGCATTGGCGCACATTTCTGGAAGGATTGGTCAAACGTGGATTGGAAGGCGTCCAATTAATCATCAGTGATGATCACGCAGGCATGGAGACAGCACGCAAGGCTGTCTTCAGCGGTGTTCCCTGGCAGAGATGCCAGTTTCACCTGCAACAGAATGCCCAATCTTATGTGCCTAAGATGAGCCTGCGAACAGAAGTGGCTGAAGACATCCGTAAGATTTTTGATGCTCAGGATAGAGCCACGGCTGAAAGCGATCTCAGAGAGTCAGTCGAAAAATATGCCAAGATTGCGCCTAAGCTGGCAGATTGGATGGAGGTTAACCTTCCGGAAGGATTTTCTGTGTTTGCTTTTCCACGTAGTCATCAGAAAAGATTGCGAACATCCAACATACTTGAGCGGCTCAGCCAAGAGATCAAACGGCGTACCAGGGTGGTAAGGGTCTTCCCCAATGAAGAGGCATGCCTGCGGCTTGTCTCGGCTGTGTTGATGGAGTTTAGTGAGGATTGGGAATTTGGCAGGATCTATTTGAATATGGAGAATACTTAGGCTATTATTGACAGAAAGGACCCGTGGCTATTTTACAGAAAATCTGACACGTAATCTATTAATTCAAATCATGAAAGGAGAAAAACATAAAACCAAGATATAGAC
>CAYUUY010000099.1:0-1957 GCA_964448035.1 uncultured Candidatus Saccharibacteria bacterium
CAGATTCTGAAGAATGCAAACTCAGTTGGAAATGCTCCGGAAATTCAGGTACGAAAAATCACTGACTATGTCTCGACAACGGGGACTTTCACTGTTGACGCCTTTGGGGCGAATGTTGAAGCAAGCGATGAGATTGTGGTGTTGCATGAGTCACTTGTTGCGATTGGCAGAGATGATAGTGATAATGTCTTTGCTAGTACGAATGTAGTAGCAAATGCTGATGGTTCGATGATTGAGAGGCTTGAGTGGATTCAGGTTGCTCTTGGTGGCGCGGCAACACAGCTTAGAGTTCAGCAGTCTGCGAGTGGTACGGTGGAAGAGACAGATTTGATTCGTTTCCAAGTCTCCTTGATGGATATTGATTCTGGAGCGATCGCGTCGGCAGATATAGACATAACAGCTATTACGCAAACGATGGAAAGATCCAGAAACGGCTCAGCTTATTCTGTTATTTCTGATCCTGTTGTTACCTTTTCTAAGGCTGACGGAATTGTCTACATGGACTACGAGTTTAAAACTGCTCAATGGCAAGTCGGAGATATGTACCGAATGTCGCTGAGCGGAATTACTTGTACGCTTCATGGAGATACTGCGTATGTTCCAGCGATGATCTGGAATAATATAGTTGTTGAGGCAGAGGACTTAACCTACAATACACAGTATCTTTATGGTGTTGCTGACGGCGGGGCAACAAGCCCGACAAAGGTTTTAGATAACTCAATTCTTTCCATTCTGATGACTAAAGAATCTGGCGGTGACACTTCTGACTTTGATAATTCTACTGACTCGTTTGAAGCTATTTCTGATAAAGTTGGTGGTTTCTCTGGAGATAGTGGGGCGGCACAGGATGATTCAGTTAAAGCTTCTCTTGATCTTGCTCATACTGACCTTGATACGATCATAACGGATACTGAGAAGATTTATGATGTAAGCCTTGGAGTCGCTCCAGTTGATGGTTCGCTGGCTTCTTTCTTGGCGACTGGGGGAACCGCACTCGGAACAAGACTTCCGGCTTCAACTTCGTTGTACGATACAACTAAAAACATCAGCACAATAGGGGTGACAGGTGCGCCAACAGCAAACACTCTTGCAGACACCCTTCATAAGGACGGGTCGTTTACTTACGATAACACTACCGACGCTCTTGACGCGATTTCCGACAAAGTTGGTACGTTTTCCGGAGATGGAGGGGCGGCTCAGGACGACAGTGTTAAGGCTTCTCTTGACCTTGCGCACACCGATCTTGATGCAATTATTAATAAATTGGCAACTGGCGTGGGTGTTGTTCAGATTGCAACTACAACAGAAGACTTAAATCAGGCAGCATCGACTTATGACCTATTGACTGGAACAACTCAGCCTGTTATTCTTGAATCTTTATCACTTAAGATGCCGGCTGTTGATATTTCTGGTGGTGCACTTACTTATATCACCATACAGACTGATGACGTTACAGCACAGACTATATTCAATTCTACTGATGGAGTGAAAGCTAACCTCACTTCTGAAGCAGAACTTTCTTGGACTGGTTGTGTAAGAGTGAATGTGGGAACTAAATTGACTTTAACTATCGCTGGCGGAGCAGCCGGGACTGCATGTGCTGCTACAATAACTGCACAATATAGAGCAGTTGTAGCAGGTGGTACGCTAGCGTAATGACTTTAGCCTGATGGCTACAAGGAGTGTAAGATGACTGTTCAAAAGAATGGAAGAGAAGTTTTTAATGATAGTGATATTAATAATCCTGATATTGATGGCGGGACTATTGACAACGCTACGATTGCTGGTGGCTCAATAACTGGTATTACTGACTTAGTGGTGGCAGACGGCGGTACAGGCGCCTCCACCCTCACCGACCACGGCGTTTTACTTGGCTCTGGAACTGACCCCATTACAGCTCTTGGTGTTATGACCAATGGGCAACTGGTGATTGGTAAAACTGGGGACGACCCTGTTG
>CAYUUY010000100.1:0-1923 GCA_964448035.1 uncultured Candidatus Saccharibacteria bacterium
GATGTTCTACGCGCAAGATACGCATCCATCCATTATCGACAATAACACTTATAAAGCGGCGCAGGTAGTCCTGCAGAGATTGCACGAAGCCGCCAAAGACAGACCACGCCCACAAAAAAGTGAGTTCACGGGGAAAATTTATTGCCCCTTATGCGGTAAAAACTATAAGCGCAATACAAGCAACGGCTCGGTCGGCTGGAATTGCTCCACTTATCTGGAACAGGGCAAAGTATTCTGCCATGGAAAAAAGATACCTGAAACCACGCTCCATGCGGTTTGCACCGAGGTGCTCGACATAGGCGATTACGACGCTGCTGTTTTTGCCGATCAGATTGACCGAATCGAAGTGCCAGAGGATAATCGCCTGTTGTTCATATTTAAAGATGGCAGCGTCACAGAGCGAACATGGGCGGATCGCTCGCGGCGGAAAAGCTGGACGCCGGAGATGAGACAAGCTGCTGCAGAGAGAACACGGCGGCAAAGGAGGAAAAATCAATGCCAAGAGTAACGACAATACCGGCGACAAAAAACAAATTCACGGCTATGCCGACGACGTCCATTGCCAAACGACGCACAGCCGGATATGCTCGTGTTTCTACGGGTAGCGACGAACAATTCACAAGCTATGAGGCACAAATTGACTATTACACGAAACTCATCACCGCTCGCGAGGATTGGAAATTCATAGACGTCTACACCGACGAGGGCATTTCGGCGCTGAACACCAAGCACAGAAATGGCTTTAAGCAGATGATTCAGGATGCTTTGGACGGAAAAATCGACCTCATTGTTACAAAGTCGGTCAGCCGATTTGCGAGGAATACAGTCGACAGCCTTGTTACCATCCGAAAGCTCAAGGAAAAGGGCGTAGAATGCTACTTTGAGAAAGAAAATATTTTCACCTTCGACGGTAAGGGAGAGCTTCTCCTCACCATCATGAGTTCCCTGGCTCAGGAAGAAAGCCGCTCCATCAGCGAGAACGTCACATGGGGTCAGCGGAAACGCTTTTCTGACGGTAAAGTCAGCGTAGGTTACTCTCAATTTCTCGGCTTTGAAAAGGGCGAGGACGGAAACCTCAAAGTATTGCCAGAGCAGGCGGAAACAGTGCGACTCATCTACAAGTTGTTTCTTGAGGGCAGCACCACGCAGGGCATCGCTAATTTTCTGATGGAGCATGGTATATTAAGCCCCGCCGGAAAGCAAACGTGGCGCTCCTCTACGATTGCAAGCATCCTCAGCAATGAAAAATATAAGGGCGACGCATTATTGCAAAAACGCTTTACATCTAATTTTTTGACAAAAGAGCTTCGCATCAATAACGGTGAGATTCCTCAGTATTATGTAGAAGGGTCACACGAAGCCATTATCGCCCCGGAGGAATTTCAAGCGGTGCAGGAAGAAATGGCACGTCGCAAAGAACTGGGGCGAGCATACAGCGACAAAGCTTTTCACAGCAAGATCATCTGCGGAGACTGCAGCGGATTTTACGGTCGCAAGGTCTGGCATTCTACGGATGAATACAAAAGCGTGATATTCCAGTGCAACCGGAAATTTAAAAACGAGGATAGGTGCCGGACTCCGAAGCTGACCGAGGACGAAATCAAGCTGCGTTTCCTTGCTGCCTATAATGAATTAATGGGTAGCCGAACCACGGTACTTGCCGATTGTGAGCTTATCCGGCAGACGCTCTGTGACACCACACAGCTTGATGCTGAAATGCAGCGGGAGCAAGATGAAATGACTGTCGCGTCCGAACTCATGAAAGCGCATATAAAGAAGAACGCCTCGGTCGCTCAGTCTCAGGAAGCCTACGCGCAGGAAGCCGGGCGTATTGAAGAGCGCTATAATACCGCTCTGGAACACTACACTGCCCTCGAAGCGGAGCGGGAGAATCGGGTTCGTAAGAGCAAGGAACTGACCGCC
>CAYUUY010000101.1:0-1920 GCA_964448035.1 uncultured Candidatus Saccharibacteria bacterium
CTAGTGGCTTAGGACGCCAGATTCTCATTCTGGTAACACCGGTTCAAATCCGGTTGAGGGCACAATGAAAAAATGAAAAATGAAAAATGAAAAATGAAAAGGATAAAACAAAGATTTTGGATATTAATAGGAGCCGTCATAACGATTTGTATTTTTTTAAATTGGTTGGTATTTCAAAAAACAGCACCTGATTTTCCAGTCATTTTTCGTTCTAACGAATTTGGTATTAATTTTTTAGGCCATCGAAATCTGCTTTGGATAATCCCGATTTTAGGAGTGGTTTTTATCGGCCTGAATTTTTGGCTTTCGCAACTATTTCAGGAAAATAATAGAATTCAAGAAAAAAACTTGAATTGGCTGCTTTTTTTTGCTAATATAGGAATTGCTATTTTGGTGCTTTTACTTAGCGTCCAAATTTACTTTTTAAACCGATGATAGTTTGTATTCTGTAAACTGTATAAATCAATTTTTAATTTACAATTTACAATTTTCAATCAATTTTAAATTTTCAATTTTCAAACTATTTGGGATTTGGGATTTGTGATTTGGAATTTGTTTAGGATTTAGAGTTTAGAGTTTATGCTTTTAAATTGTCATTTTGATTTTTGATTTTTAAATTTATATTATTATGGTCTTAGCCGTTATTGAAACCGGGGGGAAACAATATCTTATTGCTCCTGGACAAAAAATCAAAATAGAAAAAATAAAAGGGGTTAAAGAAGGAGAAAAAATTGTTTTTGACAAAGCCCTCCTTTTTGTTGATGAAAAAGGCGAGATTACAATCGGTCAGCCTTATATTTCCGGGATGCAAATTACTGCAGAATGCGAGGAGTTAGGTAGAACAAAAAAAATAATTGTTTTTCGTTATCATTCCAAAACTAGATACAAAAAGAAAAAAAGCCATCGCCAGCCTTTTATGAAAGTGTCAATAAAATCAATAATATAAAATATCGCCTTAAAAGCGATATTTTAAAAATACAACAAGATAGGACAAGATACAAGTAACAATCACCAAAACAATGTTCAATATTCAATAACCAATCTTCAAACAATATAACAATTTAGCAATTTAGCAATATACATCACTTTCTTCCTTCCAAAGCATTAACCAATGTTTCAGCGTCAGCAAATTCCACTTCTCCTCCCTGAGGAAGTCCGCGCCCTAATTTTGTTATCTTGATATTTAAATCCAATTCTTTGATAGCTTTTTCTAGATAGTAAATAGTTAAATTGCCCTCAGAGGTAGGATTGAGAGCTAAAATTATTTCTTTCACTTTAGGCGGCATTGTGACGCTTTTTTTAATCCGCGTTAAAAGTTGGGGAATGGTTAATTTTTGTTTTTTTGTCATATCTATTTCTGAAATTAACCCTCCTAAAATATGATAAACACCTCGATATTTATTTGTGTTTTCTATGGATATGAGGTCAGTTTCTTTTTCAACGACACAAATAATAGAATGGTCTCTTTGCCGGTCGCGGCAGATTTTACATAATTTATCTGCTGAATTGTTTTTTTCTGAAATGAAAAAACAATTGGGGCAAACTTGTGTTTGAGAAAATAAATTAGTAAAAGCGCGATAAAAGTTACGTTGAGTTTCTTTTGTCTGGTGCAATAGCCAAAAAGCCAAACGGGTAGTTTGACGAGGGCCGATACCAGGCAATCGGCTGAATGTTTCAACAAAATCTTTTATTGGTTTTGGCAGTTCCACGAATGAAAATTATATAATTTAATTGTAAGTAATCAACGCCTTGTATAAATCAATTTTAAATTTTTAATTTTTAATCCTTCGACTTTGCTCAGGATAGGTTTTCAATTTTCAATTTGCAATTTGTAATTTATTTGTAATTTGTAATTTGTAATTTGTAATTTGTTTCGTATTTCGTATTTCGGGTTTAACCCATTATTCTTCATTTGGTTCA
>CAYUUY010000102.1:0-1908 GCA_964448035.1 uncultured Candidatus Saccharibacteria bacterium
CATTTGCTTTTAAAATTAAAGCCGTAATTTGGCCAATTAGGCCCAATCCAACAACAACAATAGTTTCCCCTATTTGAGGATTGCATTGTCTAACGCCTTGCATGGCAATAGATCCTATTGTTGTGATACTAGCATCTTTAAAATCAACATTACCAGGAACTTTAACAACTAAATTTCTTGGCACTGATATGTATTCTGCATGATTTGCTTTACCAGCTCCACCACAAGCAACAATATCACCAACATGAATGTCTTTGATATTGCTACCAATATCAACTACTTCACCACAAGAACTATATCCTCACTCTCTAGGGATATTTAAAAAATTCATTCCTAACTTAAAAACTTCCATTAACCCTTTGTTTTTTATCATTCTCAATGCCTTTTGAACTTTTTCAGGATAATTCAATAACTTCTTATACAAAGGATCTTTCATGAAATTTATATTTGATATTTCTGTCCCTGTCGATATAACAGAATAATAGTTTTTAACTAAAATTTGATTTTTATCTATACTTGGCTTAGGAACATTAACAATTCTTAGCTCTTTTCCTTCTGAAATTAGTTGCTTCATATTTACTTAAATTAAGATATATTAAACACATTTTAACACAAAAAAAGCTAATTTACAAACAGAATATTTGTATTTACTATTGATTTTTAATATAAAATTTGTTAATATTAAATTACTAATACACACGGGGTGTCGTATAGTGGTAGTATATATGCTTTGGGAGCATGTGGTCCCAGTTCGATTCTGGGCACCCCGACATTAAAGAAAGACGAGCCGGTGCACGGTGCACCAGCTCGTTTTTTTATTTTTATAATTCTAATCTCTTTTTTGCTCTTTTAATAAGAGCAATTTCGTCATCTTGAAGTATATGTTTGCACCATCCATTTGGATGGTAAACAATTCTTCCGGAAGGGATCTCAGTTAGTTTTTTTGTGAAAGTCAATCCGCCGTTCAGAAAAGAGACCATTCCTCCGTTCACAACAATGCTGCCACAGGACAGACTAGGGTTAGGGTTAAATCCATTTGTTAACAGGAAGGATTTAATATCCTTCTTTCCTCGAGTGTCAACCGAGGGATCCTGTAGTAGGATAAATAATTCATCCAAGTTCATTTCCCGGCCATTTATAAATGCCTTCCCGGGTACTTTTGACATAAAAGAAATTATTCGCATAATAACCTCCGAAAATAATTTGTTTAGTACTATTTGTATTTTACCATACAGATGCCAAAAAATCAAGACAAGGGGCTTTAAAACCCCTTGTCTAGCTATTAATTATTCATCTCATCATATCTAAATAGAATTTTTCAAAATTATCTTCTAGTATTTTTTGATTTTCTTTACTCATTTTTTTAACAACATAATCCCCAGCTTTAAATTGATATTTTGATTGAGTGATGTCAGCTGGCCTAATCCCAATTCTAAACCTTCAAAATGATTGAGTATTTAAACTTTGTATTACAGAGTCAACTCCTCTATGTCCAGCCGCTGAATGGCTGAAGCCCAATTTAGCCTTACCTAACAGCATATCAGACTCATCATGAACTATCATTAGACCTTTAGTATCAATATCATAATAATTTAAAATTTTAGATACACAATTACCAGAATTATTCATAAAAGTTGATGGCAAGACAAACACAATATCTTTATGTCCAATTTTTATTTCTAATGTTTTAGCTAATACTTTTTTGTTGTTTTTCCACTTTAATCCTTTTTCAATCTTCTGATCGTTTTCTAGTTTTTCAATTAATCATTCTAAGAAAACCTTACCAATATTATGAGGCGTTGCATCGTATTTCTTTTCAGGGTTATTTAATCCTACTACTATTTTTTTAGTATTTTGCATTTTTACATTAATTAATAAATTTATATATATAGTTATGAATATCAGTAT
>CAYUUY010000103.1:0-1888 GCA_964448035.1 uncultured Candidatus Saccharibacteria bacterium
ATGCGGTTGTTGCTATATATTCATCTCTTCCTTTGTGAAGATATATTTCAACTGGCTCATCCAAATCTAATCTATTACAAACAAAGTTTATAAAGTTCTTTATTATTTCAACTTTTTCATCAGTCATGCCATCAATTCCCTTTTCTACGCCTAATATATTAGTGTTATTTCTTGTAGAAAATACATGTTTTTCATCAGGGGGATAAGAATATGTAAATTTACCGCTTTCAAATGTTATTGGTTTTTTTAATTTCTTAATATACTTTTCTCCCATTCCTGGCTTTAGATATGCAACGGTCATATGAGGATGATAGTCTGGATGGTCGTTGTTATATTCAAAATTCTTTGTAAGTCCTTTATTTAACTGTTTTAAGTCATCAGAATCAACATCAAATTTTAATACATCAAAATCTTTGTTTTTAAATAACGATAGTTCTTTTAGCTTAATTTCAAGACTTTTTTTGCCATCCAAAATTTGCCTGGTCACTTTTTCAACATCTTTTGGGTCTGTTTTTTCATCAATGAATCCGAAAAGTGCAGTGACGTGTGGCTTATCTTCAATTCCATATCCTGGAACATTATATACATCTTCTTTCTTAATTATATCGGTAATTTGTTTCCAGTTTTTTATTGGAAAATCCAACATTAAACATCCATATTCTTTTTTAAATGCTTCGATGCCATCTTTTTTAAGCAATTCCTGATACTTTGTATCAAGAGCATTAAAGGCTGTCTGATCTATATACCGATTATCTCCAATATCAATTAAATCCGACTGAGCTTTCATTTCTCCAGCAGTTTTGATTGTTGCTATGCCGGATTGAATATTTTTACCTTCAACCTGAGATAATGCCAATTTTTCAGCCTGTAACTGCTCACGACTAATAATTTCGCTTCCCCTGATCTCAACGCCTTGCATATAAGTTTTGACAGCATCAGGCCAGCGCCCGCCAATCCAGATACGGTTGCCGCCAGCGTCAATGCCGATA
The DNA here is from genome assembly GCA_964448035.1 of uncultured Candidatus Saccharibacteria bacterium. Lineage (GTDB taxonomy): Bacteria > Patescibacteriota > UBA1384 > DATEAH01 > CAYPSR01 > CAYUUY01. Next base: position 990 of record CAYUUY010000103.1, read on the forward strand.
TTTGGATCATCGGTTTTGCCGTAGATCATTTTACCGGCAGATGGATCATCAATTACTATGTAGCCGTCTGCCCCAGGATAAGCGGTTGATAGCCAGCTTTGAAAGCCGTCAATGCCCCGATTCTTAAGCTCACCTTGCCATTGCGGAGTATATTTAGCATAGTCGGTTTTGCTTATCCATTCGCCAGTTTTAAGCTGTATATTATCACGCTCGAACTCAGCCTGTTTTTGCTCATAGTATTCATTAAAGCCTTCAATCCCCAAATCCTTTATACGTTGCTGATCTTCACTTGACAGGCTATTGTAAGCTTCTTTTGAAAGCCAGCTATCGCCGATCTGGATATTATTTGCTTTGAAGTCAGCTTCTTGCTTGGCGTAAAAATCGTTGAAACCCTTGATACCCAATGAAATAATGCGCTCTTGATCCTCTTTGTTTAACGCTTCATATTCAGCCTTGCTGATCCATTCACCAGTTTTAAGCTGAACGTTATTGCGCTTAAATTCTTCTTGTTTGACCATATCAACTTGCTGGGCACGGACTTGTTGTGCCTTTTTTTGTTCAGCTTGAACTTTTAAACTGCGTTCCCTTGCTTCCTTTTTACGTTGCATTATATCTGCCATATATCACCTACCTCGGGAAGTTTATTCCAGAACCGCCTTTTGGCTCGTCCGGTTTACGTAAGTCTACAATTAGCCATATTGCTACTATAATCGGCAATATCCAGGGCACCATAGTCCAAAATGCCAGCCCAGCATCATTCATGCCAGACGTTACAAATAAGCCTGTTTCTGGAGCTACAAAGAGATCAGATAAAACCTTATATAGTGGCATCCAGAATGCCAAGAATATCAGTTTCCACATTACATTTACAAATCTTTTCATATTATCACCCGCTTAAA
>CAYUUY010000104.1:0-1873 GCA_964448035.1 uncultured Candidatus Saccharibacteria bacterium
ACCCCCCTTCCGCCTCGCCCTCGCTTGGGCTGGCGAAATTTTTTGCGGCGGGCTTTTCAAAATCTTATCAATTATCTGTCCTGTGTCCCAGCTTCTGTTTCGCTAATAGTTTGATAATTTTCACCAATTGTTCTTTCTTTGGTTTGGTTAGATAAAGTATTTTGATAAGATTTTTCTATATCTTTATGGCTTGTTCTCAAAGTAGAAATTGTATTTTTATATTCTGCGATAACATCTTTATAACTTTCTTTAATCTGATTTGAAAAAAATGAGCCGAAAGTATACAAAAGCCCCATTCCAATTGAAACACTGCCCAAAATTCCAGCAGGACTTGATAAGCTGTTGTCTTTATTCAAAAGTAAAAATCCAAAAAGAAGCGTTAAAAATAACACTAGCACGGATTGTAATTCAATTTTTTTAATAAGTTCTGACCACATATTATTCAAAAGTGTTATTTACCACGCTCAAAAAACCATTTTCATCAGCAAGATATTGTCTAAATTCTTTTAGTAATTTTGATATATCTTTTGGCTCAATTTCCTTATTTTGGAATACATCAATATCAAATAAAATTCCCGGCGTTTTTTCAGTATCATTTTTAATGACTGGTTGAAGCATTAAATTAGCACTAAAATCTTTGTCCGTTTTTATTTCTAGCCGAACAATTGACGGTTTTGTATCTTTAATCACTGTAAATTTTTTAAGATAAGTATCTTGTTTTTCTTTGTTTTGAAATTCATAAACAAAATAATTCCGCCAGCCAACTCGGCTTATTTTTTCAACTTCTAGTATTTTCAAAATGTTTTCAGCTTCTTTCGAAAAAAGGTTAGAAATCATGTCTAATGAATCAATCTCGCTAAACCTTGCCCAAATAACTTGAGAAGTGATTTTTAATTCGTCAATTTTATCTTTTGGTTGCTCAATAACTAAACCACCTAACCCCATTTGAAATTGAGGCGCGGAATTATTTTTGTGATAAGCATTAACAATCTCGCCAGCTCTATCCACATACTTAAAACCTTTTATTGTATTGATTTGGATAAACGCTTCTGGATTTTTTAATTTATTCAATTTTTGAATTGTTTTGTTCATATAATTATTCTTTTTTCTTTTCCCAGAATTTTCTAATTTTCTTGAAATGGTCAATTCGTTCGCCAATTTTCCCGATCTCTTTCGGATAAAATTCCAAAAGGGTGTCGCATAAATCTAACATCCATTTTCTGCGGCTATTTTTAGGGACTAGATTTACTATATTTGCGTTAGCAATCTGAATTTGCCCCCAACCGAGCGCACCTATTGTCAAACAATCCCAGTTAAAAAATTCTATCGGTACAAAAACAACATGCTTAATAACGGCTTTCGTGCCTTCAATTTGATAATCAATTTTCAAAAGCGAAAAATAATTTACATCCTCCTCATAAAACCTTGAAAGTCGCTCAACGGAAGTCAAATTTGGCATATTAAACTTTGTATCAAGGCGGTGTGTTTTAACATCAACCACATAATAAAACCCGTCCTTGTCTGTAAATGCTAAATCAGCCATAGCTCGCCGTGCGAAAGATGATGAATACTCGCTTACTAGATCGCCAAGTATCTCCTTAAAATTTTCTACGATAATATTTTCAATAGCGTCGCCAACCGCGCGTGGACTATTTTGTGTTCTCGCTGAAAGAAAATCTTTTTGGCTATTCAAAAAGGTTTTAATTTTCTCTGCGATTTCTTTATATTTGTCCGTGTAAAAAATTGAACTTTTCTTTGTCATAGTAATTTACTATTAAATAAATTTTCTAATGGCTTGATTTTATTTTTCTTTCCATTTCCGTTCATTTGCTCGTTAAGTGTATTGCGTTCCCAAAATATGCCGTCCGAGTAT
>CAYUUY010000105.1:0-1865 GCA_964448035.1 uncultured Candidatus Saccharibacteria bacterium
AAAATCTTGGTTTTGAGAATCTTTTTGCTCGCCTGTTTTTGTTTGATTTTTAATATCATTATGTTGATTTTTAGTTTTATCTGAATTACCCGACTTCACACTCACAACCCTCCTCTAAATTACTAATATGAACCAAAAGGATTTGATCTACCAGAATTAGGCACTTTAAAAGGTACTGGCTGATTAGGTGTATAATCTTTTAAAGTGTCTGTTTTGTCTGAAGATAAAATATCAGAAGGAATTGCAAGCGCTGGCCGTTCGTATTTAGTAACATCGTCATTTGTTGGCCTTACACTAAAATAAATATAAACTCCACCAAGCACAATTAAAATGATTAAGAATAAAGTTACAATTTTTGTGATTCTTGATTGCATTCCACTCCTTATTTTTGATAATAAGTTTCAGCGCTAACTGTTGCAGACAAAACAGGATCTTCGCCTTCAGCAGCTGCAAAACCAATATCTGAAATTTTAATTGGTCGCAAATTTTTTTCTAAAGCGCTTAAATATGATTTTATTGATGAATAATTTCCAGTTATTGTAAAACTAAAATTATAAGGGGCAACACTTAACTCAGCCCTATCTTCTGTAACATTGCTTTCTGAATATTCCTCTGTTGCCATGCTAGTTTCTGGAACAAAGCTGTTAAAACTTACTTTTGCATTTTTTGCCATTGTTTCCATTTGCAAAACTAAGCTAGCTGCTTCTGGTTGGTCTAAAGGTAAAACAATATTTAATTTATTAACAACAGCTGCTTTTGTTTTTATTTCTGATTCAAGCGCGTTCATTGTTTCAAGTGTTTGTTGTTTTGCGTTTAATTCATTTTGTCGGGCAACAACTTTAGCATTAGCGTCTTTTAGCTCAGTAACCTGAGGCTTAATCAGCCAAAAAATAACAACTAAAATAATAATAATTGCCAAAGTAATCATTCCTAAAGTTTGTTCTAAAGATTGTTGTTTAACTTCTGTTGGTTGTTCCATTATTCCTCCGTTGGTGTTTCTTCACTAGATTCCTCAGTTGATTGAGATTCTTGTTCACCACTAGTTTCTGTTACTGGTTTAATAGCTTCTTGTTTAGCAAAAGCACTTGGCGAGATTGTTGCTTCAATTGAAAAATTAACAGCGTTAGATCCTTCTTGTTTGTCTGAAGAAACAATATTTACATGAGAAAACCTATTGCTTTGTTCAAAACTTTTTACTAAATATGCAAGCGATGAATAGCTGCTTGATTGACCGGTAATTTGAACTTTGGATAAATCAACTGTTTGGAATGATTGAAATTTTGCATAAAGAGTATTTTTGGTTGATAATTCTTTGAAAAAATTTGTCCAAAAAGTTCGTTTGCCAATTACTTCATCTAAATTTGTAACTTGTCCATAAATACCAGTAACTGCTTTTGCTAAATCTGATTTTGCGTTCATTTGGCTGTCAACTTCTTCAATTTGATTTTCTATTTTTGTAACTTGACCTTGTTTTGCGCGAACAGCAATATAAACAAAAACTGCAGCAAGTATAAAAATTGCTGATAAAGAAAGAGCGATTGCTGAAACTAAATTAAATCCTTTTGATTTTTCCCCAGTATTATCACCAGAAAATGGAGATGGGATTGAGCTTGAAGCATTATCTCCCATCTGATTTTGCGATGAATTGGGGGTTGTTTGGTTTTCCATTCCCCTCCAAATAAATTCCTTATAATTTAATATTATTTTAAATAAAATATGGTGTCAAGGGCTTTATTTTTTTAAAGCTAAGGTGCTATCTCGCGAATTGTTGGTAATTGCAAATAGCCAAATCCTGGTGGCGGATTTTTAGCAAAACTAATTGGATAATTTATATTAATAGATTGGACACCAGAACCAATATCAAA
>CAYUUY010000106.1:0-1834 GCA_964448035.1 uncultured Candidatus Saccharibacteria bacterium
ACCATCCGTCCTCTTGGTTTGTTAGCAAATAATCGTGCAGTTTTCTCAAAGATAGCGGTAAAGACTCGGGGATCAAAGACTACTGATTGATAAGGCCAGTCCTTCTCATCAATGTAAGAGCGAAAAAGTTCATCTTTAACATTCCAATCAGCAATCCTATTTTCTAGGTCTTCCTTAGCCATTTCATAGTGTCTGATAACTTTAGTGAAGAGTTTTCGTTCCTCTTTTGTGCCTTTAGCAGGCATTTGTTCAATTTGTGCCATAATAAAAAATCCCATAGGTACCTCTGGCTAATCTGCCAAAGCGACTATGAGATTCCCTTAGTTTTCCTACAAGGAACTTGTTTTTTTTGTCAAATAAGATTATCACAATTTACTCCTGCTTGTCAACCGGTATATTTAAGACATCAGATTCGTTAGCTTTAACTTGAGTAACTACTCGCTCCTTCATTAAAATAGTAATTTCGCCATAACCAGTTCCGATATTCATATTACCAAGAACTCTAATTATGCGAGGAATAATGACTGGATTAATTTTAGTTTCCAATAACGCAATTTTAATTAAATAGAGTTCTGGATCCATTTTAGCCAGCATCTCTAAAAATTGTTCTTGGTTGTTATTTTCTATTTGCCGATACTCCATTTTTTCTTTGCGATATCATTACTAGGTGCAATAAAAGTGTTATATATTGGCTCTTCACTTTGATATAATTGCCAAGCAATCGCTAAACTCATTACTAAATCATCGTGCCCACCTTGTTCAGCTTGAGCTTTCCAGGTAGTAGAAGTTTGTACCACAATAAAACTAAACATTTCTTCTACTGTCTTTTGATGATAAAGTTTAATTAAGCGATTATCAATACACTCTTTTAAATCTGCAAGCATTTTGGGTCTAGTAGCAGTATTAGTATCCCAGCCTATTTTAGTGGGTTGATTATTATGGATTCCCCCATACTGAGGCATATTAAAGATTTTATATTTGCCCTGCCTATTCAGTAACGATAATCTCTCAAGCTCAAAAACACCACCATTGTTTCTCTCATAAGCTATGACTGGTGGCACTCTAGTTAAGTCATAAATCCGTTCTAATTCCTCTTGAAGCACTGGTGTCATCTCACTAGCAAGTGTGTGAGAATGATAAACAATAGGCACATCTAGTTTAGTTTTAGATAAAAATTGAGCGGCGCAATAATCGCTACCACCAGCGGCAGTATCAACTCCAATCACAAAAAACTCTCCTGGGTCTAATTCTCTATATCTTATGATCATTGGCAGTATCTTTCAAGTAAAAAGCTAAAGCTTCTTTATCAAAATAACTTTCTCCACTGGTAATAAAAGCTTCCATTGGAGTTTCTGGATATTCTTGCGGGTAAAGTCGTTCTAATTCTTGTTTTTTCCTCTCTAAAAATTCTTTATCATAAAAATCACTAGCCTTGAAAAAGAGTGGATTAAAACCAGTTTCACCAGCTACTGATCTATCCCAGTAATTCTTAAAGAAATTAAAACCATTGGCGGTAGTTTCAATAATAACTCGACCTTCCGGTACGACAGCTTGCATAGCCCCGCCCAGTAGACTTTCGGGGTCTCGATAAAAACTAAACTCGCTAAAATGTAAATTAGTTATAGTTTTTGATCTTCCAAAATCTGATTTATCTGCTGTACCGATTGTGTATCTAGATTTTGTTATTTCGTTGTATAACTCATATTTACTATTGTATTTAAGTTTAATATCAATGCCGGTGTTAATTGTATAAGTTTCTAAGTAAAGTTTAACTCTATCAAGTAGTTCCATCGCATTATCACTAATATCTGCCACGATTACATTTCTTGCGTTT
>CAYUUY010000107.1:0-1828 GCA_964448035.1 uncultured Candidatus Saccharibacteria bacterium
TGAATTTTTTCAATCTCTTGATTGTTTTCTTTTGGATTAAACAAATGAGCGTATCTTTTTTGCATTTTTAAAAATTCTTTAATTTTTTTTGTTTTTAAAATATTGATTTTATATTTTCCCTTTTCAAATTCATAAATTGGCCAAAATCCAGTTTCGGCTGCAAGTATTCCTATTTCTACTGTTTTGCTTTCATCAAATCCCCAACCACGCGTACAAGGCGCTAAAGCATTAATAAATTTAACACCAGAATAATTACTTGCTTTTTCTATTTTATTCATTAAATCAATTGGATCGCCAGCAGTTGCCTGAGCAGCGTATTCTATATTATGCGCAATCATAATCTTTGTTAAATCTTTAGGATTTTTCTTTTTACCTGCTGGGGTTGTAGAAGTTTCAGCGCAATATGGGCTTGCAGATGAACGTTGAACACCCGTATTCATATAAGCTTCATTATTATAACAAAGATATATTAAATTATCGTTTCGCTCTGCAGCTCCAGAAAGAGACTGAAAACCTATATCATAGCTAGCGCCATCACCAGCGATTACTAAAATTTGCAAATCTTCTGGCAATTTTTGTTTATACTTAGTTTTTTGATATGCTGCCCAAACCCCACTAGCTGCAGCTGGCGCGTTTTCAAAAGCTAAATGAAGGCAAGGCATTAACCAATTTGTTTTTGGAATTAAAGTTGTTGCAACTTCTAAACATCCAGTAGCAACAATTACAACTAGCGGTTTTTTACTTAACGCATTAACTGCGGCCCTAGCAATAATTCCAGCGCCACAACCAGCACATAAGTGATGCCCGCCAATAAACTTTCCTTTTTGTTGTGAAGTTTTTTTAATATCAATCATTTGATAATTTTTTTAATATCTAAAATTGAAATATTCTTCCCGCCTAAACCCAAAATATGGTTCGTAATTTTAGCATTTGATTTGCCAAACAGAGCAGCTCTAATTTCTTTATATACTGGTCCGCCAATTGAATCAAAAGAATTTGCTCTATCAACAACAATAATTTCTTTAGAATCTGACAAAGCATTAATAATTTCTTGATCTGGAAAAGGTCTAAAAAGATTTATTTTACACAAACCCACTTTAGAATTATTTTTTATTGCTTCGCGAATTGTGCCGCAAACTGAAGCTTGAGCAACAATCATTTTTTTAGCTTTTGGGTTGTCAATTTCTAAAAATTTAAAACCGCGATCAGTAATTTTTTGGTATTGGTTAGCAACCATTTTAATAATTGACTTTACTTTTTTCATTCTTTTTGATTGCGCATTTTTTGTTTCTGAATACACGTCCGGAAGAGCAAAACCGCCAATTGTTTTTGGATTTTCAAAATCTAACAAAGAATCAATCGGCTGATACTTACCAACAAATTTTTGAACTTTAGAATCACTCATAATTTCAATATTTGTAAATTCATGAGTGGTTATAAAACCATCCATAATAACCATACTAGGAATTTGAAGTTTTGGATTTTCAGAAATTTTTACAGCTTGAATTATAAAATCATAAACATCCTGAACTGTTTCTGCGTAAAATTGAATCCAACCAGAATCCAAAACTGACATTACGTCTGAATGATCATTATGAATATTAATCGGGGCAGATAAAGCTCGTGCGCCAACAACCATTGTAATTGGAGTAAAAAGTCCAGAAGCAATATGTAAAACCTCGTTCATTAGCGCTAATCCCTGGGATGCAGTTGCAGTCATTGCCCTTGCGCCTGAAAGAGAAGCTGCTACAGTTGCTGACATTGCAGAATGTTCTGATTCGACTAAAATTATTTGACCATTATAATCACCTTTTGCTTCATAATCAGC
>CAYUUY010000108.1:0-1816 GCA_964448035.1 uncultured Candidatus Saccharibacteria bacterium
TTATATCTTAATCCTCCTTTTCCGACCTAGGCATGTCGTGAAACTGCCTAAATATTACGAAAGAGGTAAAAAGCTATGATAGACAAACCAAGATGTGCCATGTGCAAAAAACCTATGACGGTTAATGATGAATTAGAATATTCAAACGAATACGACGAACTGTATTGTTCACCGGACTGCGCAATGACTGATTATTTTAAACGGGCAGGCTCTATTAAAATTGAGCAAAAAGATAAGAAAAAATATCTCAAGGAGTGTTGGTAATGAAAAAAACAATTATTAAACAATGCAAACAGTGCGGAAACTTTTTTGAGCCAGAACATAATTCTATTGTTATCTGTTCTGCCTGCGAAAAAAGTTTGGAAATGCTTACCGAAAAACAAAAAGATTTTAATAAAATTGGCGAAACAATTGTATCGGTAATGCCCGGCGTAGAAGCAATTTACATTGATGCATTTAATGTTAAAGAGCGATATTACAATTATTTAGTCGTGCGTTTTAAAGGCGGAGCAATCAGTGTTAGAAATTGCGTAGCAAATAGTTTAACCGCAAACATAAGAGAGGTATCAAAAATGTTGGACGGTGGTTATTACGTGGAAGTGGAAGATTATTTAAAATTGAGAAATAGGGCATTTTGGGAATAAATTGAAAGTGAGGTGAAAAAGATGATCGAAGAAGCAAAAGAATTGTTAAATAAAACATTTTTTAACAGAAGCGAAAGATTAGATTTTCTTGTGGAAAATGGTTTTATATCCAGAAAAGAACACACTTATTATGCATATCACGACCATAAGGATAGATACATCGCCAACGATTATGATGATTATTACGAGTTGGAAGATTTAATTTTTAGTGAAGCCGATATCGACTATAAAGAACTCATACGAAAATTAATTGAAAAAGGCGAATTAGAAAAATTAACAAAAAAGCAGGATAAAAATATGGAAATTGGGGTAATTAAAAAAATCGAAGAAGTGTTTGATTTAAAGGTTGATAATTCCGGAGGGGTATGCGGAGAGAGTGGAAAACGATTAGGCTTAGCAGAGGCGATAAACAGTGTTTTTGATTATAATTTATTTGACGGATATAAGATAGAAACAACCTTAAAAACATTTTATATTTTAATCAGTAACGGGCAAAATTGCTGTGAAGATTGGGGGTATTTGACCCCCAATGACGATTTAAACTATTTCATAGGCAAAGAGATTGACAGAATATCGCTGACCGATATGAATTTATCTAACAAAGAGTTGAAACAGTTAGCGAAACGGTTAAGATGGCTTGATGAGGGCGGAGTTCAATTTTTAACTATGCATATGAAAGACGGAGAGGTTTTACAGTTTGCCGTATATAACGGGCATAATGGTTATTATGGACACAGTATTATTATCGTAGAAGACGATAAAATATTATTACAAGATGTTTTATAGTGAGGTGAAAAAAGTGATTGAAGAAAAAAAGAAATTATTACAAGAAGCATTTTTTTGGACAGATGAAAGATTAGATTTTCTTGTGAAAAGCGGTTTTGCTTCTGTAAAAAAAAGTGAGTATTACCATTTTTATGACCGGGAAGGTTGTTATGCGGGGAGTGATATTTGGGAGAATTATCATAAATCGCCAGAAAAAATACTTTCTAAAGTCAGTTATGAAGAACTCAAGCAAGCATTAATTGCAAGCGGTAAGTTAAAAGAATTAGAGGGGGGAAAAAAATGAAAGAATATATTGATAATTTTGATAATTTTTATGACAGTTATAACGAGTTTGACAGACAGATAGAAGAATTTAAAGACGGCTTGAAAAAAGGCTTGAAAGATGA
>CAYUUY010000109.1:0-1815 GCA_964448035.1 uncultured Candidatus Saccharibacteria bacterium
TGTCTCTTCATTAATGAACGATGGCTACTCCAAAATATTAAAACATGAAAGGTTGATTTCTGATGAAATACCAAGATAGAAGGTTTTTCGATTTTTGCACCTTTTAGAGCATGTTTAATGGCTGTTCAAAAATGCCACCAACTTTTAAACCGATCCAATCAATCAAATATGTAGGATGGAGTGTAAAAACCTCCCCTTATAGCATAAACTCCTATTAGCGTTAATTGGGTGTAATGCTTACGTCCAACAAAGCAAACGCTGATTATCAAGGAATTTAAGGTACGCGAATTCGCACTACTTAATTTTATTACGCCGATTCTCGCAATAAACTGAAGGTTGGTTAAGGTGCCAGTAATATTTACACGGTATTGAACACTTGAAAGAGTTATCCGGTGTGGATTCAACTAACTGTGAATCAGCCAAAGCTCAAATCTGAGCTTTGCCTCTATTTCTATTGTAACTAGCTGTGAATCAATAGAGGTACTCATGAGCGTCTCATGAATTGAATCATTATTAATACGTTACAGAGGAATACCGGTACAAAAATGATATAACAACAGTACACCTTGTATAAAGGGTATCGTTTGTGTACCGGTTTGAACGGTGACAACTGATAAAAGAGTTGGGGAGTAATTAGGTGAGAAGATGTCGGTTAACCCGGGCTATACTCTCTTTACACGAAAGTTAATTTTGAAACTTTTTTTCACAGCTCAAAACTGCACGGAATTATTTGGTGCCGGCAGAATTTATGCATTCAGCCGTTAATGTTCTGGCTGAACTATTAAACAATCGCTTTTTCTGTTAGAAACAGTTGATCTGGCCAAAATATTTATAATTTTATAGTCTGTTTTAATCAAAAATTTCAGCAAAATTTCAGTAGTATTTTGACGTATCTATAATTAAACCAACAAGATGGATGCCTTTCAACTTCACCAAAAAGTTATTTCAAATTACCGAAACTATCTAAAATCCTTTATCGATATTAAGGATCTAAGAATCAAGCAAAAAGCAGAAGAGGCTTTTGAAGAAAAAGGATCCCTGCCGGAACCTCTGATTCAGTTTAATCCATCGTTTGACAGAGGAGAAAAACTGAAAGAACTCGAGGGGATTCATGCTGAATTGCCTTCCATTTTTGGGGATTACAAATTATACAAACATCAGGTTGAAGCACTTAAAATTGGCCTTCAGGGAAAAGGTTTTGTGGTTACCAGTGGTACAGGTTCCGGCAAAAGTTTAACCTACCTGGCAACTATATTTAATTCGTTACTTCAAAACGAAAAATCAGACAGCAAGGGGGTTAAAGCCATCCTTGTTTACCCCATGAATGCCTTGATAAACTCACAGGAAGAAGAAATAAAAAAGTATGAATTAAACTTTTTACACAGCAAATGCACTTCCGGTACTGAAATTCCAGAGGAAAAAAAAACGCTGGATGAAAAACTGGAATTTCTGAGAACAAAAACGAATTACCGTTTTCCGGTTACTTATGCAAAATATACGGGTCAGGAAAATACTGACGAACGCAAGAGGATTCAAAATGAAAAGCCGGATATTATTCTCACCAACTACATGATGCTGGAGTTAATCATGACACGGCAAACGGAAGAATGGATGCGGGAATCGATGACAGACAACCTTCAGTACATGGTTTTCGACGAATTACATACATACCGTGGAAGGAAGGGATCCGATGTTTCCATTCTTATCAGGCGCATTAAAAATCTGGTGAAGAAACCTGTTGTTTCAATTGGTACATCAGCAACAATGGCATCAGGAGAAGGCACAAGGGAGGAAAAACAAAAAGCAGTAGCTGAA
>CAYUUY010000110.1:0-1813 GCA_964448035.1 uncultured Candidatus Saccharibacteria bacterium
TATTTCCAGTATAATTATTAACATTTGATTCGACTTGTTTTGCTAATTTTGTAGGTCCGGTTATATGATATAGATCTACAATAAATTTTGCAATTTTATCATTTGTAATTTTAGGATCATTTGCCATTTGTTCCAATTGAAGATTTGCATTATAAAATATTTTTCCAAGATATAACTCTTTTAATAAAGCAATATTTCTTCGTCCTAAAATAGAACTTGGAGAAATAAACATATCTATTTCTTTTGTAAATTGACCTTTAGGAGAAGTTTCAAGAATTTTACTAACTACACCTTTTAAAATATTCATAATACGTTCAAAATCGTATTTAACACCAGTTGTATACTTATTATGAATATCTACAGCCCTTTGTAAACTTTCTGGATGTAATTTCTTAAAATGCCTAATTTTTATTGGTTTGAATTGTGTTATATCTAAAATAATTTTCCCAACATTTATAGCATGCTTCACTTCAGATACTTTTGTTCTTCGTTTCAAAATATCAATAATAATCATATGATATTTATATTTCCAACATTTAAATTTTGATAGATCTTTGATTTTATTGATAAATTTCTTCATGAAAAAAACCCTCCACGATAATATATAATTATATCATCGCATCAATTAAAAGAATGTATTCACCTTCTCCTTCATTTTATCGAACATCGGATCCAATCTACCCGAATAATATTCCGAATAAAACGAAATAGTATCCATTTCTAAATCTGAATAATTAATTTTTGGTATTTCAGAACCTGTAATAATTGATCTGAGATCTCTTTTAGACGCTATGAGAATACCACACACACTAGATGCTATTTTATATCTAAGTGTGATCGAATTAATACCAAACACCTTGTTTACATTATCATTTATAATATCGTTGGGGTTCTTGATCTTATATGAGCTTCTTACAATCTCCGTATCTCGTTTCTTCGGACAACCAACCAAGAATTCAGTTAATACGGGAAATCTCACATCCATTATATTTTTAGAACAATAATATAACAACACACCCATCAACATGATGTGTTTCGGAGAAGCTTTAAGTAAATACGTATAGGGAATATCAAGAACTTTACTAGCTACAGGTAGTATAACACACTTCATTGTAGCTGATAGTCTTGTTAATGTATCTAACGAATCACGAACCTCCAAAAACTTATCATCCACTACACCATACTCCTGCTCCAATATTTCAACCCCAGCCCTTGCAGCAGATTCAATTACATCGTTACAACACAATACATTGAGTGTATCTTTGTTGACCGAAGAACCATAAATATCACCCGAACTACCAAATGGTTCACCATATACAATTTTGTCTTTATATATAGAAATCATCATATACCGAATAGAATCGGTCATAACACCAACAAAAAATGGGACCGGATTCACAGTTACATCTAAAATAGATAAGAGATTTTTCATTAGGAAGTTGAACATAACCAAAGTATACGATTGGGGGGTTTCAATTACACCCATTTTAATAACTTCCCACATATATCTATCTGTAATCGTACTTCTATATGTTTTGGAACGAACCATTTGGTATATCTTTTCGGTTGTTCCAATTTCACAACAATTTTTTATAAACTCACCATATACAAGTTTTTGTACATTTTCTGTTAGTTTAAGTGTTTCATCATAACAAAAAATAGCTTCAATCTTTAAACATGTCGATGCTATATGTAGTTCTCTTATATCATTTTCATCAAAAACTATGCTCGTTTTACTAACCTTCTTATAATCAATGAAAGATGAAAAGTCCACATTTTTGCTATCTACATATTTCGTAGCAAATTCTATTAT
>CAYUUY010000111.1:0-1780 GCA_964448035.1 uncultured Candidatus Saccharibacteria bacterium
GGCGCTTCGCGCCGACCGCATTTTTGCTTCCGATTCCGATTTTCTATTTTGGCGGTGTTTGTTGGACAAAGTTCGAAACTATTTCGAGCAAAATCCAAATGATTAAAACTACTAATGCGGACTCGGCAGGGCGAAACAATTTGTCTGGGGGAAAGGATTCGCCCTGCCTCGGCTGATTTCCCGCCCGCAGGAGGGGTCTGGGGAGGAATGCGGGCGGGTTTCGGACTGGGGATTTTCGGAAATTCGGCGGCTACAAAATTATTGAATAATGTTCTCATATTTGTTATTATAATACTGCAAGCAGAAATAAGCAACATTATTCTGTTATCAATTTATGGAAAGCAATCAATTAGGACAAAAAATTAAGAAATTACGACAAAAACTTGGTCTCTCTCAAGACGATTTTGCTCGCAAGGTGGATGTTCCCTATACAACGCTGACCAAGGTTGAAACAGGAGTTATTAAAAAACCATCTGTTTTTGTTGTGAGCAAAATCGCCAAAGCCCTCAATGTTGATATTGAGGAATTGATTAAATAATTTTTATGGAAAATTTTGAACCAAAATTTTATCCAAATATGGAAAAACCCAAAGAACCAGAGAAAAAGGAAACTGGCTTTGAAGTTATGAAAACACCGGAAATTGTCGTGCAAGAAGAAAGAGGAGCACAACTTTTTTCTTTATTGCTAAAAGCAGAAAATCCGGAATGGGGAGAAACCGAAACTCCATTGGCAAAAGAAACAACTGAATATTTTAGGGATAATCCAATAGACCCAGAAATTTTGGAAACCATCAAAGGTTTTTATAAAGAAGGTGTTGATGAAGAAACTTTATACAATATCGCACTTACTTATCAGCACCCAGAAAGAGCAGAAAAAGTTTTAGAAATGGCGGCGAAATATAAACCTCATGTAAAAAATCCGCAAGAAGTTTATCAAAAAGTTTTGGCTCTTTTGGAACGTTTTGATCAAATTTTTTCAGCTTCTCCATTAGCGGAAAAATTTTCCGCCGAAATTGAACGAGATAGAGGCGAACGACTGCAAAAAATGGAAGAAACTAGAAAAAGGATTGAAAAATTGATTGGTTTTTTCAAGCCCGATTCTAAAACGACTGATGTCAAAAAGTTAAGTTTTGTTCCGACGGACCCACTTTATAAGAAAAATTCTGGAAGAAACTTTTCCGCTTTTCCTGGTGAGCAAATAATAATTTCTTATATTGAGAATACTCTTAACCAAGACCATGAATTTTCCCATGGCATTATAAATCCAATTGTTGAAAAATTATCTCAGCAATTAACTGACGAGCAAAAAGAAAAAATATCTCAACTTGCCAGCGAAAAATTAAAGCAAGACTATGGCGATGGTCATTTTAGTTTGCTTTGCGAGGAATTTATAAGAACCTATACCGAAATTGTCTCAGATGGGAAACAGCCTCAAACTTACGAGGAATTTACTCAAAAAATTTCTGGAATAACAGAAGACCAATTCCAGAAATTTTTAGCAGAAAGCGCAAGTTTGAAAGCAAGATGTGAACAACTCGATATAAAAACAATTGAGGATTTCAAAAATAAATCTCAAGAATATTTTGAAAGATTCGAGAAAAACCAATTAAGAGATTTAATTTTTGAAATCTACCAAGAATATTCAAATCGTCCAGATAAGGAAGCTGAAAATTTTGAGAAGTTTGTTTTAGCAAAATTTTCAGCTAAGATATAAGTGATTTGAAATTAGCCGCCGAATTTCCGAAAATCCCCAGTCCGAAACCCGCCCGCATTCCTCCCCA
>CAYUUY010000112.1:0-1778 GCA_964448035.1 uncultured Candidatus Saccharibacteria bacterium
CAACCACAGAGGAATCGGTTTTTCCTACAAAATCCTTTAAATCCGAAAAAGGTTTTCACATAAATGAGAACCAAACTTTGTATATCGTGATCCAATAGATGAGTGTCACTCACCCCAGTAGACTTGACTAGGGTGAGAGCACTCTCAATTAGAGCGTTTATTTCAGCGTCCGCAAATGATTCCGAATCACTGATCATCAATGAACTTTTTACTAGGTTAAGTAAACTTGATGGTACGCTCATGATGTTATTCGCCAGCTGGTGTTACTGCACCTTTTTTCACACGAACAAAGCCTTTGTATCCAACAACATTACCACCTGCAAAGACAGATGCTTTGTAGCAGATGATACCTTGTTTAAACTTATAATCAGTGGATTTACTGATTTCAATTGGTGAAAAGATTGCTGTTTCATAGTTCTTTAAGGAACCGTAAGCAATGCAGTATGCACCAGTTGTGGTTGCAGTGTTGCTAATTGCATCACAGTTGGAGTTAATGATATAGAAAATGCCATCGATGGTATGGTTCACATAATCAATCGTATGTACTTTACGACCTTCCGAAGTACGTAATCTTGCAAATGCACGAAGGTCGCCTTTACTTAAAATAAGGACTGCACTTCCTTCAACTTCTTCTGGTCCACCATAAGCGTAGATGATATCATCAAGTGTATCTTCAGTGATTTCTGACACTTCGACATCCGTGGTATCACCAAGTGCAACAGCATTTTGACTAAAAATACCGGTAAATTGGTTTGAGCCACCAGCACCTTTTAAGATTTCAAGTGATAACTTTTTCTTTAAACTTGTCTTAATGTTTTTGATGACTTCAGCTTGGTAATTGACTGCAGGTAACTTTTCAAGTTCTTCAGTGATTTCAGTGTAGGCTGTTAACTTACACTTTGTGATTGTCAAATAACCAAACGTTGGCTCGGTTTCCGTATAGTCAGCACCTTCAAGCGTACTTCCTGCTACACCAGAACCTTTAACGAATGTTTTCTTATAAGTTTCTCCACCAATCAGATTGACAAGATTGATGTTGTCCACGAGAGTAGATACTTCGCTAAATGGATAAGCAGCGAGTTTGGTATCTGTGTGTTCCGGTAATAGAATTTCATCTTGAGACACTTGGATGGTGCGTTTTTCTCTTAAGTCTTGACCACGTTTCTCAAGAATTTCTTTAGGAATACCTTTTGATTTGGTTTCAATGACAGGTGATGGGTCAAACTTTTTAGCCATTTCAATCTTCTTGTTTAAAACTGTCCGCTCTTCATTAAGCGTATCAATTTCTTGTTCTAGTTTTTCGAGTTCTTCAAGCGATGCAGTATCCGTTACTTTGCGAATTTCTGCTAATCGTTGTTCAATT
Source organism: uncultured Candidatus Saccharibacteria bacterium (assembly GCA_964448035.1). Taxonomy (GTDB): domain Bacteria; phylum Patescibacteriota; class UBA1384; order DATEAH01; family CAYPSR01; genus CAYUUY01. The sequence continues at coordinate 1,364 of CAYUUY010000112.1, forward strand.
TCTTTCATGCGTACATTTGAGTTCATATTTAATGACTTCCTTTCAATTTGATTTGAATTCTCTTTTTTATGAGGTTCGTACTTTTATCATTCTCTACCTTATCCAAGGCTTCTAGTTCCAACTCCATGGTTTCTAGACTACGAGCATAGATTGAAGTATCTTCATAAGCTGGGGTATCAACAATCGACACATCATAAAGACGTTCAATCGATTTGATCATACGTTTGGGGATTTCACCACTTCTATCCCATGTTTGTTCTTTCACACTAAAAGCAAATGACATCTTATCAAGCAATCCATTTTGAACCATCTTATAGATGTCTTGGTTGGATGCTGTATCAAGCAGTTTAGCTCGAACCTTTAGTCCTAATTCATCGACCACAAGTGTGAGAGATTCATTACGAGTTCTGGCGAT
>CAYUUY010000113.1:0-1762 GCA_964448035.1 uncultured Candidatus Saccharibacteria bacterium
CGTCATGTCAAGTGTCTTATAGAGTCATTCCATACCTCAACTGATAGGAATAATACTAAATCTCCGGTTTACAGTCAACAGTAAAATCAATCCAATATCTTGCAACCCGCTTGTTGTCGGACACCAGTACAGAATCCGTCCGCACGACAACCGGCAGGCCCTCCCGCGCAATGAGTTTCTTGATGTTGTAGATGCGGGCACCAAGCCGCATACACCCGAACATCCGTAACGCCTCAAGCGGCGTAATGGCGCTTCCAGCGTTCATCCAGTCGAATATGCGCTTCTCCTGCGACCTCGTCGTTTCCCGCGATATGCTCATTTATCCTCCTCCAATGCGTAGTGAATGTCCTTGTCGAGCACCGCAATTTCTGACGCCAGCTTGCTCGATGCGCGAATCAGGTCAATGGCGGCACTAAGCGCAACAAGCTGAACGCTTGTGAGCCTGCGCCCTGACCTGGCGGCGTTCTCTATGCTGCAAAGCACGGCGATAATTGTTTCCCCATGCATTGAGTCACCCTCCATACATGGCTACGATAACGATTAGGGCTATGATGGCAACGGCTATGATTATGTCGCCAACGCTCATTTTGACGCCAGGGTTGCATCGCGTTGCGCGGCAACACCGGCGCGGAACCCCTGCTCATACCATGTCTGCGCGATTGCCTGATCTGTCTCGTCGGTCACATACCGAAACTCGATCTTCTTTGGCTTCGGCGGCGGAACCGAAAGCACCCTGATCCTGAACCTGTACTCTGTGTCCATTTTACCTCCTCCTACTGTTTCCTTTGCTGCCACGGGCGTGGGTGGTCATGGGGACTCCTGGGTTGCGAACATATCAACCTCGCTCGCCCCGCCTTTGATAGAATCGACATTTTTGACTGCCTGCTTGTAGTATGACGGCTTGAGTTCGATGCCGATTGCCTTGCGCCCGTTCAGGACCGCGCCGTAGACCTCGGACCCCACACCCATGAACGGCGTCAACACGACCTCGCCGGGGTTGCTCCACAGGACACAGGCCCGCTCGATAACGTCCAGCTGTAGCGGGCAAAGGTGCTTTTCATCTTCAGGATCTCTTGCCTTGCGGGCGTCAAGCGTTCGCGTCTGGCGAATATCCATCCAGACCGGGGAAGCGTAAGCTCGCCATATGTTGTGTGACCGGCTTACACCCGTGCCTCCTGGGTCTTTCCGCCCGCAATACTTCCTAAGCCCGTCGGGGTGAGATACGGGGGAGGCGTTATCTCCTGGAACGCGGAACGCCAAAAGGTAATCAGGTAAGCCAGCCCGACAGATCGCGGAGTCCTTACAAAGCTGCTTGTGCATCAGCCCGAGTGCCTTTGTTCTTGTTGCCTCTATCAGCGGGTCTTTCCAAATTATCGTTCTGGAATGATAAATGAACCCGGCAGACTGAAATGCGCGGATTATGTCGCCAGGAAAATCCTTGAGTCCGATATAACCGTCGCGCTCTTTCATCGCTGGAATATCGATACAATGGACGGCGCAAAGCCTTCCCGGTTTGATCGTCCTGTAGAGTTCGGATATAATGAAAGAGAAATGCGTAAAAAACTCATCGTATGACTGGCAGTTTCCTAGATCGGCAGGGCTGCTGCTGTAGCAGTAAAGGTCCGCAAACGGAGGCGAGAAAACTGAAAAATCAACGCTCGCGCTTGGCATCTCTTTGAGTACTTCGCAGGAGTCCCCGTTATAAAGCGCGTACTGGTCTTTGATAACCTGGTCTTTTACAGCCACGGCGGCACCTCCTCTT
>CAYUUY010000114.1:0-1402 GCA_964448035.1 uncultured Candidatus Saccharibacteria bacterium
GCATTATCGTGCTGATTGCAGTTCGGATAGGAGAAGTTATTGATTTCAGCATATTTAAAGCGGCAATAGTTCAATAAACCACTACTGCCCGGTTGAAAAATAATACCGCCCCAGTCATTGATAACAGGAGAAGTCATGGTGCCGTCTTTGTTACAATCGGCAGGATAACCATAATTATCGTCACGGGCAGAAGTAAAGTTAATCATTTCTCCTGCAGTGGCATCTGCAATCAGGTTTCCGTACACGATGATGCGTTTATCCCAACCACCATCATGCCTGAATGATTTGAGTGTAATTCCCTTGTTGATGGTTAATGTAACGTTTTCGGGAACAATAATTTCATTCAGCAAATAGTAAGTGATGTTCGGGACATCGGTAAATGAACGTACTTTAAGTGTTCCGTTGGCCGACATGTGTCCGCCGATGATACCAATCGCGTCGTAAGCATTGTCGGAAAACGAGAGGACGTTATTGGTCAGTACCGGGTCGGCCTCAAACGACATGGCAAGTGGTGTCATGCTACTCGAACCGATGGTGGTATTAGAAATAACCGGTTTGGATACGCCGGAAAGGTATATGCCATAATAATTGTTGGCAAACGAACAGGAATCAATGGTTGGTGAAGCATGGTAGGTGTTGACTCCACCCCTGTAATCACGTCCTCCGTAACGGATAATACAGTTTTGTAATAAATTTTCTGTATCCACACTTTCATTTTCGAAGTTAATCCCATACCAGCTCCCGGTTTCAGGAGCAGTTATAGTCCCATCCCCGTTGGTGTCACCCTTTGCATTGTCATCACGAAGCGAAGTAAAGATGATGTTTTCTGATTCATTTCCATCAGCAATAAGGATTCCTTTAATGCTCATGGAAACATAATCGTCGAATTTGAGTACGTTGCCGGGATCGACAATTAGTTTGCCGGTTTCTTTGATGTTAAAATATTCCCTGAAAAGATAAGGATATTGAATCTGCGGTAAAATCAATGTGTCATTTAATTCGTTGAATCCCATAACTACCGCTTTGTAAGCATTAAAATCGAGCTTGTTGTTTCCTGTCATTAAAAAGTTATTAATACCTCTTAACTCAACAGGATAATAGGTATCCCTGATTTCGATGTCAGTCAGACTGATGTTAGTGCGATAGGAAGAAACACCATTTCTGAAATGCTGGATTGTTGTACCTGATATAGTAACAGTTGACATTGCTTCAGAGAAAATTCCCGAGCAATAGTAAAACGAATTATCAGTCGAAGTCTGGATAATACCATTATTAAGTTGCAGAGATCCTGATCCCGCGACAATGATACCATGTGCATCCGTTCCGGAGAAATTGATGTTGGTTGCGTTCATTTGACCTCTGACCACCACACATTCATGATAGAATTTCACTTCGCAGTCGG
>CAYUUY010000114.1:1412-1760 GCA_964448035.1 uncultured Candidatus Saccharibacteria bacterium
TCCGGTATGCGAATCGTTACCAGCAATGATTCCGTTCCAGCTTCCCGGTTCCGGGGTAGCAGCGTTAGAAGTAAAAACAGCGCCTTGTGCCTGCAAAGTGCCAAGCACCTGTAGTCTGGCATAATTTCCGAATTTCAGCTCCACGCCTTGTTCTACAGTCAGTGTTACTCCCGGGTTTACAACTAATCCGTAAGGAACCAGATAGGGACTACCTGCTAAGTTAAGTGTGGAATCAGCGTTGATTTCCCCTGAAATTTCAGTTTGAGCGGACAATGAGAAAGAAAAAGCTAAGATGCTTAAAAAGAACATACAAGTTCTTTTAGGAAAAAAGAAAGTACTTGTTCCCAT
>CAYUUY010000115.1:0-1706 GCA_964448035.1 uncultured Candidatus Saccharibacteria bacterium
TTAGGGCGTACCGAAGCAACCGACTACTCACACCCACTTCTCATTTTTTATTTTCCACAATCTCTATCTCCTCCTCCGTCAGCTCATATAATTTATATACCAATCCATCAATTTCCTTTTCCCATGCGCCTGTATCTGCCTGCGGGTTTTCCTTTTTTGCAGCAAGGATTTTTTCGACCAGGGATTCTATCTGCCTCACGATGGTGGTTTTATTAGTGAATTGGAAGAGATGTTTCATTTTTTATTCGAAAGAATAATTACATCTTTTACCACTTCTTATTGTCAATATAACCTTTTGTATTTCATAAACATATGCATCTTTTATTGCCCGAGTGTCAATAAAAATCGAGTTTTTTACCCCCTATTTTTGTCAATAAAATACTTCTTGAATTTTTTACTACTTGAACATGATTTCTTATTGGCATTGAAGCAGCGGTTTATTCTTTTTTCTTATTCCTCTCATTCAATCTTGCGTTAAACATTTTTTCCCGTATTCCGCCTTCTTTGATAAATTGTTTTTCTAATCTCCTTAATTGCTGGTCAAGCAGGTAATTTGTCTGGTGAACAAGGCAAATAATTGTATTGGCTACAACCTCTTCTGAGGGGTCTTCCAAATATGTCAAATACGATTTGTATGATCTATCCTTTCTTCTCCCAATTTCTCTTATTTCCAGTATCTTCGGGTCATTTTTATCCCATAGTTTTAACCCTCTCACCCGAAGGAAATCCTGATAGTCAATAAGCAGTTCCTCAAGTCTTGCCCTTGCAACACCAATCAGTTTTATTTCTGTTTCTTTTGAAATGCCTGAGGCCATGCATCCTTCGGCAATATTTTGTTTGCCGCTTCTGGCGGCCTGTACCATCTGGTCGTGTGTACGGGAACGAATATTTATGTATTTATCGCAAAAATGTACAATTACACAACGTTATAAAAATTTATTCAAATTACCCTCTTTCCATTGTTTTGGATTGTTAATGATATATTGCCGTATGCGGGCTAATTCGTCATCGTTACGAATTATATGTTCGTAATAATTGCATTGCCATAACGTTTGATGTGGCGTTTGTCGCATTTGGTTGATTTGTTTTGTGGTGGTTGATTTGAATAATCGTACAATGGTGGGGATTGAATTGTGGGTGGGTTTGCCAAATTGTTCGATCGTTCCCATTCCCATTCCCGGTTCCATTCCCATTCCCGATTCCGATTCCGATTCCGATTCCGATTCCGATTCCGATCCCGATTCCGATCCCGTAGAGACACGTTGCAACGTGTCTCTACGATTACGATCACGATCACGATCACGATTACGATTACGATGGTGATACAAATCATCGTTATCCGTTATAATTAAAATGCCATGCAAATGATTGGGCATTACAATGAATGTATTCACATCAATATTGGGTCGTAATATGCCGGTTTTCTGCCATTCGGTTTTTACAATTTCCCCGAATTCATTCGACATCATTTCACCATCAACAATTTCACCAAATAAACATTGCCGGTTGTGCGTAACAATTGTAATAAAATATGCCCCCGGTTGGGAATAATCATATCCTGGTAATCGTATAGATTCAATACGGTATTTGTTTTTGAACAGGGTCAATTTTTATTTTCTATTATCCTGATTTCCTCTTCCGTTAAATCATACAATCTATACACCAACCTATCAATTTCCCTTTCCCATGTGCTGGTATCTGCCTGT
>CAYUUY010000116.1:0-1705 GCA_964448035.1 uncultured Candidatus Saccharibacteria bacterium
AAGTACCGCGCCCTATCTTGCAATTACCATTTATCATTGCCCCTGTGGATATATGACAATATCATATTCGATGAATATTATTTTGCTCTGTTGTATTATAAGTAGTTCAATTATTGACTTGTAAGTTTTATTATTATTTCAATATTTTAATTTTACTGCGGGATTTCCAATATATGTGCCACTTTTCTTAATGTTTTTTATCACTAAACTAGATGCGCCAATAAGATTGTCATCGCATATTTGGATGTTTTGTAAAATGACAGAGTTGACACCAAATAAATTGTTATTTTCAATTTTTACATTTCCTGAAATATTGCACGAAGTATTAAATTGATTATTATTTCCAATTGTAACATCGTGACCAACAAGAACACCAATATTAAATCTATTAAAAGAGCCTATTTTTATGTTATCAGTAAATATACAATTGTAAGATATAATATTCCCTTTTCCTAAAATACTTTTCCCGGAAAAAATTGTATTTGGATGTATTATATTGGGGAATGAACAAATGTTATTAAATTTATTGATTATATTTATTGTAATCATTGGATCCCCAATAGCTATTGCAGCGTTCGGTTTATTATTTTTACAAATATTTACAAATTGATTTTCTGAAATTATTGAATAAGATTTATTATTTAAGATTACGACAGCATTTGAATTTTCTTTATCTACAAATCCTTTTATAGAGAATTCATTTAATTCGTTAATTAGTAGAGCAACTTCTCTTGCGTAGCCGCTAGCGCCAAATATATATATATCTTTCATTATTGAATTTTTATGATTGTAGCACCCCACGAATATCCCACTCCAAACCCTGCCAATAGAATGTTTCCTTTCAGATTGTTTGTTTTCATTTCTTCATACATCACGATAGGAAGGGTTGAAGAAACCGTATTACCCACTTCACGCATAAAATAGGGGAATTTCGATTCTTCTATTTTCAATTTTTTTCGTAGATAGTTCAACATGAATTTATTGGCCTGATGGAATATAAACGAGTCCACTTCTTCAAAGGGAATATCGTTTTTCTTTAATGTATCTTCTATTAAAGGCGGTACGGCTTTTATGGTGAAATTGAATATTTCGGCGCCGTTCATGTATAAATGATCTGAAGATATGGGATTGCCGTTTTCATCAAATTTTACATCATCGGCTTTTTCGCGATTTCGCATTCCACCCGTTTTTACGATAAGATTTTTTGCTCCTTTACCGTCCGTACCCAAACTAAAGTTTCCGATTTCGGCAAATCCGTCAGTTGAGATCAACGTTGCCGAACCTGCATCGCCAAATAGTGTTCTGTTTCCTTTATCTTTAGGGTGCAAAAATTTGGAATACGTTTCCCCTGTGAGAAGCAGAATGTTGTTGGCTATACCTCCCAACAATAACCCTTTCGCCAACGAAAGGCCATAAACATATCCCGAGCAGCCCAAATTAAAATCCAATGCACCGCATGAAGTGGGTATTTTCAATTTTTCTTGAATTAGGCATGCCGATGTGGGTAAAAAATAATCGGGACTTTGTGTACAAAACAGGATAAAGTCGATCGAACTTTTATCGATATCGTATTCTGCGAATAATTTTTCAGCCGCTTTTGTTGCCAAATCAGCCGATGTTTCGTCGGGTTTGGCAATATGGCGTTGATCGATTCCCACTTTGTTGACAATTTTATCCACACTCCATTCCGGAAACTCTTTTATCA
>CAYUUY010000117.1:0-1705 GCA_964448035.1 uncultured Candidatus Saccharibacteria bacterium
TTCACACAATCAAAATCTAGGCGTTTTTTCTTATAGGTCAATACAATTCCCTTAACATAGCAACTTCTTTTTCTAATTCCTTTATCCTTTTTTGTAACTGGCTGACCCCGTTATGTTTAATAGGAGAAATTAATTCCAAGTTTTCTAAGCGGTTGTCATCCTTAATGCCGTTCTTGTGGTGGACAACCTCCCAAGGCAATAAACACCGCTTTAAATGATGAGCCATCACAAGCCTGTGTTCTAAAACGGTGCCCTGCGCTCTTTTTGTTTTATTCTTCTGTGTCATTGGCCAGAAAAAATCACCCCTAGGGATTCTTGTTATAACATAGCCGCTTGTATTTTTATACCTCCCTCCCTTCCATTGCGGGTTTCTTTCTCCAATCATCCAATATCTAGGCACCTTACCGCCCCGCAGACAAGCACAATGGTGGCAAATCTTATTCCTTGGTTGGCCATTAACATACCGAGTCCATCTAAGTTTCTGGCAATCCTCACATTTTGTATAGATAAACTTTGCCCGTGCCTTTTTGCCAATTTCCTTACCTTCTACAACATCGCCCTCGCTATACATATTGTCTCCTTTCATTGCATGGTCATTATAGCACAATCAGAAGAATTATTAAAGGAGGAGTAATGCGGAAGTTCCCAGAAGTGGGTTCACCTGCTTACCAAAGGGTAATAAAGCAGGTAGAAAATGGAGAAAACTATCTTTTAATCGCTGAAAGTTTAGGCATGACTTTCAAGGGGTTCAAAGATGCCCTCAGAGGACACGGGATAAAACGTAAGCCAATAAATTATGAAGGGGTGTTACCCCCTGTCTATGAGTTTCCTGAATCAGCGTCATGGGAAGAGCACCTAAGGATTATGCAAGAGATGGAAAATCTGGTTGCCTTCCATCAAAAAGTACCATCTGAAATTACCATTAATGTTGAAACCGACAGGCCTATTGTAAGAGCAGTTAGCGCAGACTGGCACTTAGGGGCATTTGGTTTTGACTACATTTCCTTCAAGCGTGATATAGACGACTTTTGCGAAATGCCTCTTAAGGTAAACGTGGGGGGTGATAAGTCTCACAATATTATACAAGCCTCAAAGATAGGGTCATCCCATAATCAAAACCCAATATCAGTTCAAAAGGGAACAGTTTATTTAACTTTAGAAAAACTTGCCGAAGCTAAAAGTATTGATTCAGTAAGAAGCGGTAATCACGATTATTGGCAAGCTCTACTTGAAGGGGAAGACTGGGACAGGGAAATCACCCGTAAAATCAGGCTTCTTTATATGAAGCACTTCGGGGTTATCAATTACAAAGTAGGAAACATGGTTTATCCATGGCTTATGTTACACAAGGCACGATATAACTCCAATTTCAATCTAACTCACTGCTGTAAACAATATCAGAGAATGTATTACCCTAAAGCAAGGGTTGTCTCGATAGAACACCAGCACGTTGCGGCCATTGAGCAGTATCAGTATGACAACCAAGAGTGTGTTGCTATCAGGACAGGAACATATAACGTCTACGATGACTATGCTCAGCAAAACGGGTTTTTTGGTGCTCATGTTTGTAATCCTGCTGTAGTAATGTGGCCAGACAAAGACAAGATTGTAGGCTTCAAAGATTTCAGAGACGCTGTAACTTACGTGAAAGGACTGTAATGAAAACAATCCGTGAATTGGTATCTGAAAAATATTCTCTTAATCA
>CAYUUY010000118.1:0-1687 GCA_964448035.1 uncultured Candidatus Saccharibacteria bacterium
TAGCTTTAGAGGTGACTATGCCAGTTGGTTGAAGTCCTCCTGTACCACTCATGAACTTCTCGTTCTCAATATCGGCAGCACTTGTGTTAATAGAGTTCTTCAGATAGGTTTCAACAGCGGGGATGTTTCGCATTGATTTATTCGAGACGTAAATAATCAACCCGCAGTCTTTTGGTTCTAACTGGAGTTGACCAGCGTTAATATCCGTTTCCGTAAGAGCGTGAGCTTCTCCAACATACTCAAAGGTAGGCTTAGAGAGAGTTCCGTCAGAGGCTTGGCCAATCTTGTTGAAGATTAGTTTAGCATCAGGGCTCTTTGGATCGGAAGGGATTACATTTGAGTTGGTTCTTACAAAAGAGTTCTGCATTAGGTAGGTCTTGAATTCGTCCATCTCTCTTGTTGGGATGAAATAACCTAATTGAGAACCTACATTGGTAGTCATAATGGTCTTTTTAACGTCGTCTTTCTCGTAGTGAGATGGATCATTCAAACATTTAATGACCTCTTGCCATGCGTTTTTAGGCTGTCCAGATTTATCACTCAATGATTTCTGTGACGCTTCCAAAGCATTCCGTTTTTCCATCGCTTCAATCATCTCTTTGTGAGACTTTTTCAGCTCGTCAATCACGGGGATTAGTTCATCGTAAACACTCTTCTTAACTTCTTCTTTAAATTTTGCTTGCACTTCCGCGAACTTTTTTGTTTCGTCTAGTGCAGTTTTTAAATCGTCTGACATAGTTACCTCTTTTCTTGTATTAATCCAAAACTTTTGCAAATCATTTCATACTCTGACATTTCCTCGTTTTGAGGGGTCTTAAATATCGTCATATGCTTCTTTACTTCGTCTTGTATCATTTTTTCTATTGTCGGCAGTGTGCCGTTACGCCCGTTCATATCCCACTCGTACCATTCTGTGTGAATAGGGAATAGAGATTTCGCCATATACAGAGTTTTCTCCTTATCGAGTCCTAATTGTAGAGCACTTGCTAAGGATGGTACAGGGGTTTGAGTAATATCCATCAAGGCCTGCGATGTGATAATTAAGTCTGGTTTTTTTTGATAACTTTGAAACACGGGATCGCTTTTATTTGTCGTGTAATTCTTAGCCCTTGCCCATACACTATAAGCAGCTTTCCCTTGCGAAGCAATAAAGTCACACCAGTCCGCTAAAGGATTTCCTTGTTTCGAGTAATAGGTTATATTGGCAATGAGGCCCTGTTCTGAAACTTCCGTTTTCAGAGATTCTCCCACTTGGTACATTACTTCGTTTCTATGATCCGCTGTTATGATGGGATGTTTTAGATAGTCCTCTAATATCCACCCTTCAGGTAAGACTACTTCATTATCACGGTCTACTTCCCCTGAGGAAGCTAGAACTGTGTAAACCGTTTTACCGTTTTGCTTCGTTACATCTAGCGTTTTAATACATTGTTTTTCTCGTATATCCATATTATCCTCCTATGTAGTCATAGAGTAGACTACAACCACAGTTTATAACTTGTTCAGCTGACCCCTCACCTGGCCCATACATCGCTTCCCCTCCGACACTGAAGAATGCGTCTAAAGGTATGAAGTGATCTGGATCCATTGCCGCATGTTCTTCTCTCGGATTCGCTGATCCTGAAGGAAGCCAGGCTTTCGCATTCATCCCATTCTGACGAGCTCCCTCTAATGAGCCATTGGAATT
>CAYUUY010000119.1:0-1686 GCA_964448035.1 uncultured Candidatus Saccharibacteria bacterium
CTCGTTGAAACCTTAAATTATCGGCTCGTAAAGCCTGGTAAATAAAGCGGGTTTTGTATAATGTTTGCATAATGTTGGGTGTCCGTCCGTCAAGAAAATGCTTAAGCAAAATAAAACAGCCCTGTTTTTGGGGTGTTTAGTTGGTGGCACAGATTATTGCTGAATGATACTGATCAGGGATAGTTATTCGATAATTTTTCGCCTGGTTACTTAAATTGTTAACATAAATATTTACACCTTCAACGAATTACATCACGATTTTTAGCCTTTTTTTTGTTTCAGTAGGCGCTTGAACCAGGGCTTTTCCAGGTGGTCTATCTTTTCCTGCATTGCTTTTATAAGTTCTGCCTGTTCTTTGAGCTGTGCTTGTACTCTTGCGTGGTCTGAATAAAGGATTTCCAGGGCTTGCGAGAAGTCCGACAGAGTAATTAGAGCCTTATCGCCTGGGCTTGGTTGCGCCTGAATAACTGGCAGGGCTTCTCTCACGCTGTCCGTTGTCAAGCCTTGCTGGTAAAGTTCTTTTATCCTTCCAAAGATAGCCAGGTCACCTGTTGTATATAAGCGTTTAGTTCCCTTCCTGGGGCTTAAAAAGGGGGTAAATTCGCTTGCCCAGCGCCTAAGGGTACTGGTACTTACTTCGAGCGTTTCGGCAGCTTGTTTCGGTTGAATCATTTCAAATACCTTTCGTGAGCGAATCTCAAATAAGCGTTTCATCGGGGCGTTGTTCTGCTGGTAGGCGCTTAAGCGCTTTCCATTTGCTCGCACCGCTTATAAGCACATCATAAGCGTTTGCAGGTTTCGTGCCTGATATTGCGCCCGTAAGCGTTTCATAGGCGAATGGTTACGATAAGTGTTCTTGTCATCACCATAAAATAAGCCTTTTTACTCGTTGGGGTTGCTAAAATTGATTAATTATCATCACCTAAAATACCCCTACCCCCATATATAGGGGTATGCCTTTCTAAAATGTGCCTGAATTGTTGGTTTTATTTGCACCAAAACAGCTGGCATTTTCCAACAGAAGCGATTTGAGAAGGACCAGGACAAAACAAAAGCCCTTCATTTCCAGTTTTTTGCGTGTTATTTGCGCTGGTCCAGGATATAAAGCCCTTTTGTTTTGTCCTTTCTGTGTGTCTGAGCGCCTGAATGTTGGGCTCTGGTGGCTTTTTCTTGCTGTTTCCTGCCTGTTTCTGTGTGCCTGGTGCTTGTTTTATGTGGTGATTGTGGCGCTTGTGCTCATACCTGGGCGCTGACCTGTGCAAGTGGTGGCTGTTTCTTGTGCTGTTGTGTGCTGTGCGCTGTCATCTGGTAGGTATTTATGCTGGCTGGCTGGTTGTTATGAGCGTTGGCGTGTGTGTTGTGATGTTGTTGTGGTGTGTGTGCTGGTGTGTTTAGGAACAGTGTTGGCGCTATGAGCAAAGGGGGGGGCATGTCCAGAATAGATAAGGTTAAGTTAGGATATACCTTCGCAGAAAATTTAGGTGCTTAAAAGGTCTGGTCCAGGTGGTGCAAAAAAAATCCCTTGCTCTGTTCTGGAACAAAACAAGGGGATTGCCTGCCTTATATTTCAGGTAGGCTCTGGGATGTTGGGTAAGACACCCCAGGAAGTAAGTTTATTTATTTCGTTTTTCCCTTGCGCCTTTGCTCTTTAATGGCTCTCGGTTGCAAGTGTGCAGGTCTGCCTGG
>CAYUUY010000120.1:0-1655 GCA_964448035.1 uncultured Candidatus Saccharibacteria bacterium
GTCACCCGTGGTTATGTCTGTTAAGCCCGTTGGGCTTGGGGAGGACGCAAGTGCGGATGCTGTTGCTTCGTGTTGGCTGTAGCGCAGAGGCAGATAACAGGATCAGGGGGAAATGCGTGGTGCGTGGTGCGTGGTGCGTGTGTGGTACTGTCCCATTGTCCCATTGTCCCCCACAAAATGATCCCATAGTCCCATTGTCCCATAATCATACGTCCCATGCGTCCTATACGTCCTATACGTCCCATACGTCCCATACGTCCCATCCAACAACAATGGCCATCGCCAATGGTTTTTGGGTTGTGGGCGCAGTCCACCCTAGGCCCGTCCGTGTGTCCGTGTGTCCGTGTCAGATATTATAGAAGAGTTTGATTTGGTTCCATCCTTCCCATGCGGAGTCGCAGTATTTAAACAGTTCGATATCCTTTTCGCAGATATAGCCAAGCTTAACAAACACATTCCAGTTGATGATTTTTTCCCAGTATTCTTTGCCAAAGAGGAGGATAGGGATTGGCTTAATGATATCAGTTTGCACCAGGGTGAGGGCCTCGAATAGTTCATCCATTGTTCCGAATCCGCCGGGGAAACAGGCTAAGGCCTTGGCGCGTTTCATAAAATGCATTTTACGTATTGAGAAGTAATGCAGGTTGAAGTTGAGTCCTTCGGTGATATAGGGGTTGGAATGTTGCTCAAAGGGAAGGCAGATATTAAGCCCGACCGAGATGCCGCCCATATCAGCGGCACCACGATTCCCAGCCTCCATAATTCCGCCGCCGCCGCCGGTGGTGATAACGAATTGGAAGCCGTCGGTGGTATCTTGGTCATATGTAGTGACGATGCCGGAAAACTCTCTGGCCATCTGGTAGTATTTGCTTTCCTCAAGCTGCGTTGTGGCAAAGCGCAACTGCCTCTGCAACTCGTCATCGTTGGGGTTCTCCTTGAGTTTATCCTCGATTTCAGCAAGCTTCTTTTTCGCCATTTCCGGCGACAGTGTGCGTGCGCTGCCAAAAACAACAACAGTGGATTCAACCCGGAAATTCTGCATACAGGCTTCCGGTTTCAAATATTCGGCCTCCAAGCGCAAGGCGCGGCAAACGTCGGAATTCAAAAATTCCAAATCCTCGAAAGCTTTCAAGGGGCTTTTTTTATGATTCAGTTTTTTGATTTCTGTCGGGTCTAGATTAGGCATTTAGCAATTCCTTGTGCAATATGGTTTTACAAAACTTTTTTTGTTTTCTTGGTTTTTTCCCTTCGACTGAGAAACGACATTTTATTCCATTTCAGGCTGTTTTTTCCCTTTGCCTGACAGGTTCATCGCCATTCCTGCAACTCGATTTTGCCATAGGCCCCATACGCCGCCTTGTGTGTATGTGCCGGCTGACAGCTGAAGTTTTAGTAAGGCGGCGGCATTCCTTCCGGCGGCGCGCCACCTTCCGGGTTCAACGCTTGCGCCGCTTCCTTGGCCAGTTTAATCTGTTCGGCAACCTGTTGCGGCATCCACTCAATCTCATCTTCTTCATTGGGCGCTTGGATATAGCCACGCTCAGCAAAGCGTTTCGGGGTTTCGATGGCGGTCAGTTTTTCCTTTGCCTGACGAGTAAGCGTGTTGAAAATTCTGGTGTGCAAAGCGTCGCGGGCAACCCAAAATTCCTCCTTTG
>CAYUUY010000121.1:0-1654 GCA_964448035.1 uncultured Candidatus Saccharibacteria bacterium
CCGCCCGCTCCACCCCCGGCGACTTCCAGCGCCTCACCCTCGTCTGCGAGGCAGGCACGGCTGACGGCCCCGTGCGCGCCGCCATGGATGCCGGCGCCGGCGGCGCCACCCTCTCCCGCCTCTCCCTGCGCGCCCCCGAGGCCGACGACGGCGGCGCCCCCGACGGCGACGAAACCGCCGTGGGATCCCACGCCCGCGAAGGCTGCGACCTGTTCATCCGCCGCGCCCTCGCCCCCGACATCGAACAGGCCGTCGCCAACGCCGGCTTCTTCGCGCCGCCCGTCAACGGCTTCATCGAAATCGGCGCCGTCCACGACGCCCTCACCTACCGCGGCGAATAGTTCTTCGGGGCCATCCCGCGATTGACAATTACCGGATGCCTTTACGATGATGCCGGTTTCATTCCAAACCGAAGGCGGCATGCATGAGACACGGTTTGAAACGAATGATCCTGGGCCTCGGGCTTGCGGCGCTGGCCAGCGCCCAGGCCGGCGATAAACTGGAAATCCGGGGCTCCGACACCTTCGGACTGGAACTGGGCCCCCGGCTCGTCCAGGCCTTCCAGGAACGCCATCCCGGCGCCGAACTGGTGCTGGAGAACATCGGTACGGCCTCCGGATTCGACGATTTGCTCGAAGACCGCTGCGACATCCTGGCCACCTCCCGCATGCTGACCGACGAGGAGTTCCGGATGGCCCGCTCCCGCGGCATCGAACTTCAGTCCGCTTTGGTCGGCTACAACGGCGTCGCCGTCATCGTCCATGCCGGCAACCCCGTCAAAAACCTGACCGACGTTCAGGTTCGCGACCTCTTTGCCGGACGCGTCACCCGCTGGTCGCAGGTCGGCGGCGCGGACCGCCCCGTTGAACTCTTCATCCGCGACGCCAGCGGCGGCACCCATCTCGGGTTCCGGCGCCTGGCCATGGACCACCTGCCCTATGCGGCCGCCGCCCGGGCCCAGGCCGACTACGCCGCCCTCGCCGATGCCGTCGCCGCCAACCCGGATGCCATCGGCCACATCGGCATGGGGCTGGCCGCGCGCCCCGGCATCCATTACGTTTCCGTCAATGGCATCCCCCCCGACGAAGTCACCGTCCATGACGGCCTCTATCCCTATGTCCAGGCGGTCTGGCTCTACGCCCGCGCCAAGTCCGACTCGCCCCGCATCGAACAGTTTATGCAGTTTGTCCGCTCCAAGGACGGCCAGCAGATCGTGGAGGCGCTGTTCCTGTACTACGAGTCGCATCCGCAGGAGATCGCCGGCTTCTCCATGCCGGACGACCCGCCCTGGCGTCGGGCGGCGGACTACGTCTCCGGGATGACGGACGGATATGCGACCGAACGCGCCCGCTCGCTCGGCCTGTCGCGATGACCGTTACGATGGGCGTCCCACCCCCACGTGTCCTCGCGACGCCGCTCGCGGCGTCCACCCTCCGGAGATCGTCTCGGCGGAAGGAGGCCTGATGCGCCCACCGGCCATTGCGGGA
Organism: uncultured Candidatus Saccharibacteria bacterium; assembly: GCA_964448035.1. GTDB lineage: Bacteria > Patescibacteriota > UBA1384 > DATEAH01 > CAYPSR01 > CAYUUY01. The sequence continues at coordinate 1,488 of CAYUUY010000121.1, forward strand.
GCGCTGGTGGTGCTGGTCGCCGCCGTGATCATCGGCGGCGTCTGGGTGCTCGGCGGCGCCGACAGCGCGGGAGGCGAGGCCGGCCCGCCTGACCCGGCAGCCGCAGGGGCGACCGCGACCGGGACCGCGACGCCGGAGGGGCCCACCGCGCGTGTGGCCCTCACCTC
>CAYUUY010000122.1:0-1654 GCA_964448035.1 uncultured Candidatus Saccharibacteria bacterium
CCGGCCTGCGCAAGGGCAATCCCGTGAACATTCTGGGCATCAACGTCGGCCGTGTGGAGCGGATCACCATGGATCAGGAAGACCAGCGGGCCGTCGTGGAGATCCGCGTCAAAAGAGACATCAAGATCTACGATGACGCCATCGCCGCGATCAAGACGGAAGGGCTCATCGGCGACAAGTACCTGAGTATCGACCCGGGAGGGGGAGGCGACCTGCTCGGTCCCGGCGGCGTCATCGCGGACACGCAATCGCCCATTGACATCGAATCGCTCATCAGCAAATATGCCTTTGGAGAAGTCAAAAAAGACGATTTGAAAGAAGACGACAAAAAGTGAAGACGGGGAAATGAATAATGAGAAAATATGTACTTGCGCTCAATCTGTTGATGATTTTTATGCTGTCTGCCATCGCCGTGGCCGGTGAGCCGACCACGGCCGTTGAAGCGTCCGTCAATCAGGTGCTCGACGTACTCAAGGACCCCAAACTCAAAGGGGAGGAAGCCAAAAGCGTCAAGACGGAAAAGCTGCGTGTCATTTACAAGGGCATGTTCGACGAGATGGAATTTTCCCGTCGCACACTGACACGCAACTGGAAAAACTTCACGCCGGCCGAACGCAGAGAATTTGTCGAGCTCTTCGAGCAGGTTCTGGAAAAATCCTATCTCGATAAAATTCTGGACTATTCCGATGAAAAAATCGTTTTCCACAAGGAAAGCATGATCGCCAAGGATAAGGCGGAGGTTCAGTCGAAAATCGTCACCTCCTCCAAAGAAATTCCGATTGACTACCGCCTGATTTTAAAAGACGGCAAGTGGAAGGTCTATGACGTGGTAGTGGAAAACGTCAGCCTGGTGCAAAACTACCGGACACAGTTCAATGAGATACTGGCCGACGGCACGCCTGAGCAGCTGCTCAAAATCCTGCGCAAGAAAGTAAAGGAACAATAAAACAATCAATCATGAAGCACTCCCTTTGCCTTGTGGCCATCTTCGCCTGGCTTGCCGTCTTCTTCGCGCCCGCAAGCGGCGCTGTGCCCGGGGACGGGAAAACCGCGTACGCCGCCAACGCCGCGGCTGAACCGGCCATGGCGCAAATGCCGGACCCGACGGATGAATCGGCATATGACGACGATGATGATTATGATTATGACGACGAGCCTTTCGGCGAGGAAAGAGTCACTATTTCCGACCCGCTGGAACCTGTCAACAGAATTGCCCATGTTTTCAACGACCGGATGTATTTCTGGGTGCTCAAGCCTGCCGCCGTGGTCTACAAGGCCGTGGCCCCCGAGCCGGTCAGGATCAGCATGAAAAATTTACACTCCCATCTGGGCTACCCGGCCCGTTTCTTAAGCTGTCTTTTGCAGACAGATTTTACAGGCGCCGCCGAAGAAACAGGCAGATTCATCATCAATACCTTGTGGGGCATCGGCGGGCTGATGGATCCGGCAGCGGGGGAAAATATCAATCTTGAAAAACAGGATACGGACCTGGGAGAGACGCTGGGTGTCTATGGCGTTGGGCATGGTTTTTACATTGTCTGGCCGTTCCTGGGCCCTTCCAGCCCCCGGGACAGCGTCGATATAGCCGGTGAGTATCTCCTGGATCCGCTCTCCTATTTCACCCCCTGGTACACCAGCCTGGGCAAAAGACCCC
>CAYUUY010000123.1:0-1647 GCA_964448035.1 uncultured Candidatus Saccharibacteria bacterium
TTTGGCTCTGGAACGAAATATTTCAAATCATTTCTCAAAACATTCAAAATGGTTTTTAATGTTCTTCCTTTATCATGATTTTTTAGCCCTTTTACATTCTCGAGAAAAATAGCTTTAGGCTGTTTTCTCCTAATGATTTCGGCAACATCAAAAAACAATGTACCCCTTGTATCCTCAAATCCTCCACGTTTACCTGCTATCGAAAATGCTTGACAGGGGAAACCTGCACACAAGATATCGAAATCGTCGGGGATATAACTTTTTGTTGATTCTTTTGTGATGTCCCCAAATGGAATTTCTCCGAAATTGGCTTTATAGGTACGCTTTGCTTCTTTATCCCATTCGCTGCTATATACACATTTTCCACCTAAATTTTGTAAAGCAATCCGAAAGCCTCCTATACCTGCAAACAAATCTATAAACTTGAATTTAGGATTTTCAGGAGGAGGGAAAGGGACATCAAAAATCTCGAAAATACCATATTGCAAAGCTTCTTCAGCAACACCTGTCGATATTTCTTCTTCAGGATATTTATAACTCAATATTTCTTTTGTATATTCTATTGCCTCTTTTTTGTAAAATCGGGAAATTCCGTTTTTTCGATTATGCAAATAATGGGTAAAGGCTGCTTCCTTATCTCCCTCATCCTCGATCAATTTTATTTTTAATTTTATATCTTCAACTTCTTTTATGGATATTTTTTCTTTTAAATTCATTTTTAAAGCATTTATTTCGTTTTCAATTTGCAAAACACACTCCAACAAATTTTTTTCGATCTCTTTACTCCAAAAACGTAAAACCCGCCACCCTTCTTTGGTTAATTTTTCGTTTACCTCTTTGTCTCTTTGAATATTTCGTTCAATTTTTTGATACCAGAACTCTTTATTGGTTTTATGATCGTATTTCCTTTTTTCCCAATCTTTTCCATGCCAAAATTCACCATCGACAAAAATTGCCAGTTTAATTTTTTTAAAGGTTAAATCGGGCTTTCCAAAAACACTTTTGTCATTTTTTCGATAACGATATCCACGTACATGGAGCGCCTTTGCCAGCATGATTTCGGGTTTTGTCCCTGTTGCTTTGTTGGCCTGCATGTTCTTTCTTCTTTGTTCTTTGGTAAGCTTGTCCACTTTGCACCGGAAAACGGATTTATATTATGATTTCCAATATTTATTATTCGGTTTTTATTGCAGCACAAATATAATCATTTTTTTAGGATCGGACAAAATTACCTGTTTAGAATTTGATATAAAACGAAAATATCATTTATAAATTTGGCATTACAAAAAAACATCAGGATCAAATTCGAATTGAAAATATTTTCCTTAAATTCTGTTCGCATCAAGCTTCATTTATAGTACAATTTATATTGTCTGTCTCAAAATTCAACTTCAATCTATCATCTATTGATGAAATATTCTGAACATCACCTACTATCATTTGATTCATAGTCGGTAATCACATCCATCCAATTAATAAACCCCTGCGGATCGTTATCGGCACAATGACCGCCATCCCAAAACAAGAAGGTATTGACATTTTTATTCCGATTTTCAAGCTTGGTTGCCAAATTGATCATCACGGTTTGAGACGTGTTTTTTTATCCGAAAGTAACTTCCAATACCATCATCACGGCAAATCCCAAGA
>CAYUUY010000124.1:0-725 GCA_964448035.1 uncultured Candidatus Saccharibacteria bacterium
GACGAACGGCCATCGGCGTGGACCACAACCGTGTTTCGCTTCTGGTGGCGGTGCTCGACAAGGTCTGTGGCCTGCAGCTGGGCGGTTCGGACATCTTTATCAATGCCGCAGGCGGGGTAAGGGTGGAAGAGCCCGCGGCGGATCTGGGCATCGTCTCGGCCATGGCCTCCAGTTTTCTGGAACGGCAGGTAGATCCCCTGACGGTCATTTTCGGAGAGGTGGGTCTCACCGGCGAGGTGCGGGCCGTTTCCCAGATGGAAACGAGGATAAAAGAGGCGTCCCGCCTCGGTTTTACCCGTTGCATCATCCCTCATACGATGAGCACGTCCGTCAATGCGCCGCCTGATATGGAAATTCGCCCCATCCGTTCTCTTCGCGAACTGCTCGAAAATCTTTTTTAAAAAATATTGCGAAAACCTTGACACAGAGGAAATCATGCATAAAATAGCGCCGCTTATGCGGCAATCATAAATTACATTCAAAGAGGAAGAAAGGAGATAAACAGTATGAAAATCAGACCCTTACAGGATCGAATCATTGTAAAGCGTTTGGAAGAGGAGGAAAAAACCAAAGGCGGCATTATCATTCCTGATACAGCCAAGGAGAAGCCCATTGAGGGTAAAGTGATCGCCGTAGGCAAAGGCAAAAAGACGGAAGAAGGCAAACTGATTCCTCTGGATGTCAAAGTCGGCGACAAGGTTCTCTTCAGCAAATACGGTGGAACC
>CAYUUY010000124.1:735-1644 GCA_964448035.1 uncultured Candidatus Saccharibacteria bacterium
CCGACATAAAAATGGACGGTGTAGAGTATCTGATCATGAGGGAAGACGATATTCTGGGTGTTATTGAAAAATAAGAAAATATAAGGAGGAGTATATACAATGGGATCTAAAGAACTTCTTTACGATGAAGAAGCCAGAAAAGCTATTTTGAAAGGCGTCAACACGTTGAGTGACGCGGTTAAAGTGACCCTCGGCCCGAAAGGCCGCAATGTGATTATCGACAAAAGTTTCGGTTCACCGACCGTGACAAAAGACGGTGTGACCGTGGCCAAGGAAATCGAACTGGAAGATAAATTTGAAAACATGGGCGCGCAGATGGTTAAAGAAGTTGCCAGCAAGACCAGCGATGTCGCGGGCGACGGCACAACCACCGCCACGCTTTTGGCGCAGGCCATTTACCGCGAGGGCGTGAAAGCCGTAGCGGCGGGCGCCAATCCGATGGATGTGAAACGCGGCATCGATAAGGCTGTGGAGGGTGTTGTCAAAGAGCTCGGCAAAATGAGCAAGCCCACCAAGGATCAGAAAGAAATTGCTCAGGTCGGCACAGTTTCCGCCAACAATGACGAGACCATCGGCAGCATCATCGCCGGCGCGATGGACAAGGTCGGTAAGGAAGGCGTCATCACTGTTGAAGAAGCCAAAGGGCTGGAGACCGAACTGGAAGTCGTCGAGGGTATGCAGTTCGATCGCGGCTACCTGTCTCCCTATTTTGTCACCAATCCCGATAAAATGATCGTCGCTCTCGAAGACGTACTCATTCTCATCTACGAAAAGAAAATCAGCGGCATGAAAGACCTGCTGCCGATTCTCGAGCAGATCGCCAAGATGAGCCGTCCGCTGCTGATCATCGCCGAAGACATCGAAGGCGAGGCGCTGGCCACCCTGGTGGTCAACAAGATTCGCGGTACG
>CAYUUY010000125.1:0-1638 GCA_964448035.1 uncultured Candidatus Saccharibacteria bacterium
AATTACTGTTAATCCGATTAAAAATTGGTATGCATATTTAATCTTTTCCATATTTCGACCAAGCAAAATTGTAATTACTCCCAAAAAAAGGCAACCAAAAAAATACGGAATTAAAGAATTTGAATACGAAGCTCCTGACGTAGAAAAAGCAATTAAGACAATTGCGAATGCGTTAAATAGCAAAAGTATTCCAAGTATAATAACAAAGTTTTTTGGATGCTTAAAATTTCTCATTTTTGCTCCTTTACAAATTTTATTGCTTCTTCTTTAGTTTTAATTTTTCCTTCCCATTGCAAATCCTCAATTAAACTCAAAATTTTGCCAACTTCTGGACCGGGTTTAATATTTAAAATTTCCATTACATCATTTCCAGTTAAAACTTTTTTTGGCTTTTTTGGTTTTGCCATTTCTTCATCATAAATTTTTTTTGCATAATCATAAAGCTCAAAATTATTTGGGAGTGATCCTTTGGCATCTGCTAACCAAACAGAAAGTAAATCTTTAAACCACTCATGATTTGCCCACCTGCGCGCCCGGTGTTCTTTCATTCTTTTTATATCTTTATGACGCAGATGCTGACCAATTAGAAAAACAATTTTTTCACGTAAATCATTTGGAAATTTTAAACGCTTCAAAATAATATCAGCAATATCAGCTGATTTTTTGCAATGTCCGTAAAAACAAATTCGGTGTTTTATTTCATAAGTAGCTGGCTTTCCAACATCGTGAAGCAGTACTGCCCAAGCAACAGAAAGCTTTGTTTTTTTTGGAAGCGATTCAATACATAATAAAGTGTGAGTCCAAACATCGCCTTCTTGGTGCCAATTTTTTGGTTGCTGTACCCCGCGCATTTTAAGCAATTCTGGTAAAATATATTCGAACATTCCAAATTTTTCTAAATCTTTTATAGCTTCTGTTCGATTTTCATCAAGCAAAATTTTATTTAATTCTTCCTGAATTCTTTCTTGAGAAACATTTTTTATTTTGGCTGCGTTTTTGAGTAATGCTTGTTTTGTTTTTGTTTCATATTCAAAACCAAGACGATTTTTGAATCTAACAGCACGAATTATTCTTAAAGAGTCTTCTTGAATTCTATTATCTGGATTGCCAATAAAGCGTAAAATTTTTGCTTTGATGTCTTTTTTCCCGTCAACATAATCATAATATTTTTTAGCAATTGGGTCATAAAAAATTCCGTTGATTGTAAAATCCCGACGTTTAGCATCTTCTTTGGCTGAAACCCATTTTACTTTATCTGGTCGACGATTATCTGAATAGCCAAAATCCGATCTAAAAGTTGCAACTTCAAATACTATTGATTTGATAATAACTAAAATTACTCCAAATCGTTTACCAACAGGTTTTGTGTTTTTAAATATTTTTTCGATTTCTTCTGGTTTTGCAGAGGTAGCAATATCAAAATCACCAGGTTTTTTGTTCATTAATATATCACGAACTGCACCACCTGCAAAAAAAGCCGTATGCCCAGCTTGATTTAATTTTTCAACAATTTTTTTAGCTATTTCTTGTTTTTTCATTTTGCTAAATTTTCTAATTCTTGCCAATTATCATCTATCATCTTTTGAATTTTTTCAATCTCTTGATTGTTTTCTTTTGGATTAAACAAATGAGCGTATC
>CAYUUY010000126.1:0-1636 GCA_964448035.1 uncultured Candidatus Saccharibacteria bacterium
TTTCCCTGCATGCTGTAAAGAATATTACGACAGCAGAGGGTGGCGCAATCTGTTTGAATCTACCTGCTCCGTTTGACAACGAAGCCTTGTATAAGGAGCTAAGACAGATGAGCCTAAATTGTCAGACAAAAGATGCTTTTTCAAAAAGTAAAGCAGGTGGCTGGCGTTACGATATTGTCGGCTTCGGAATGAAAATTAATATGGCAGATGTGAACGCTGCAATTGGTCTTGCACAGATCAGACAATATGACAATCTCTTAAAAGAAAGAAAACGGGTCTTTGAATTGTATAACAATGAATTTTCAAAGACCGGCTGGGCAATTACTCCGCCCCAAAAGCAGGGTGGGCGAGAAACTTCCTATCATATCTATGCATTGAGAATTAAATCCTTTACCTATGAACAGCGGGATGCAATGATTGAAGAGATTGCTAAAAAAGAGGTTGCCGTAAATGTGCATTATATTCCTATGCCGATGCTCACTTTTTTCAAAGAGATGGGATATGATATAAATAAATATCCGCAGGCGTATGAGAATTATAAAAGCGAAATATCGCTTCCCATTTATCCACAGCTGACCGATGAACAGGTAAACTATGTAATAGACGCGGTAATGGAAGCATACGAAAAAGTGAAGTAGATGATACGTTTTTTCGATTTCTTCTTTACAATATTGGGGTTGATTATTCTTTCGCCCCTTTTTTTGATCGTGGCCATTTGGATTAAGTTGGATTCAAATGGTCCTGTTCTCTACAGGCAGACACGTGTTGGAAGGAACAATAAGGATTTTAGACTGTTCAAGTTCCGTTCAATGGTGACAGATGCCGATACAAAAGGGTTGATTACCGTGGGAGGTCGTGATCCCAGGGTCACACAATCAGGCTATTTTATACGGAAGTATAAATTGGATGAACTACCTCAGTTGATAAACGTCTTAATTGGAGACATGAGTCTTGTGGGGCCAAGGCCTGAAGTGCGCAAGTATGTGGATATGTACAACGAAACTCAGCGAAAGGTTTTATCCGTGAAACCCGGCATCACCGATTACGCGTCTATTGAATACATCGATGAAAATGAAATATTGGGCAGGGCTGAGAATCCAGAAAAAGTATACATTGAGCAGATTATGCCTGAAAAGATAAAATTTAACATGAAATACATTCAGAAACGCTCGGTCAAGGAGTATTTCAAAATTATCTTTTTGACAATAGGGAAGATAGTTAAATGAAGACCGCTAAAAATGATTGAAGATGCTGATTGATAAGAGATTGTTGGATGATGTGACAGAGCGGGCCAAGGCGAGCGAGCGGCTGCGCATGAATTACAACCTGCACGACAGCCTGGAGGCGAAGGCGCAGCGGTTGCTGAACGCGCTGGAGCCGGGCACGCTGCTGCCGGTACACCGACACCGCCATACGGCGGAGACCTATATCGTGCTGCGGGGGTGCATCAGGGTGATGTTCTACAACGACGAGCAGGTGCTCATTGGTGAGTTTCGATTGAGTGCACTGGATGAGGTGTACGGGGTACACATCCCGGCGGGGCAATGGCACACGCTGGAGGTGATGGAGGGCGGCACAGTGATCTTCGAGGTGAAGGATGGGCCATATGCCCCTCTCAAACCAGAAGATATCATGA
>CAYUUY010000127.1:0-1634 GCA_964448035.1 uncultured Candidatus Saccharibacteria bacterium
ATAACGGTGTCAACTTCGGGATAGTAGTCTTCGTTTAATAAATTGAATAAGGGTTGATATTTTTTACTGAATTTCATTCGTCATCGTCCTGCAGGTTTTCCGCCTCAATGTCTGAAAATATGATTTTAACTGGTTCGTGGTTGGTTTTCATTTCGCCTGAATGTTCAATTGCTTGTTTTTCTGAAAGACCATATTCGGCGCTCAATAAAAACTTAACTATTGATGCATTTAGTTTATCAAATGCACCGTATTTTTTAAGTTTAGTTTTTTCAATATTTCTGGCTTTCTCTAATAGATTCGAAAATGACGTAAATTTAGAAGCTAAATATGAAGGTAATTGGGGGTAAATTTTGCCTGCATATTTTGATTCATCGCAAGCCAAAAACAAAAAATCATCAAAGAAAATATTTTCATCTTCGGCTCTCATCCATACGAGTAAGTCATTGCCCAATCTTAAAGCTTCTTCTTCTGTCCACTTTTCGGCGGGCTTGTAAGTTGAGCTAAATTGTTTCCCGTCCTCTGGTCTTATATTTCCTTTTCCTCCTGGCATTACTTGAAATGTTTCTTTATAAATTCTTGTGTAAAGTTATATTCTTTTTCCGAATTACGCAATTCTGTTATTTCATATTTTGAATTTGAACCAAAATTTGAGGTAGTATCAATAACATAATATGATTGATTAGTTTTAATGAGAGTTATTTTTGTGTGGTTATTATAAATTTTTATTTTGCCGTTGTGCTTTAATATCATTTTTTTTATTGCCTCAAGTGGTTTAACCTGACTTGACATTTTTAAAACAAAATCAGAAAGGTAAAAATTTATTTTTATTTTTGATTCTAAATAAGATAATTCTTCGATTGCCTTAATCCCTAAGGAATATACGACAAAATCAATCTGTTCTATTTGCTCTGTTGAATTAATTTTTTTTATAATATCGAGCATCGTCAACCCTCCTTTATTTATTGTAGTGAATGAAGAGTTGTTTAATTCTATTTTTGTTTTCTCTTTATTTTTTGCCGTTGCAATTATTTGAAGAGCGCCTAAACAATAATTATAATACTTTTCTGAATTATAAATTGTGTAGCATTCGAACTGTGATGATGTTTTTGGATTTGCAGAAGTAATGACTGTGTAAAATTCTTCATTTGATTTTATTAAAAATATTTTCAAATGTCCTGTAATTTTATATTTTTTTTCTGCTATTAATTGCTCAAAAAGTGGAGCAAAATATTCATTTTCATTAACTGGATGTATTCGGGCAAAAAGGTTTTTTACTTTAAATTTATTTATAATGTCCAGCCCTGTTTTATTAATTGTTGCAAAAGAGCATGAAATTTCATCAATTGAAGTAAACACATTTAATATTTCAGCTGCATTTATGTTTCTGTTGCATAAAATTCTAAATGCCTCATTTTGTTGAGGTAATTTTGTCAACTCTCTTATTTTACCAAATTCTAAATATTGCCAATTGACAAATTTTTCCGAGTGCCTAATGTCGTGATTAATTTCAAGAATTTTATTTTTTACGGCTTCTGTTGTTTTTTTTTCCTTAAATCCGATTTGCCCAAAGCTGCACCTCTCTTTTATTTTACAATCAAAAGCCATAAGCTAATTTTTTACATTTTTACAAATAT
>CAYUUY010000128.1:0-1597 GCA_964448035.1 uncultured Candidatus Saccharibacteria bacterium
TGTTCTAAAAAGGTTTTGATCTGATTTAAATCAACATTAGGTATAGGAATTGCAGCAATTAATCTAAAAACAAGTAATCAGAAAAATATAGTTAGCATGCTTTTACGCAATTCTTTATTTTTGAAAAGTTTAATTAAATTTTTAATCATAATATATATTTATTTGAAAATATTTTTAAAATACAAAAGATAGAATTTATTTACTAAATTCTACCTTGCCACCAGCTTTTTCAATCAAACTGGCACCTAATTTTGTAATTTTACAATCTTTCAAAAACAATTTTTTATTAATTGAATCTACTTTACCAATAATTTTAAACTTTGTAACTCTTTTAGGAATTAGTTTAAGTTTACGAAGTGACTCCAAATTAACTTTAAAATTATCTGGGCATTTTTGAATTAAAGTCTTTAATTGAATTTCAAAAATATCAGCCTTTTTGACTTTATTTGTTGCTCCTCTTAATTTAGGTAAACGTAATATTTGCTCCTTTAATTGAGCTGGTATTTTTCTACCGGCATGAGCTTTTTGGCCTTTCATACCTTTACCACTATAAGTACCTCGTTTGCCACCACGGCCAACACGAGGAGCTTTATTGACTTTTGTTTTTGGTTTTAAATTGTGAACTTGCATTTTAATAAATTTAATATGCTAAATTATTTTTCTTCGTCTTCTGTAGTTTTAGCTTCGACTTTTATGTTATTTTTTTCATTTTCAAGATTGTAAATACGGGCTATTTGTTTTAAACCTTCGATTGTTGCTTTACCATTATTAATAGCACTATGAGAACCACTTAATATTTTACAAGTAACATTTTTAATTCCAGCTAATATCATTATATTACGAACAACGCCACCAGCAATAACACCTTTACCTTCTTTGGCTGGTTTGATTAAAATGCGGCTAGCACAAAACTTACCTTCAGTTTTAAATGGTACGGTATCATTAATAATAGGAACAGTAACAATGTTTTTCATAGCTTCCTTTTTAGCCTTATCAATAGCTTTTGGAACATCAACACCTTTAGCTGTACCAATAGCGATTTTACCTTTGTTATTGCCAAGTAGCATAGTAACACTAAAACTCATATGTTTACCACCAGCAGTAACACGAGTAACACGTCTAATGTCAGCAATTAATTGATCAAAATCGGTAGTTTTTTTAACAAAATTACTGCTAGAAGAAGGTCTTCTTCCCCCCTCTCTTCTATTTCTTTCAAAAGGTTTTTTTGGACCAAAACTATCTTTTTTAATATCTTTTTTGGTATTATCGTTTGTTTTAATATTGTCGTTTGTCTTCATAATTAAAATTTAATTCCTAATTTACGCAATTCGTCGGCTAAAACTTTTATACGACCATGATATTTAAATCCACCGCGATCAAAAACTATTTCATTAATTTTTTTATCTTTTAGTTTTTCAACTAATTTTTGAGCAACTAAAATACTTTTAGCTAATTTTTTATCTTTAACGTCTTTTAATTCAAGATCAGATGCAGAAACTAATGTTTTTTGCTGTTCATCATCAATAGCTTGAGCGTAAATATGATTATTAGATTTGAATATAGATAAACGAGGTCTATTGCTTGTGCCAGAAACTTT
>CAYUUY010000129.1:0-546 GCA_964448035.1 uncultured Candidatus Saccharibacteria bacterium
TGAAAGACCAACAATTATCTCAAATGCAGAAGTGGTATCTAATCTTGAACAAAAAATACGTTCTGATTCCGAACCGAAAGTCATGACACCGACAACTGTTTCACCAGGAGTCTACAGAATCAGTGGCACTTCATCTTACGAACTGAGTAGATCATTAATCATCGTATCGATTGGAACATTGGTTATCCTTTTTCAGGGGCAAGTCTGTTTTATCAAATTGGTTCATCTAATAGTGTGAATTATCAATACTATGGGAATTTCTACTCACTAAATCTTCGCTATGAAGGCGGAAATCTAACATTGACTTGTGGTAGTACATCTCACACCATTTCAAAAGTCATCATTTATAGACACTAAAGAAGGGAAATATTAATATGGCAATCATTCAAATTAAACGTCGTACTTCAGCTGGAACAGGTCCGCTTATTGGATCTACTGGAACAATTAAAGCAGGTGAACCACTTGTAGACTTAAACGGAGGCAATCTCTTTATATCTAAGCAAGACAAGACAGGTACTGCTGGAAACCCATTAGCAACTACTGACT
>CAYUUY010000129.1:556-1594 GCA_964448035.1 uncultured Candidatus Saccharibacteria bacterium
GAATCAAGTATGGATACTAAAATCACTGCACTCGCCCTAGGTACTGCATCAAAGAAAAATACAGGTACAACAAATGGAACTGTCCCACTGATTGGAGCAGATGGGAAATTACCATCATCCATCATACCGGATGTAAGCCCTGTAACATCTGTTAATGCCAAAACTGGTGCCGTAACGATTACATTATCCGAACTGGGTGGGGTATCAACAACAACCTATAATGCTCACGTGTCGAGCAATCTTCATTTAACTGATGATCAAAGAACTCGTATAGCAAACGTTAAAAACGTGTCGGTATCAGCTAGTACAGCGATGGTTTTCACTGATACAAAAGTAAATTTCTTGGCAAAAACAATTACATCAGGCTTGGTTCTTTTTAAAGAAATAAACACAACCTATACCCCAAACAAGGAAATCTTCTTCATAGGTCTAGATAAGGATGTTGTCTTAACACATGCATCCATCATCGATGGTGGAACCTATTAATGCCCATCATTCGAGTTAAAAGAGGAACCGCTAACCCAACCACTTCAACACTGAACTATGTGGGTGAGATGGGATTTAATACCACGACCAATGAACTCTTTATTAGAGGAAATTCTTCCATCATTAAAGTTGGGGGAACTGGAGAACTCGTTTATTCGTATCAAGGAAGTCTTTACTATCATACGGTATATCATGCTTTTGATAAAAACTATATTTATGAGGTTTACATCTTGGCATCAACGGCTGGAACTGTGAGTGATACGTCCACATCCTATATCAGCTACATGAACTCAAGCGGTTCATACTTATTGGGGAGTTACATGAGTCTCAGATACGATGATGATTACAATACTGGTCTCACGAGAACGAGTGGTATAGCTGCAAGTACCTTTTATATCAATGACTGATTGGAATGCCTCAATATCATCAACATAGAAAGCATAGTGGTTCTTTTGGTCTATTACTAATGTTACCCCAGCATCTTCAAGAGTTTCAGGAGATATTGAACCTAGATATGGGCTTATTGTAGGTCTAGTTAAACCTGGGAATGTA
>CAYUUY010000130.1:0-1559 GCA_964448035.1 uncultured Candidatus Saccharibacteria bacterium
AATCGGCTCCCCGCTACTGAGAAGGAACCAGAGTACGCAATACTCTGGTTTTTTGTTAGCCGCGCGTACAGAGGTTGCTCACATTTCAGAATCGGAGGATTTAAAAATGAACCACTGTTCGCCGGGCTCAAAAACCGCACACACTTCCGTTTTGCTTTCTAAAGCCATTGATGGCTTCCTGACTTTCAAGCTTGCAGAGGGCTTAAGTAAGCGCACAATCGACTCCTACGAGCACACGTTAAGGCATTGGCTGGACCATGTTGGAGACCTAAAAGTCTCCCAGATCAAAACTTCTGATTTGGTTGCTTTCCTGGCGTGGATGAGAACCGATTACAAACCCAGAAGATGGAATGGTAATACAGAACCACTCTCTGCCAAATCGCTCAGGAATGTATATGTCTCGCTTCGAGCCTTCTTTTCTTGGCTTGAAAAAGAGTTTGGGATAGAGAATCCCGTTAAATCAATTCCATCTCCTAAATATCCACAACACGTTATTCAAACCTTTTCGAAGGAAGAGATTGAAAAACTCATCAAGTCTTGTCTCTATTCAAAAGAAGCCCAACCCTATAACCGCAGGAGTTTTGTGATGCGTCGTCCATCCGCTAACCGTGATCAGGCTTTGATCATGTTCCTGTTGGATACAGGGGTGCGCGCAAGTGAGCTTTGTTCGTTATTAATAGGAGATGTTGATCTAAAGACCGGGCAAGTTAATATCAGACATGGCGTTACCGGAGGCGCCAAAGGTGGGAAAGGCAGAGTAACATACCTAGGAAAAACTAGCAAAAAGGCACTTTGGCGTTACCTTGTCAATCGTGAGTATGGTGATGATCCTGAGGCGCCTCTATTTCTAAACAACAGCTCTCGCGCTTTTAACCGAAATAGTCTGAGAATCCTGATCAGGCGACTTGGTGAAAGAGCTGACATTCCCCATGTCCATCCACATAAGTTTAGACATACTTTCGCAATCACCTATTTAAGATCAGGCGGTGATGTATTCACACTACAACTCTTACTCGGACACAGCTCCCTCGATATGGTTCGTCATTACGCACAAGTTGCCCAAAGTGATGTCGCTACAGCACATCGCAAGGCAAGTCCAGTGGATAATTGGAGGCTTTGAACAAGCACTTAATTAATTAGCTTTTCAGCGATGATCAATAGTGCCTTTCCAAGTTTCTCTTTCTCCAGACTGTCCAGATAGTTTTCAAATCTATTGTCTGGAGATGAACTTGCCTTGTTTGACAAACCTGTGATGCGTGTTTTTACATCAGATGACAACAAAGGAGCATAGATACCATCTGTAATCTCAAGATTTTCATGCATGAGATTCATTGAGACGGCTTTGTAATCCGCCAGCGTTTTGGCATTTAAGAGACCATAAACAGCATTTCCATGCCGAAATTTGTGAGGAGACTTGTAATCTAATTTCGCTCTTGCAAAAAGCCCTTTCATCCTTCGCCCAAGAGCGTGTGCTCTGTTTTTACCAGGTTGGTTTTGGGAGATGCTTTGTTCCCCCCATAAATGATGGATGGGGGCGTACCAACATGCTTCCTCAGGCA
>CAYUUY010000131.1:0-1541 GCA_964448035.1 uncultured Candidatus Saccharibacteria bacterium
TTCTTTACCTGCTGGGTTATCAATCTGTCCACCTGACTCTGCAGGTGCTTCAGTCGATTTGTCTGCTGGTTGTGCTACACCGTCACCTACCTGATGTTGCACTGCTGGCTCTGACTCTGCTTCTGCAATTAAGTTAGCCAACTGCTTCATACATGCTTTCAGTGACTCCATACGTTGCGTTGAAATCTTCTTCCCTATCTTCATGACACTGTTACTTTGTACCCAATTAGGCAATGCTGATATCACAGCTGCACCGAATTGGTCAATAGCACCTTGTATCAAGTCCGACTTATCAGTTGATTCACTGCAAATGATGGATTCCACTGTTTCATGGAATGCATGTGTATAATCCCACATTTCACACATGACTGCGTCTTTAGCACGTCTTTGTTTTAACTCTGCTAACTCATCAGTGAATGTCTCAGGCTCTTCGGGTACATCGTCCATCGGGACAACTTTAAAACCGCTCATAGCCTTTGCAATTGCATCTGTTATTTTTGAGATAATACCCTGTTCTGACTTGAACAAAGCAATTCTGCTGTGCTGTTGTGCACCAGCTGGGACAAAATCGACTTTGTTGATGTCTGCGTCTTTCAGTTTAGTCTTGCTTCCATCCAAACCCATTGATTCTACACCTCCTTTTGATGATGTCTGCCTTACCCTCTAATTATCTCTTATTCTCTTGTGAGTCTCACACTCATCTCAGGGAAATGAGAACGTAACTCAATAAGACTGTGTTACGTTCCCTTGCTCTGTCGCCAATTCTCTTGGGATATCTGTTATTGTTTCTATACAACCTTCTCACGTACTGCACTGCCTTCAATACTGAATGCTGCGTACTCTCCTGACTTGACTTTCTCCCAAACATCATCATCAGTGATATAGAACCCAGTCCACCACCCTACTGGCACGACACCTGAAGGAATGCCCATGATTTTCTGCTTCTCCAGTGTGCTTACAAAGGACTCAATCAACACTCCCTTACCTTTACTGTTGTGTAACGCTCCTGCATCTCTGTAGAACCGCACATACTTGTATGCCAGTGCTTCTAACTCATCTGGGTCAATGCCGTCATTCTGCAGGTCAAACACTTCTGTGCCATCGGCTGTCCTGCTTATGACTGACCAACCGAACGCTATGCGTTGCTCGTCATTAGTCTTGGCTATCTTGAATACAAACTCCTTGGCACACATAGAAACATTGCCTACTGAGTTATCCACATCATCTTTCTCTCCCAAAGGTCTGTTAGCATGCACGGATGCTGCAGTTGGACCACTTGCAGGTGCATCTTTCTCAAGTTTTACACCACGTTCTGTCAATATCTCGTTAAAGGTCTTAGCTGTCTTCGCCATCATCCTCACCTCCATCTTTCTGACCGGGTTCGCGCTAGGAGGCTTCCTCTTCGGCGTTCTCGGCGACAAGATCGGCCGCACCCGCACGATGATGATCACAATCTTCGTGTATGCGATCTTCACCGGACTGAACGCCCTGGTTCAGACGCCGTATCAGTACGCCGCCTGCCGGTTCCTGACAGCTCTCGG
>CAYUUY010000132.1:0-1535 GCA_964448035.1 uncultured Candidatus Saccharibacteria bacterium
TATTGAAGAAATCAAAAAAAGAATTTCAAAATTATAAAATTAATAATGAGACATCGCAAAACAAATCGAAAATTTAGTCGCACAAAAGATAGAAGAAATGCTTTACTTCGAAATTTAGCAGTGTCTCTAATTTTATATGAAAAAATTTCTACTACCAAACAAAAAGCCAAAGAAGTTAGAAAACTTATTGATAAATTAATAAATCTTGGTAAAAAAGGTGATTTTGAATCAAAAAAAATAATTTTAAAATATACATCTTCAAAAAATGTTTTAAAAAAATTAACTCAAGAGTTTCCAAAAAAATTTGAAAAAAGAAATTCTGGATATACAAGAATTATAGCTAAAGAAAATAGAAAAGGTGATAATGCTGAAATGGTTATTTTTGAGCTTCTGATTCCGCGCAAGATTAATAAAAAAGAAATTGTTAAAAAACAAGATAAAAAAATTATTGTAAAAGAAGAAGAAAAAAAATCATGGTTTGACAAAGCGCGAAATAGTGTTTCTGGTGGTAAAAAAGATAAAAAAACAAAAGTTATTGTTGCTCCAAGGACAACTTCAAAATAATTAAAATGACAAATAAAGAACATAAAAAAACTCAGCCAAAAACAAAGGTAAACAATTTTCAAAGAGATTGGTATCTTTTTGATGTGGCTGATAAAAAAATGGGAAGAGTTTGTACTGTTATTGCAAAATATCTTCGAGGAAAAAATAAGCCTAGTTTTAATTATTCAAAAGATTTGGGTAATTACTGTGTTATCATTAATGCTAGCAAAATAAAATTTACTGGCAATAAACTAGAAAATAAAAAATATTTTTCGCATAGTGGTTATCCTGGTGGGATTAAATCTAAATCACTAAAAGAAATGCTAGCAGAGAAACCAGAACAGCTTTTTAAAAAAGCGATTGGAAAAATGATACCTCAAAATAAACTTTCAAAAATTCAAATAAAACGATTAAAAGTTTTTACCAACGAAAGTCATAGTCATCAGGCACAAAAGCCAAAAGTTATTGAGTTAGGAGAATAATGAAACCTGAAATAGTTAAAGAACATGAAAAATTTACTCACAAAAATAAAACTAAGTATTTTCACGGGACTGGTCGCAGAAAAAGATCTGCTGCTAATGTTAGAATAGCAAAAGGAAAAGGAAAAATATTAGTTAATGGTAAAATTACTGAAAAATATTTTAATAATAAATTTGCTAAAGAAAAAATTTTAGCGCCCATTGTTTTAGTTGGAAAAGAAAAAGAATTTGATGTTTCAGTGCTTGTTCAGGGAGGTGGGATAGAGTCGCAAATTGACGCAGTGGTTTTAGGACTTTCGCGTGCTCTTGTTAAATCAGACGAAAATTATTCACAAACTCTTAAAAAAGCTGGTTTATTAACTCGAGATTCTCGAGAAAAAGAACGAATGAAACCAGGCTTAAAACGTGCTAGAAAATCTCCGCAATGGAGCAAGCGATAAATTTGAACTGTACTAAAAATTTGTTATACTAAAGTTATAATTTATTTTTTATGTCAAAGAGAGGGAAGTTTCT
>CAYUUY010000133.1:0-1535 GCA_964448035.1 uncultured Candidatus Saccharibacteria bacterium
GCAAGAGTTAAAAAATAAACGCCCAGACCTAAAAATTATTTAAAACATATTTAATGATTGTTGCCGTTTAATTTTAGAACAATAGATAAAATCTGGCGGGCGAGTCTTTCAGAATCGTGGCGGATTAAACCCGCTTTTGTAGTTAAAAGACTTGCAGGATAAACATCATAAGTTACTTTCTGAAAATTTTCTTGGTCAAAAAGGATTGGTTTTGCATGTTCTTTTTTGTATTTTTTTACTAAAGCTGAAGGAACTTTTTTGTTATTGATTATAACAGCGTCTAATACTTTTTCACCAAGATATTTTTCAATTTGTTCTACTAAATGCGAACATTGATATTCATCTGTTTCTCCGTTTTTTGTCATTAAATTTGTAATATAAATTTTTTTTGATTTCGATTTTTTAATTGCTTCTTTAATTCCTTTTACAAGTAGATTTGGAATAATACTTGTAAAAATATCTCCTGGCCCAATGACAATTGCTTCTGCTTCAAGAATCGCTTTTTTAGCCCTTGGGTTTGCTTGTGGAATTGGTTTTAGCCAAACTTTTTCAATCGCAGGCCTATTAACTGTTTTTGGAATATCAATATTTTTTTCTCCATTAATGGTTTTTCCATCAACTGTTTTTGCGTTAAGGCAGGTTTTATCAAGTGTTACTGGAATAACTTTACCTTTGGCTTGAAGCAGTTCTCCTAAAAAATCAATGCTTTTTTCAAAATCATTAAAAATTTTATCTAGGGCCACAAGCATTAAATTGCCGATATTTTCGGTATGTCCTGATTTATAGTCTATTCTGTGTGCTAAAAGTTGACGTAAAACTTGTCTTTTGGATTCATCAGCCAATGCAACAAGTGAATTGCGGATATCACCTGGCGGCAAAATTCCTAATTCGTCGGCTAAATATCCAGAATGCCCGCCAGAATCTGCCATTGTAACAATTGCTGTAACACTAGGAACATATTTTTTGAGTCCAGACAAAACAGGAAAAGTGCCTGTTCCGCCCCCGATTACAACTATTTTCATATTTTAAATTAATTAGTAATTATTATGATATAATAAATTTAATACTTTTTAAAGACCAAAAAATTATTAATATATTTTTAGGCTATAAAAAAAATAATCAAAAAGTAATATGCCGGAATTACCTGAAGTAGAAACAATCAAAAAAGGACTTAGTAAAAAGCTAAAAAATCAATCTTTTATTAATATTGAAATTAAAAATAAAAAATCTTTTCAAGGTTTAGCCAGCGTTATTTTAAACAAAAAAATTTTAAGCGTAAAAAGACGAGCAAAATTAATTTTGTTTGACTTGGAAGGTGAAAATGATTTGGTAATTCATTTAAAGATGACAGGGCAATTAATTTATCAAAAAAATTTGCAAAAAATTGCAGGTGGTCATCAATCCAAAGATTTATTTTCAGATTTACCTAATAAACACACCAGAATAATTTTCCAGATCTCAAATAATGGAAAACTATATTTTAATGATCTTCGAAAATTTGGTTGGATTAGAGTTATGCAAAAAAAAGAAAAGAG
>CAYUUY010000134.1:0-1524 GCA_964448035.1 uncultured Candidatus Saccharibacteria bacterium
GCGAGAGATTCTTCCCCTTCGGCTTCGCCTCAGGGTCAGAATGACAGAAAAAATTACAAAATTAAAAATTAAAAATTAATTATTTATGTTTCCTTTAGCTCTTTATAAATCTGGCCAACTGGAGAGATTTTTATTTCAAAATACGGAGATGAAGCGTTTTTTAAGCGAATTTTAATATTTCCGGACTCTGTCTCAGGCAAAATTGGATAAAATTTAATGCTCGGCTCTGGAGGGACGAAAACAACCGAAGAAATATTGGTCTCAAATATCTCAACTTGTTTCAAAAGATTAATCGTCTCTATTTCTTCGCCTACGTCATAGATGCTATTCCCAATTAAACTTCCGCTTCCTAAATTACAAAAATCTGTAAAAACTATAAAACTATCTTTTGAAGATTCTTGACTAACAGGGCTCTCGTCTATATAAATGCCCCAGCCGCAGATTTTCTTTGCTTCAGTTGAATCTTCGTGCAAAGTAAGCATTGCTGAGCTCTTAGCTTTTTGAATTTCAAAAGCGATGCGGTTACCCTCACGAATTAAATCAGACACTGATTGGCTTTGCCTTGAGTAAGCTAAAATCATTGTGGACAAAAGCGTTATTATCCCCAAAGTTACCAACATCTCAATAAGAGTAAAACCCCAAGTAAATTTTAAATTTTTAATTTTGTAAATAAACACATTAAAATCTTAATTTTTAAACCGTTTAAAAAATTAATTCATTTAAAATTATTTTAAAATTGGGAATTGAAAATTAAAAATTAGATTACTTGTACAGTATAACAAAATACTGAATACTGCTTCAAAGTAGCAGCCCCAAATATTTTTCTATCATTATATCACCAAAAAGCATTACTGTCACCGCCCCTAAAGATAAAAACGGGGCAAAGGGCACATAACCTTTCATTGTCTTCTTTTTAAGAATCAGTAAAATCAAAGCAACTCCGCCGCCAATTAAAAAAGCGATAATTAAAGCTATTAATGATTCTGGCCAACCCAAAATAGTTCCTAAGAAAAAAGCCAAAAGCGCATCTCCCCAACCCATAGCCCTTTCTTTTGTTATCCAAGCCAAAAAAGAAATAATGCCGCAGGAAAAAATAATGCCTATAAACAGAGAAGAAAAATAAGAATAAGAGCCGAAAAGAAAATTTTGATCTCCCAAAAAACGGGTAAAATAAGGCAGGAAATAAAAAGAATTTTTTTGAATTAAGAATCCCAATATTATCTTCCAGACAAAACTAATAATAATTGCCGGAATTAAAACTTCATTTAAAATTAGATAATTCTTGAAATCATAAACAGAAACAACTATTAAAACAGCAAGCCAGTAAAACCAAAACAAAAAATTCAATAATATCAATATGTTCTCAAAATTAATATTCCAAAGTAAATAGGATCCGGTGAAAGAAAAACGAGAAAAACGCAAAACAGTAAAAACAAAAAGCAAACCGGTAATTATTTCAACCAACGGATATTTTTTAACCGGAGCCATAGAAAAAATATACGAAGACGCTACTTCACCTTTTAT
>CAYUUY010000135.1:0-1516 GCA_964448035.1 uncultured Candidatus Saccharibacteria bacterium
GTCGAGCAGTTATTGCAGGCAGTAATTGGAATAATGCGACGAATTGCAGTTCGCAGGCACGTAATGCGAATAATCAGCAGTCGAATACGAATTCGAATATCAGTTGCCGCGCAGTCACAGATCTAGGATTGGTTGCGAAGCTAACTCCTAGCTGGACTCGCTGACCTTGTCGAAAGGCAAAACACACAACGGAGGAGAGGAGCAGCTAGTAACGCAAGAAAACGTTGCTTCTCTCAAAAATAATCATGAAGCGACACGGAAATCTTTGGGATAAGATAACTGAGCTGGATAATATCTACTTGGCATATAAAAAGGCCAGGAAAGGCAAGAGCTGGCAGAATACTATCAGCCGGTTCGATGATGATCTGGATGAGAACATTTTCAATATCAGGGACGCTCTGATTGAAAAGACCTTCACCACATCTCCGTACACGGAGAAGATGATCTACGAACCGAAGCAGAGGATCATCTACAAGCTGCCTTTCAATCCTGACAGAGTGGTCCAACATGCCTTGATGAACGTCCTTGAGCCAGTTTGGAGCGGCCTGTTCATCCATGACTCGTATGCATGCAGGACCGGAAAAGGAATTCATGCCGCAAGTCGAAGAACTATGGACTTTATCAGAGCGGCAGGACACGGCGCTTATTGCCTGAAAATGGATATCTCGAAGTTCTATCCATCGATAGACCACGACATCCTATTTGGGATCGTCCGGAGAAAAATCAAGTGCCCGGACACTCTATGGCTGCTGGGGGACATCATCTACAGCATTTCAGGAGGCAAGAACGTGCCGATTGGGAACTACACAAGCCAATGGCTTGGCAACCTCTACATGAACGAGCTAGACCAGTTCCTGAAGCACGAAATGAAAATCAGGCACTACATCCGCTATTGTGATGATTTCATTCTGCTCCACCAAGACAAGAGATTCCTTCACCAAATGGCAGAAGAGATAGAGCGTTTCCTGGCTGAAAGGCTCGCTCTGATCCTGAGCAAGAATGACATATTTCCAGTTCGTCAGGGCATAGATTTCTTGGGATACCGCCATTTCCCTGACCACATCCTTGTCCGAAAGTCCACAGCCAAGAGGATCAAGCACAGGATGAGATCTCTTCCCGGCCAGCTTGCCCGAGGAGAAATCACCGCGGATCAGTATAGGTCATCAATGGCATCAACCGAGGGCTGGCTCCTATGGGCGAATAGCTTCAACTTCAAGCAATCTCTGGGGCTTGCCAATGCCTGAGCGGTTCGGAGACTTCGCCGAAGAAGAATCATTCGAAGGAGAGAAGCTCCGGCTCGACGAGGTCCTGAATAAAGAAATCCTGGTCACGGGATATAAAATCAAAGACAGCCACCAGAAGAAAGGCACGCAATATCTAACGATTCACTTTGAGCTGGAAGGTAAGCAGCATATCACTTTTACGGGCTCGATCGTGTTGATGAACCAGCTGAAGAAATATGAATCGCATCTGCCATTTTTGACAACCATAAAAAAGATAAACAAGTACTACTCAT
>CAYUUY010000136.1:0-1502 GCA_964448035.1 uncultured Candidatus Saccharibacteria bacterium
TGGCGCATTGCCACTGTAAAAGAGTGTGTTTCCAACCTCTTTAAATCCCTCTATAGAAGCTGTAGCCATCTTTCCAATCCACAATCTAACTTCTTCAAGATAGGCAGCTAAAAGTGCCATAGCTGTTAAAGCAGCTGAACCAATGGCAAATCCTTTGCCTGTAGCTGCGGTAGTATTTCCTAACATATCCAATGCATCGGTGCGTTCACGTACTTCAGGAGGCAATTTTGACATCTCTGCATTACCTCCAGCATTATCAGCTATGGGTCCAAAGGCATCTGTAGCAAGAGTAATTCCAAGAGTTGACAACATGCCAACTGCTGCAAATCCAATTCCATACACTCCATGTGCAAAATGAGTAAAACCTCCTGCAAAACCATAAGCAGCAATAATACCAGCCACAATAGTTACCACTGGAATCCAAGTGGAAAACATACCTACTGCCATTCCATCAATAATAGTAGTGGCAGGACCTTGTTGTGCTTGACGGGCAATTCCTCTAGTAGGTTTATATCCATCAGAAGTAAAATATTCAGTTCCTTGTCCTATAATTACCCCTGCAATTAAACCAGCAGTAACAGAACCAAATACCCCCCAACTTATCCATTCGAACCAAGCCAAACCTGCAATTGCGACTAAGATTAATGCAGAACTTCCTCCAGTTCCCATTAACAGTGCATTCAACAAATTCTTTTGGGTGGCTCCCTCCTTGGTGCGCACCAAATATATTCCTATAATAGAAAGCACAATTCCAATAGCTGCAACAATCATTGGAGCGGTTATAGACTGAAGTTGCTCGCCAACTGTTAAGCCTGGAAGAGCAGCCCCCAATGCAGCAGTGGCCAAAATTGATCCACAATAAGATTCGTAAAGATCGGCTCCCATTCCCGCCACATCACCTACATTATCACCAACGTTATCTGCAATTGTAGCAGGGTTACGTGGATCATCTTCTGGAATATTAGCTTCTACTTTTCCCACCAAATCAGCGCCTACATCAGCAGCCTTAGTAAAAATACCTCCGCCTACACGTGCAAATAGTGCCTGCGTAGAAGCTCCCATACCAAAAGTCAACATAGTTGCTGTAATTTCAACCATCTTTTGGTGAGTGCTCGTATTTTCATGAACAAAAGTAAGTCCCATGAATTTAAGACCCTCTGCCATATTTTCGGGGGTGAAAATAATATCATTTAAAAACCAAAACCAAAGAGCAATGTCTAAAAGACCAAAACCTACAACAACCAATCCCATTACTGCACCACTTCGGAAGGCAATTTTCAGACCTTTGTTCAATGATTCGGAAGCACCTTGAGCTGTCCTGGCCGATGCAAAAGTGGCAGTCTTCATTCCCAAATAACCACATAAACCAGAAAAGAACCCTCCCGTTAAGAATGCAATGGGTACAAATGGATTTTGAACTCCAACGTAAGCCAAAACTCCTAACAACACGGCTAAAACCACAAAAACCATCGCTACCACACGATACTGGCTTGATAAATAAG